>DATDWF010000037.1:0-2925 GCA_035289745.1 Candidatus Nanoarchaeia archaeon
CCACCATTGCTTGTTTGCTTACCTCTGTGCAAAATGCCCGGAGCTCGAATTTGACTGGGGTTTTCTGGAAAAAGTGCGAACCAAAAGGAATGGCGTCAACTATTATGGAATTCTCATCCAAGAAAAAGATTGGAAAGAGACCCAGCTGCAGTTTCAACTGTATATTAAAACGCTTCAGACATGGGTTGAAAAATATTTGGAAAGCACGAAAGAGCGCTCTTGATTCACTCCACCTTCACTTTCTGCCCGAGCGCTTTCCCACCCACCATCGTCTAGAAAACCTGGGCATCCAATTGTTCTATGTTCAGAAAATGCCTATCGCACGTTATTAATCGGTATCCATGAACCAAACTTGTTGCCGCAATGAAGAGGTCAATAGCATTAATCATTTTTCCTCTTTTTTTCAGTTCCCGAGCAAGCTCTGCACTCTTCAGAGCTGCTTTTTTATCAAAGTCGAGAATGGCTATCTCCCGGAGAAAATTGGTCAGTGGAAGCAATTCTTTCTCTTTCAAGCCAACAAATAATTCGTGAATACTGATAGAAGACATTGCTAAAGGTTTCTCCGTTATCACCTCGCGTATCTGCTCTCCTTTTTCGGTTCCATACAAGAGCTCAAGAATGGCGCTGGTGTCCAAAAAGTACATGTTCCCTCCTGTCCATATCTTTGGCGAGGTTCGTGCGTATTTTCTGCAGCTTTTTCTGGGCGGCTACGCTATCGCCTTTGAGAACCCCAAAATATTTCTCTGCAATACTTCGTTCTTTCGCAAGCCGCATAAAAAAGCGGCTGAAACTTTCCTGCCTGCTCTTCAGGTGGCTGAGCAATTCGTAAGCTTCCCTCGTAATGGTTATAGTTTTGGTGACCATGTTTATGTTTAAACATACATTCTATTTAAACATTTCTGTATGCTTTTGAGTTTTTTTTAAAAAAAGAATGATGCTCTGGCTCACTCCACCTTCACTTTCTGCCCCAACGCTTGACCGGGCAACCCTTTCTCGGCAAAAATAGCCCGGACGCTGCCTTTGCGGCCATGCAGGGCAGAAATCGTTCCTTTTATCTCCTTGCCAGCCGGAGACGCCCATACCACAGTTTTCCCGATAGCTTTCTGCGCCTCTTCCTGCGTATCGGCCACCTGCAGTATCATCTGCTTGGTGTTCTGGGTGTGCCTTCCTCGGCGGAAATTCATGACGGTGGCTTCCATGACGATGCTAAAAAGAGGCTTATTTATAAAGATTATTGCTGTTTTAGGGAGGTGGGCACTCAGCAACTCTTTCTAAATTTTAGAGACGCTAAATGTATATAAGTTTCCAATAAAGTCGAAAGCCCATGCTCAAAGGCCAAATCGTTGCCGGGGATTTCAGCAAGATCGTCGTGCGTATCAAAGCAAAAGAGCAGGTCGAGTTGGGCGAACTCCTGGTCATAGAGGACGGCACTACCACTTTCCTTCTGCAAGTCTATGACTTGCTGTACGGCAGCCAGATCTCGCCGCAGAATCTGGAGATGGTCGCCGGCATGAATCTGGAAGAGGGAGAGTTCTCCCTTCTTGACGAGCACCTTCGCAATTACCAGCTGGCGTTGCTCAAGCCGCTGTTAACGAGCGGGAAAAGCCAGGCCATGTGCAAGTCACTTCCGGCTTTTTTCCAGCAAGTCCGTGCCGTGAGAAAAGAAGACCTTTCTTTTATTACGACACCAAAAACGCCGCTGTTCCTCGGCCAGCTGCGCAGCGGCAGCAAAATGCTGCAATTCCCTATTTCTTTGCCCGGTGCTGAGGTTCTGAGCCACCACGTCCTCATCCCGGCGAGTACCGGAAAAGGAAAAAGCAATCTGATGTCCACCCTGCTGTGGGATGTGACCAGTAAAGCCTATGCGGGGATGCTGGTGCTGGATCCGCATGATGAATATTATGGGCGAACGGGATTAGGCCTAAAAGATCATCCGCACCCTGAGCAGGTTGCGTACTACACACCGATCAATCCGCCGCCCGGAGCCTATTCTCTCAAAATCAACTTGAAAAACCTCAAGCCGGAACATTTTTCGGGAGCGATCAGCTTGTCAGACCCGCAGCGGCAATGCCTGTATGTGTATCATCGGAAGTTTGGCAGCACCTGGATTGAAAGCGTCCTGCGAGAAGAGCCTATTGCCCACGTGCATTTCCATGAAGACACCATCGCCGTCGTCAAGCGAAAACTTATTTCCCTGCTGGGCATCGATTTTTCTGACGGAAAGCTAGCCTGCCAGGGCCTTTTTGACCCGATTGCCGGTGAGCAGACAGTGGGGCAGATCTGCAAAGATTTGGAAGCAGGAAAAACGGTCATTATCGACACCAGCTATTTTTCTGGAGCGCTGGAGATTCTGGTGGGAAGCATCATCACTGCCGAGATTTTTGAACGGTATAAATATTACAAGCGCCTAGGCCAGCTTGCAGAAAAGCCGGTCATTTCCATTGTTTTAGAAGAGGCTCCCCGCGTGTTGGGCAAAAGTGTCCTGGAGCAAGGCAGCAATATCTTCGAGACCATAGCCCGAGAAGGCCGGAAGTTTAAAGTGGGCTTGATCGCCATCACCCAAGTGCCGTCGGAAATTCCCAAAACGATTCTTGCCAACATGAATACAAAAATTATTCTCGGCCTGGAGATGAATACCGAACGGCAGGCGGTCATTGAATCGGCGCCGCAGGACTTAAGCCAGGACAATCGGAATATTGCTGCTCTGGACAAAGGCGAAGCTTTAGTAACAAGTACATTTACACGCTTTGCCGTGCCGATTAAGATTCCGCTGTTTGCAGACGTCGTTAAAGCAGCGCAAAGAAGCCATCCTGCACCGGAATTTTTAGGCATCGGGCTGCAATAGGTATATAAGCTCTCTTTGTCTCCTTCTGCGAGCAATGAAACATACGCTCTGGATGACTGCTCTGCTGCTGGGCATGTTCT
>DATDWF010000038.1:0-3708 GCA_035289745.1 Candidatus Nanoarchaeia archaeon
GACACCTTGCTGGAATTAGAAGACGTGCAGAAAGCTGCCGACCAGCTCTTGTTCTGGGAGCAGGTGGGCGATGCACGATTGGCGGACGGGTATTTAGCGGCGATAAAGAAAGTGACGAGAGCGGATGTCCGGCGGGTAGTAAAGAAGTATTTACAGAAAGGGACGCTGGTGGTGATGGAAGGGAAATGAGAGTTATTTTTCTTCTGCGTCGAGTTTTTGCAAGAGAACCTGAACAACATTTTTGAGGGTCAGAATATCTCTCCTTAAAATGCTCCACACCAAATCCCAATCGACGGTAAAATACCCGTGAATCAGAACGTCTCGAGTTCCGGCTATTTCACGCCATTCAACGGTTGGATGTTGCTTTCGGAAAGCAAGAGAGAGCTTCTTTACGGCTTCGCCGATGATTTCCAGGCGGCGGACGTTGGCATCTTGTTTCTCGACATTAGCCAAAAATTGCTGTTTCGTTATTCCTTCGAGAGAAAGCTCGATTTTCTCTATCTGAACGAGAATATGCTCCAGATAAACCCTATCGTCCTTCATACAATCCTCACTTCATCTTTCAGTATATATTTTTTAAGCGGAGGATGGACTGATTTATACGTTAAGACATCAACATGCCGATGCAGAGTGTCTTCGAGTTGGTGCTTGAGGCGAACCAAATCCAAAAGGCTTTTTCTTCCTTTGAACTTTACGAGAAAATCGACGTCGCTCCTTTTTTTCTCTGCGCCCCGGGCAACAGATCCGAAAATACTGGCTTTCACGACGTCATTTTTCTTTAAGAGGGGTATGGATTGCTTGATGATTTTCTTGAGCTGGACATTCATGCCGTTCTTTAATGAACAATCTTATTTAAAACTTTTCACAAAGGTTTCGCCTGTTCCCAGAGATAATGGAAATAATGCTGCGAACTTTTGGCAAAGCTGTGGCTCTGCACCCATAACGCCAGGTATTTGCCCTCTCCGGAAAGCCGGATAATGACGCCGGAATCGTCCATGATGCTAAAGCGAGCCGGCAATTCGGGAAGCTGTCGGAGCTCCACGCCGGTTTTCTTCCAGAACGGAATATTTTTCTCATTGGCTGGTGTTATTTTGGTGAGAACTTTCACTTGCACACCTCTCTTGACGCAGCGGGCGTACGCATCCAAATGGGGCTGGTACACGGGAATCCGGGAAATGGTCAGCCATTCTTTCTTCGCTTTGTCGTGCAGGCTGACGGAAAGATTGAGATAGTTCCGATAGCCTTCAATGATGCGAATTCTTTCAATCGGCTCCTGCGATTTCCGGACCGCCAAAGTGCCAAGCTCTTTGATGAGCTGTTGGGAATGCTGCTGTAATTGTTGGACTGCGCGTTCTTTCTTTTGCACAACGGCTGCAAAGATAACCTGGGGCTCGACGGCAATGAAGCGTTTTGGTTTGCTGCCAGAAATGGTCAAGAAGCCTTTGGCTTCCAAAGCATCCAAAACGGGGTAGATCTTCCCATACGGAACGCCAGACTTCTTGGATACTTCCTGGGCAGTGCAGGCGCCTTCGTGAACTAAAGTCAGATACGCTTTACTTTCATAGCTGCTCAGGCCGTAGGGGCTTAAATCGTTCATGCAACAACTACGAGGGGTTGCATATATTTAAGATTGTTGGCCGATTTTGACGGGTAAGTCGAAGAAAAGATTAAACACGCGAGGTGCGGGAAAAATGAATTTGCAAGAAATGCTGAAAAATGTAAAATATGCTGACAAAAACGTACTTATTGCTGAATTCTCGAATGGATTCGCTGTCGCCTACGAAAGAGGAACAGAGCAATGGGCACGGATGGGGGAATCGGGGCAAGCCGAGCAGCGTTCCGTTACGCCCGGAGAAACGTTTATGAAATATGCTTTACTTCCGCCGAGCAAAGGGATACTCTGCCCTGGCCACAATGCCAATTATTTGGACACACAAAAGTGGTGTAGTTTTTCGGCGGCAGGAAAAGAAACTATTGATGTATATCTGAAACGGCAGCAAACACCGCTTACGCAGGAAAATGAAAAGCAGCGGGAACTCTACCAGCAGATGATTGCGCCTTTGGAAATTACTGAATATACATACACGCAATGGAAAGAAGTGGGCCAAGGATTGCTCATGGGCATCGCCGGCTGGCCTATGCTTATTTACTGTAGCGTTACGGGCAAAAAAAGCGCCAGTGGCGACCCGGAGCTTGCTATGCTGTTTGCTCCAATTGGCTTCGTTTATGCAGGCCAAGAACTCGTAAAGCCTTCCGGCAAGGCCAAAAAGATTAAAAATAAAGAACTGCTGAGGAAAGAAAATACGGGAGAAAATCCAGCGATGTGGATCGGGGGGAACAGTCCTGATCGGTTTCGCTCTTTGGATTTGCTTTTTCCCAGCGGGGTGATGCTTCGGTCATTTGGAGCCGATAAATCACAAAACGAATTTGAGGATGAATCGTACAAAAATGCTGAGCATTTTTTACCCGTTGAGCCTCGGTTGCGAGATAAGGTTTATGCCTCTTTTGCAAAGACAGAACAAATCTGGAACCAATGGCGAGCATTTGGGGAGATGCTGCAGCCGGAGAATCAAACCGCGCTGTTGAGAAGTTTAGGATTTTATGGAGATCCAGATGAAAGCACGTGACCCAGAAAATCTGGCTGAACGATTGCGCTCGCTTTACCAGACATACCATTGCGAAGCGGAATTGCCTAACGATTTAGCAGCGAAACTGGATGCTGCTGAACCAGAAGTGTACGAAGCTATCCAATTTGAGCTCGGTTGTGATTATATCTATCCTAAATCGAAAGAAGAGCTACGGGAAGAAGAAGAAAAAATCCCGTTACATTCACGATTTATGCTGCTCTGTGTACTTACTGTAGCTGGGGGAGGATTCTATGCGGAAGAAAAGTATGACCGGGAAAACAAAAAAAAGGAAAGTTTCCCTTTTTTCCTCCACGCTGTTTATGGAGCCCTGAAGAGCTTACCGGCAGCGATAGGGGCGACCTTTGCAAAGCCCGGCCAAAAAGAAGTTGAAGAACACAATGAAGAAGCAGCACAAATTTTTAAGGGGTTCAAAAATAATGTGGCTGATTTTCTCCAGTTTTAGGCATAACCTTCCTTCGCCATCTTCTCCAGCTTCACCTGATTCTTCCGAAACGGCGCCAGGAGTACGTTAATTTCCCGCGCCACGGCTTGCTTTAAATCCAGCGGATGCAGCTTTTTCTCGACGTAGAACTTTTCCAGCTCTTCGTACGAAGAGAACATCAGATTGCCCCCGAATTTGGCGGTCCGCTCGACCACAAACTTCTCTTTCCGATCTTTCTTAAGCGTCATGATAACATACTGCAGGAACGCCAGCACGCCATTATCCTGCACCACGCCCGCTTCAGCATACGCGCCTTTGATCTTTTCCCGCACCGTTTCTTCATCATCAAGCAGGTCAATCTTCGACTTCGGATCCGAAGCGGACATCTTCTTGCCAATCAATCCCGGAATCAAGGGAGTCATGAACTCCACGCGGGGCTTATAGCCCACCTTGGGCAGGTATTCGCGGGCGTACATGAGGATCTTCCGCTGGTCAACCCCCCCATATTGCACGTCTGCACCCAGATACTCTTCGTCCAAGGCCTGCATCAACGGATACATGATGCCGCTCAATTTGGGGTTCTCTCCTAACTTGACCACTTCCGAGGCCGCTTTCGTCGCGTCATGGATGGATGTATGG
>DATDWF010000039.1:0-4789 GCA_035289745.1 Candidatus Nanoarchaeia archaeon
AAAAACCGGCCCGTAGCGGGCCGGAAAGAGGGTTTTTGGGTGTTTGATGAAATGACGCTGATAGAGGAGATAGACCAATTCGTCCGTCGTTAAGCTCTTGACAAATCGTTGCAATCGCTGCCTTTCGCTCATGCGCATCACCTCTGATAACAAGAGAAAGAAAGCGCCTTTATAAGTGCAGGGAACCAGCAGTCTTGAGGCAAATTCCGAAAACTCATCCATAAAGTTTTTAAAGTAACGATAGGGGTTTGCTACTTGAAAGTAAAATTAGAGAAAAATATACAATCTTACTGAAGAGGAGGAGTGGTTTTGCATGTATCGTTTGTTTAGCACGCCAGGGTGGTTTAATGGGTGGGATATCGTCATTGAAAGTTTTGGCTTCATTGTTGCCTTGTTCATTGCTTTGTTCAGCTGGCGCATCTATCGCCTGCACAAGGAAAACCGCTTTGCGTATTTCTCTCTGGCATTCATTCTCGTAGCACTGGGCTTGTTAGTGAAAGCAGGAACGAGTTCCATTCTCTACTTCACGCCGGTGCGCGATGTTGCCGCTGATGTGCTCCGGCCGGTAGCGGGAGCAGGATTAAAGTTCTCTTACCTCTGGTACAGAAGCGGCTTCCTGCTGCACATGATCCCCATGCTCGGCGCCTGGCTGCTGCTGTTCTTCATCTCGCAGAAATCACGGGCCAGACTGCACAAATTCCATGAAGTGACGCAGATGGCGCTATTTATCTACTTAATCCTGCTCATCAGCATCGTCGCTAATTTCAAGTATTTTGTCTTTTATCTGACGAGCTCCGTGCTTTTGGCACTCATCGTGTTAAATTATTACAAGCATTCGCTGAATATCGCCAAGAAGAGAAATGCCCTGCTGGTCATGATGGCTTTCCTGCTCATCCTGCTCGGCAACCTGTTTTTTGTCTTTGTCTTTTTGCAGAACGGCCTGTACGTCATCGGAGAGCTGTTCCAGCTAGTGGGCTTCTTGCTCCTCTTATATGTGTATAGTACGGTTATCCGACGGTAAAGGAAATGAACGAAAGAAAAAGCAACACATAACCACGAATCATAAGAATACCGAAAACAACAAACCATGGCAGCCCGACGCTCACGATTGGAACTGGTCTTTGACATCCTTTCTTCTATCCAGAACAAAGGAGGGATCATCAAGCCCACCCATCTCATGTACAAATCCAACCTTTCCCACAAGCTGTTAAACAACTATCTCGAAGAGCTCATTGGGAAAGAGCTGGTGCTTATTGAAGAGCAGATTGTCCGGAAGAAAAAAGCGCCGAACAAAACTATTCGCATCACGGACAAAGGGTTGACTTTTCTGGCAGAATTTCGGCGCATTCGCGAGTTCACGGATGCCTTTGGGTTGTGAGGTGGGAAGATGAAAAAAAAGTGGTATGAACAAGAATATGGCGCTCAAGAACTGAAAGAGCAGTTTGAAGAATTGAAAGATTTCTCGGATAACGTAGTGAGATATCTTCTACACCCATCGATTATGGAATTTTACAGGCGTGCGCCAGCAGAAGTTACTGACCGTGTGATCACTGGAGTTCGTGACTTTGTTGATAGGGCTGTTTTTGTTATAGATGGAAAAATGGTTTCCTGTGTTTTCCATGATAATGTTGTTGCTTGTTCTCATAACTATAATCTAAAATTTGAGGGACACGAAGAGCCCGTTAAAAAAACAGTCGCTTATTTTAACGGCACTCTAAAAACAGTTGGTTTAGAGATGCTTATAGAAGCTGCTAAAACGCAATTAGAAAAGAGAGTGGGGTATAATTATCGACCAGAGGTGTCCCGAGGCTGGTCTCGCGAGGAAGAGGAACAAGCTCGAAGACTGTATCGGTTAGATGGTGATTACGTCAGCCTAATGACTAAGAGAAGAGAGGAACAGAAGAGTGAATGGTGATAGAAAAATATCAGAGAGCACTTGGAACTTTTTAAGATTGCACAACATGAACAACAGAGTTAAGGACTTTCTGGCTTATTCTCATTCCCACAACTAGTTTATGGAACCTAAACAACGCATCATCGTCGGTGTGGATGAAGCGGGAAGGGGCCCCGTGCTCGGTCCGCTGGTTCTCGCGGCTTTAGCTTTCAAGGAAGAAGACATCAAGAAGCTGGAATGGCTGGGCGTCAAAGACAGCAAATTGTTGAGTTCTCAAGTGCGCGAAGAGCTGTTCGATAGACTCCGGGAAATCGTCCACGATTTCCGCATTGAAGTCATCGAGCCAGATGCCATTGACCTCTCGGTAAATGCAGAAGAGACCAACCTCAACTGGCTGGAAGCGGAAACGTCTGCCCGGTTAGTCTCAGAACTGCAACCGGACCTCATCATTCTCGACTGCCCCAGCCCCAATACGGCCGCGTACCGGGAGTACGTGCTGCAGCGCCTCAGCGAAGGCGTCCGGAAGCAGGCGGAATTAAAAGCAGAGCATAAAGCGGATGTGAATTATCTGGTTGTTGGTGCAGCATCCATCATTGCCAAAGTCATCCGCGACCGAACCATTGATAAAATAAAAGCGGATATCGGCATCGACTTTGGCTCCGGGTATCTCACCGATCCCAAGACGCAGGACTTCCTGAAGAATCACCACGAACAATACGCGCATCTCTTCCGCAAAAGCTGGAAGTCCTACAAGAATGTGGAAGAAGAAAAAAAGCAGAAGAGCTTGACGGAGTTTTAGGGGCAAGCAACTCTTTATTCCAACAACTTCTTCTTCTCAGCTACCCGAAGATAATTTTCTGGTGAAACGATCGGTTTTCCTATCCGTTTCTCTGCATCTTTCCAGGCATTTCCGGCAACTTCACCGCCTTCTTTTGCTGCTGTCTTGTTCTCCCAAACCCTTGCGCATCTTTAGTCTTGGTAATTTCTGTCGTTACTTTTTCACCAAGCATGGAGAATATCAATTCCAAGTCGTTCATGTGGTCACGGAGATTTTCCCGCTTCAGGCCTTTGAACTGTTTATATTCGCTGGGGGTCATGCCGAAAGTGGCTTTGGAGATCTCCGCGGTGAGAATCACATATTCGCGCTCCGTGCCGACCCCTCTCTTTTTCCATTCGTCCGTTAGTTCATCGCGAATAGCGAGGCCTCGGACTCGCTTTTCAATCCAATCGTCTGAGTAGCCTTTGGCTTTGTAAAGCGCTTTCATACGCTTCTGGGCTCTTCTTTTTTTTCCTTTTCTTCTAACCAGCTATAAAGCCCTCCCAACACCTTTTTAAATCCTAAAGAGATAACGCTCTCTATGGCCGTCTTTATCGACGTCAAAAAAGAGGCAGGAGAAAAGCTGCTGAAGCAAGGCTTCAAAAAAGAAGAGCCCAGAACATTGTACGAAGAGCTCCGGCTGTCCAAGAACGGCGTTACTGCCATCCTCTATGCGACGGGAACGCTGCTGCTGCAAGGAAAAGCCGATGCCATCGAGAAAGCTGCCAAACAGCTTTCCGCTCTCCATATCGGTGAAGAAAAATCCGCACCTTCTTTCAACAAAGAGACCGGTTGGGTCATCGGCAGCGATGAATCGCTGAAAGGGGACACCTTTGGCGGCATCGTTGTTGCAGCAGTAAAAGCCGATAAAGCTATCCGTGAAAAACTGGCAGAGCTGGGCGTTGCCGACAGCAAGACGCTCCGCGACGAAGAGATTCTCCCTCTGGCCGAACAGATCAAACATCTGGCGCCCTGTGAAGTGCAGAGCCTGCTTCCCGAAGAATACAACCAGCAGCATGGCGTCACGCACCTGCTCAACAAACTGCATGCGAGTGCAGCGCAGCATTTAGCGCCTGGAAAGCATATTGTCGACAAATATCCCGGCTGTGCGGTGGGCGATCTGGCAACAGAAAAAGCGGAAAGCAAATATGTGGAAGTGGCCGCTGCATCCATTCTGGCACGGGCGGCAGCCTTGCAGCAGCTCAATCAGCTGAGCGCCTGGGCAGGATTCCCGGTGCCGAAAGGCAGCACCCACGTGCAGGATGCCTTGAAAAAGCTGCGAGAGAAAAAGCTGGATTTCGAGAAGTTTGTGAAAATTGATTTTAGGAACGTGAAGGAGTTTCTGGAGAGAGCTTAGACCAAAAAATGAAAATATTTTCAGACCACAACAAACCTTAAATAACCTTTCTTCTTTCTCACCGGCATGCTCCGCAAAAAAGCCGCGCAACAAAATCAGGACACCACGCAGCAGTTCGTTGCTTCCATGCTGCAAAGCGCCCAGGAGAATAAGCAGGCACAGCCGCAGACCCGCTTTGGGGATGTGAACCCCCAGCAAATAGAAAAAGTAATTGACGCTCTTAAAAAAGGGAAATTGCGGCCAGGAACGCCCCCATAACGCCGAAAAAGAAGAACCCTTTTCTTCTCCCTTCCGGTTACAAATATCCCGACAACCCTTCTCTCCCATTACGTTTATAAACTTTCTATCTCTCTTTCTCCCCATGCAGCAAATGACGGAAGAACAGCGCAAGCAGCTCGAAGAGAAGCTAAAAAATATGTCCCCCGAAGAGCTGCGGGAGTTCCAGAAGCAGAACTGCATTTTCTGCAACATCATCACCGGCAAGATTCCTTCCAGAAAAGTGTATGACGACGAAAGCTCCCTGGCCGTTCTGGACATCCGGCCAGCGGCCAAAGGGCACATCCTGATTCTGCCGAAAGAACATTATGCCATCCTGCCCCAAGTGCCGGAGAAAGAGATCGCCCATCTGTTTTCGGTGGCGAAGCATCTTTCGCAAGTGGCCCTGCAATCTTTACGCTCGGACGGAACGACGTTGTTCATCGCCAACGGCCCGATAGCAGGG
>DATDWF010000040.1:0-3823 GCA_035289745.1 Candidatus Nanoarchaeia archaeon
GCGCGAGCGCTTGCGGCGATATCAGCAGATGTTTGCTGAAGCCACGACGGTTTCAGAAAAAATCGAATTGAATGACCGCATCTTCGACCAGGAACGGCGGATCAAGTACCTGCAAGAGCAGCTGGAAAACGTAGAAACACGTGTTGATTATTCGACGCTCTCCGTAACGATAACCGAAAAGCGCTCGGCTTATGCGGATATCGTGTTTGTGAAGTTCTCAGAACTGGTTGCGGGTCTGGTAGAAAGTGTGAGTGGCTTATTGCAGTTGCTGGTGGCAGTGCTGCCGTATGCGGTGGTTGTCGGAGTGGGATGGCTGGTGGTAAAGCGGTTAAGGAGAAAGAGATAAACCAACGGGGACAGTTTTTATGATTAAAGCCATTTCTTTTGATCTCGACGGCACGCTTGCTGACGAAAAATTTGATTCTTTGATTTGGAATGAAGAACTACCCAAAGCCTACGCAAAGAAAAAGAACCTTACCTTTGAACGTGCCAAAGAAAAGATATTTGCAACGTTTTATACGGCAGAGTGGTTTGAGAAACTGTCTTGGGACAAGTGGACGGATTTGGAATACTGGTGTAACCGTTTTCAAGTTGGTGACTGGAAAGAGATTGTTCAGCGGTTAAGAAATGAGGTATTGGTTTTCGAAGATGTCTTCCCCGTCTTGGAGCAGCTGAAAAAAAACTACAAGCTCATTATCGTCTCAAATGCTAATGAGAAATTTCTGAACGTGAAGCTGGAGATTGAAGGCCTGAAAAAGTATTTTGATCACATCTATTCTGCTCCTTCCCAGTTTAAACTTAGAAAGAGTAAGCCTGTGTTCAAGCTGATCCTGAAAGAGTTACACTTAAAGCCCCAAGAAGTAGTGCATGTTGGCGACGATCATGATGGGGACTATCTGGTTCCCCGAGAGTTAGGAATGCGAGCGTTCCACCTTCTCCGAGGAAGAAAAAGAAAAGGGGAATTTGAGATCAATTCTCTTAAAGAGTTATTGAAGAAATTGGATGGTTAACTACCTATTCAACCCCCCCACTCTCCCAAACGCAAAGACGTTCTCTTTCCCGACGATAAATACGTAAAAATTCTGGAGGTCCATCAAGAACGGGCTGAGCAGCTGCTCTTTGAGAATGTCGGTACCTTCCAGCAGCGGGTTGAAGCTGGGCATGACAATGAGCTCTTTTCGTTTCCATTTCCCCCGCAGGAAGCACTTGTATTTCTCCCCTTTGCTGCCTTCCCGCAAAGTAATAGCCGGATGCTCATGGCCGATGATGAGCCGTTTGGCAGCAGTTTCCACAAGCGCGTCGCCATGAATGATGAGCGTATCGCCCAGGCGAAGCTCTTTCACGACCTCTACACCCTTGCGTTCCGCCACCGGGCCGATAATGACATCGTGATTCCCTTTGATGAGGATTATCTTCTTGGTGTGCTCGGCAAGGAAGTCAAAAAAAGCGAGAATCTCTTTCCATTCCTGGCGGAGAATGCGGCCAAACTCATGCTTCAGGTCGCCGTTGACGATGATAGTTTCTGGCCGTACCTGCCGGAAGACGCGTTCCAGCATGTTCCGCATCTCTTCCAGCTGAAACCGGGGCACGAGAACGCCTTTATGCTGCAGCGCCTCCTCATAGCCGATGTGCAGATCGTTGATGATGAGCAGCTTTTCGGCTTCCCACCAGAGCGCCAGATCAATAATTCGAAATCCTTTGCTGATGTCCATCCCGTACTGCGACAAAGAAATCTTTATAAAACTACACACTTCCGAACCATACATGCCCCGGTAGCTTAGCGGCTGAGCACACGGCTGTTAAGTGCTAAGCAGCCACCGTGCAGCACATTGCTCGGGAAAGGTCGCCAGTTCGAATCTGGCCCGGGGCGGTTTATTTTAAGCGGTCATGCATAATGTTTAAATGCATATCTTCTCGTACCTAAAGCATGAAAGCCCGGAGAGAAACCTGTCTGATCAGCGAGAAAGAAATCCCCCCAGATTGCTTCGGTGAACGAAAAGGGATGTGGCTATACGAAGGGCATATGTCTGGTGACCTGCGCATCCGCACCTATGTTCCTACAACGATCTTTAACCCCTTGGCGGCGATTATTAGGGTCTATTCTGTTGAAGATTTTTCCCAGCAATGCCCAACCGCCCCGGAAGTGCTTGTTGATATACAAAGAGTTCCACTGCATTCTTTCCCAAAATGGGATGTCGGAGCGCAAACTTTATTTTTAAGCAGAACTGATGAGCGGGCGGTGATCGATGCCTGCCAGCAACTCGAGGAAAAATTGCTGGATGCGGAAGACCATCTGCGCGAATGCTATAAGAAAAAGTACTTGATAGAAAGTTGTGAGCATAAACACAGCCAGAAGCGCTAGGACGGCGGTATGTAAAGCAGAATAGAGCTTAGTGTCTCATTTGGGGCTACCTCCAGTTTTAAAAAATTTCTCCAAAAAGTTTAAATATGAATATCATACTAATACGAATTGGTGACAAAAAAAATGGAATTTGAAGTTGCAACAATTGGTGAACGTGGACAGGTAGTTATACCGCAAATCTTTCGAGAAGAGATGGGTATCCATAAAGGAGATAAATTTATGGTTTTAACCCGTGGAGACATGTTTGTGTTGAAAAAACTACAAGCTCCGTGCAGGGAAGATTTTGACAGGATGTTAAAAAAATCCCACGACCATGCCAAAAAACAGGGGCTTCGGCCGAGTGATGTTGAAGATGCAATCAGAAGAGTACGCAGGCGATGAGAATACGTGCAGTTCTGGATACTAACGTCTTTGTTTCCGGTATTCATTGGACGGGGGCTTAGAGAAAGTAGTCCGTTCTTGGATGGAAGGAAAGTTTGATCTCGTTTCCTCTTTGCCTATTATTAATGAAATTGTCCGGGTGTTAATGGTATTCAAAGTGCCTCTTGAGCCAGAAGATATCTCTTGGTGGGAAAGCTTGATCCTAGAAAAGTGTTCTTTGGTTTTTCCAATTGAACATCTCGCGGTTGTGAAGAACGATCCCGATGATGACAAATGTATCGAAGCGGCTCTCGAAGGCAAAGCCCAATACATTGTGAGCCAGGATAAGCACTTACTGAATATTAAGGAGTACGAAAGCATAAAGATACAGCGCCCGGATGAATTTTTGAGGGTGTTGGACTAAAGTCCAATTAAACAGAGTTACAGATACGCAAAAATTCCTTCCAGCGTGGCTATCTTCGGCGAGAAATCACTGGTATTATTTCTATCCAGCAGCACCGCCTGCATGCCGATAGCTCTCGGCGGATAAACGTCGCGGTCCAGTCTATCGCCGATCATCAGCGCCTGCGGCGGAGCGACTCCTGCCGAGCGCAGCAGCAGCTCGTAGATTCTCTTGTCGGGCTTTTGCAGGCCGACATCACAGGAAAAAATTACCTGGTCAAAATACTGATCAAGGTCCAGCGCAAAAAATGGTTTTTTATACGCGGTTCCGGCATTGGAGATCATGCCTAAAACCAGGCCTTGGTTACGGAGCTCTTCCAGAACGGCTCGGGTTTCTGGATACGGCGTTGTAGACGCCACTTCCTGAGCGATAGCATTTTCATAGTCATGTAAAGGAAACTGGGTGCGGGCTTGCGGTTTTATTTTTCTGAGGAAGCTTGCAAGGCCATCGAAGTTTTCCGTCAAAGCAATATGATATGCCTCCTTCGCTTCCTCGAGATTGAAACGAAGATCGTCAAAAAGCCGGAAAAAAGGGCTGGGTCCTTCTCGATGATGATCGACCAGCGTCTCATACAAGTCAAAAACGACCAGCTCAATGCTTGGGGAAGCCATTCTAATCAGCATCAGAAGCCGTTTTGT
>DATDWF010000041.1:0-20023 GCA_035289745.1 Candidatus Nanoarchaeia archaeon
CCGCCAACCAGTTCCGGCAAGGTGCTGCTGCTCTTCTCCGGCGGCATCGATAGTCCGGTAGCGGCGTATCATCTGATAAAGCGCGGCTGCCAGGTTGATTTCCTGTTCATCAACCTGCTGGAAGAGAAAGCGCTCAACGATGTGGCCCGCGTGTATAACTACCTGATTTCCCAGTACGCCTTCGGCTACACGCCACGCTGTTTCGTCGTTCCAGCAAGAAGGCTGGTAGAAAAGATACGAGAAGTGGTTCCCCAACGCTTACGGCAATTAGCATTGAAGACGTGTTTCTACAAAATCGGAGAACAAATCGCGAAAAAAACTGGTGCCCTTGCCATAGCAACGGGAGAAGCGCTTTCCCAGAAGTCCACGCAAACGTTAGAAAGCCTGCAGTTCCTGGAGCAGGTGAAAACGCTGCCGGTGCTGCGGCCGCTGCTCAGCCTGGACAAGATAGAGATTACGCAGCTGGCGCAGAAGATCGGTACGCTCGCGGCGTCAGAAAAAGTCAAAGAATATTGCAATCTCTCGGAAGGCCCGGTGGTCACTAAGCCAAATATGGCCTTGCTGCAGAAAATTCCTGATCTGACGACAGAGATCCAAGAAGCGGTAACGGCGCAGCAGCCTTTTACGGGATTTCTGCCCTTTGCGGAAGAAGAGCCCATCGCTTTTTCCGGAGAGCCGGGGCAGGAACTTATTTGCGTCGATGTCCGCCCGCAGCACCAGCAGGACGTTGCGCCGTTGCCGACGACGATGTCGAGGCCGTATCCCTTTGTCCTTGAAGAGCTGGATACTTTTGAAAAAAACAAGCACTACCTGTTCATCTGCGATTTTGGCGTGCAGAGCGAGCAGGTTGCTTTCTTGCTGCGGAAGAAAGGGATGGCGGCAGCAGGGATCAGCGTGCCGCATTTCCTGAAATATTTTCAGAAGCAGCTCCATGGCAGCAAACAGCAGGAGGATAAATAATGGTTGAACGGAAACAAAACCTAAGCCGCCGGTCGTTTATCGAACAAGCGCTCCTGGGCAGCGGGGCTCTTCTTTTTCCAGGAATGGGCTGTGCACTACCGATAGTTCAAGAGGAGCGCTACCAATCCCTTCTTTCAGAGGAGCAGCGCCGGCAGATCATCACGACGTGCTTTCCTGTCAGCGTGCAGCATCACTATCAGATTGAAGGGACTCCTCTGCAATACGAACTCGAGCCCGTGGAAGGAACGGCCACGCTTCTTTCCATGCGAGATGAGACGGCATACTTTCTCACCAACAATCATGTTGTCAATCCCCAGACGCCGGATGACGTGCTGCTTTACGAGCGGCAGTTTCTCCATGATATCGTACAACAGGAAGGGCTAATGATTTCGGCATCGTCTTTAACACTATCCTATCTTTCGTCAGAAATCCACAGTGAGGTGCTGGGGCAAGAAGTCCTGCTTTCCGATGGCAAAGGCTGGCAAAATGAACGGGAGGATATTGCTCTTCTGCGCTTGGAGGCATTGCCAGAAGAACAGCGCAGGCAGCTTTCCCCACCAATCCTTGGTGATAACCGCGCTTTAGATTATGGAAGCTCTCTTTTTATGGCAGGGCGAGTGGAGAACGAACAATTGCTAGCACACGGGGTTTATGCGGGAAGATATACTTTTTCCGGCAGCGACGTTTTCCTCTTTGATGCCTCGATCCTTTCCGGCTTTTCCGGCGGCGGAGTTTTTGCTATGGGGAGAAACGGCATGGAATTGGTTGGCTACACCCGATGGGTATTGGAAGATTCCATGACGGTGGTGGTGCCTATTTCCATTATTCAACGTTGGCTGGAAGAAGAAGGGCTGGCCGGCAGCATTCTTTAGCTGCTCTTGAAAAGAAAGCCTTAAAAAGAAGAGAACTCTCCCCTACCGCATGAAGAGGCAGTTTTTCATTGCAAGATTTTTATTGCTTGGATTTGCATTATTTATTCTGGCTTCCTGTGCACCGCAGACGGCACAACCTGCGGAGAGGGAATCACCAGACGCGCCACTTACTCCACCGGCTTTGGGAGTGGGAGGAAGCAATGAAATTGTTATTACCGCTAACGGATTTGAACCGTCGACTTTAACCATCCAATCGGGAGAAACAGTGACATGGACCAACAAAGATAGCCAATCGCATTGGCCAGCTTCGGCGATACATCCCACGCATACGCTCTATCCGGGCTCGGGAATCGAGAAATGTGGAACTGCAGAAGAAAGCACCACTTTTGATGCCTGCAATCTGGTAGCCGCAGGCGGACAGTATTCTTTCACGTTTACGGAGCGAGGCACGTGGAAGTACCATGACCATCTGAATCCCGCAAAGACGGGGATGATTGTGGTGGAGTGAGAACATGAATTTTAAACCGAGTATCCTGAAATCGATAGTTACGCTTGTCTTGGGGGTAGGGTTAGGGAGAGTTGTCTCACTTGTTTTAAGAAGCTCGAGGTTCTGTGAACAAGGGTATCCCTGCCCAGCACCAACATATGCATCGCCGATACTTTGGATTCCCCTTTTTGTTATAGGAATTTATGTCATATATTCTTTAGTACAGAAAAAGTAAAATTCTTCATTTAAACCAGTGAACAACCGCTCTTCCTACTCAATTCTTCCAAAGAAATTTCTCCCACGAACTGCTCTTAAAATCACCCCAAAAAGCTTCCGGAAGACCGGGGGCAGGCATACTTTAAACTGTCCATGTTCATCGGTCACTTTTTAGCATTTTTGACCGATATATTTTTAAATGCATTGTCTTTCTGAAAGCGTATGGAAAAAGACCAGATCATAGAAGCATTGGCAGAGTGGAACTTTTGGACGAGGCAACAGGACACGGGAATCCCTCGGAGAGCTTATGGAGAACTGCTGGCAAAACTCTCGGCTACGGGTCAGATTATTGTCATAACCGGCGCCAGAAGATCCGGGAAATCTACAATCATCAGGCAGCGGATACAGCAGTTGAACACCAATGGAGTTGATCCAAAAGATTGCCTTTATGTTAACTTGGAAGAGCCGAAATTTATGGGGGATTTGACTGTAGGATTTTTACAGCAGATTTATGATGCTTACTTGGAGATTGTCAATCCCCCCGGGAAGAAGCAGTATATCTTCCTTGATGAGGTGCAACTTATTCCCGGATGGGAAAAATTTGTGCGGGGGCTCCATGAAAAAGGAAAAGCACACATTATAGTATCTGGTTCTTCGGCCGGACTGCTCAGCCAAGAGTTTGCTACTGCGCTAACGGGCAGGCACATCGATGTGACGGTGTACCCTTTGCGGTTTAAAGAGTTTCTCTGGTTCCGAAATGTTCCGGCTCAAACGCAGCTGAATCTCGCCTCCCACTCTGGTGAAATAAAAAGAACACTCCGAGAATATCTGGAGGTTGGGGGGTTTCCCCTTGTGGCATTACAGGAGGAGAAGAAACGTATCTTAACGGCTTATTTTGATGACATTCTCTCTAAAGACATTGCAGAGCGGCACAGAATAAAAAAAATAGAAAAACTAAAGAAACTGGCAATTTTTTATTTGACAAACCTTTCTTCCCCCAGCTCTTTCAGAAGAGTCCAAAAGTTTATAGGTTTGAGCCTAGATAGCGTAGAGCGATATTCACAATACTTGCAAGAAGCATATCTTCTTTTTTTTGTGCAAAAGTTTTCTTATTCTTTAAAAGAGCAGGAAGTGAACCCCCGTAAAGTGTATTGCATCGATAATGGGCTTAAAAATCTGGTAAGCTTCCGGATGAGTGAAAATATGGGACAGCTCTACGAGAATACGGTCTTTCTCGAGTTACTACAACGAGGAAAAGAAATATTTTATTGGAAAAGCAAGAAAGAATGTGATTTTGTGATCAAAGAGGGTAACAAAGTACGGCTGGCGATCCAGGTATGTTCTAACCTGGCCAGCCGGCAGGCAGAGGAGGTAGCAGGGCTACTTGAGGCCATGGAGAAATTTAAGCTCAGAGAAGGCCTGATTATTACGGGAGAGGAGGATAAAAAAATGCAGGTTTCAGGAAAAAAAGTACGATTTATCCCCCTTTGGAAATGGCTGCTTACATAACTCTCTGCTCGAAAATAGAGATATACTGAAGGACACAAATAATTGATCAAAAATGTTGTTTCCTTCATATATAATGCGAGAAAATATGCTCAAATCTTTAAGTCCCGCATCATAGTTTGAATACCTTACAAGCATTCACCCCAATGCACACCCGCTCTTCCCGCTCAGTTCTTCCAGTGAAATCTCTCCGGCAACTCGTGTGCCATCGCCGAATTCCCACGTCGGATAGCCGGTGATGCCCTGCTGCTCGCAGAAGGCCGTCTGCCCCTGGCCGCCGGGCAGGGAACATTCGATATAATTGACTTTTTCCCAACTATTGCCAAAGAGCTCTTTCTGGTTCAGGCAATGCGGGCACCAGTACGCCCCGAACATCTTGACGCCGTTGTCCGTTAAGCATTGCGCAAAGGTATCATGCTCCCCCGGCGAGGAAGAAGAACAGCCGGCCAGAAGAAGCGAAAGCACTACAGTGCAAAGAGCTACAATATTTGCCATCAAAAAAAAGAAGCAAGCACTGCTATTTAAAGCTAATTGAGCCCAAGAAAGTAATGTTAATAAGCTTCTTTTCGCTCCCGATGCATAATGGCTTTCCAGAAGCGCTTTCTCTCCTCTTCGCTTAGTCTGGCCCTGCTGCTGCCTCCAAATGGTGCAGGGAGCGATGAGCGGCAGGAAGAACGAGAAGCGGACGAAATAACGATTACCGAAACGCGGGAAGAGCCCTTTGAAGGAGACGAAGAATTAGTTGCCCAAGAATACACCATCGACATCTCTGACCATTTCATCCCCGAAATCCTGCGGGATTCACGATATGCAGAAACGTATCTGGCCTCCGTCGCAGAGCTGAACGAGCAATTTGGAGCAGAAGTTTTTGAAGAGCCATTGGATAGGGAGCGCTTCGGCATCTATAGCACATTTGCACCCCATATTCCACTGCTGCAGGAAAGCATTACGCATTACGAACGCACTTTGGAGCGGCGCGGTGATCAGGCTACGCCGCAGCTCTCTTTTGAAGAAAGCATCGAAGCAAACTTCACGACGGAACGGACGCTGGAGCGGATTGCAGAACTTCTGGCCAGAGAACCACGAACAGAAAGAGAAGAGCGCCGCCTGCAGGAGTATCAAGAACGGGTTTCTTTGGTACGGGACATCCAAACCATCCTTTCCTGGGAGAGCTTTTACGACGGTGAGATTAATGGGGTGTATGCGCAGACGGACGAAGCAGTTGCTGCATACCAGCGGTTTCATCATGTGGATGATGATGGAGTCATTGGCTCCGTAACCAGAGACTTGCTCAATACACCACTGGAAGAGCATTTTGAACAATCTTCTCGGCCTTTGCTGCAGGCCTTCGAAGAACGGATATTCCATGCCACTTTTGTTATTGAACCAACGGTTCTAGAGCAGGTTACGGAAGAAGCGGTGGCACAATTAGGATTAGCCACACCAGAAGCCGTTCTGGACTTCTTTGCTGACGGACAGCGTCCGGAAACCGTTACGCTGGAACTGCACGTTCCGGAACGGTACCTCCAAGACAGCATGGATCTGCGCATCGAGATCGAAAAGTCAGAACGAAACCGAAGAAATACGCATTTAGAATTATATGCACAGGAAGAAGAAAGTGAGGTTCTCCTCTTTAGCACGCGGGCCGTAGTTGGCGGGGAGTACGTCATCCGCGGCCGAAGAAGGAATTTCCCGACGCCGGAAGGAGATTTTTACCTGCGAAGAGTTTTGGTGTTCCCGCACTGGTTCCCACCATCGTGGGCAGAAGAGGAATATGGCGATCCGCTCACCCAGCCGGGCTTTCAGAATGCGTACGGGATCATGGCTGCACCTTTTTCCCGGCGACAAGCTATCCCGGAAGAGCCGTACACGGCGCATTACAGCGGAGATCTCCCTTACTTGCTGCATTTGACGAGTGCTCCCGAGAGCGTGGAAAGTGGCCGGGGAAGATCCCATGGCTGCGTGCGCCTGCACCCCGATGGGGGCAATCACTTGTTTTACTTTCTGATTCGCTATACACCACATCGGCCGCTCGGCAGAGCAGAATATCGCGGAGAAGCGGTGCCGTTTGAGCAGGCGATTCCGGTACGGATAAGATGGTAAACAAGAAAGGACAAGCACGAAGAGTGTTCTTCTCAGCCTTTTCTGGCTAATGCGGCGCCCTCAACCATCGTTTCATACAGCTGTATACAGCGCTCCAACTGCAATTGCCGTAAGCCACAATCGGGAGCCACAAAGACCAGCTGCGGATCACCCAGAACGGTAGCAGCACGAAGAATCCTTTGCCGAACGATTTCGGGAGTTTCCATCCGGCCGAGCACCTGCTGCTCTTGTGTGATATCGACTACGCCGATGCCGATTTCAAACCTTCTTTGGTCTTGATGCTGCTTAAAAACGGCAAGATCCTGTTCATAGTGGTCAGCATTGGCCAGCTCCAGAGAGAAGTGATTGACAGCGGGATGCAGCTTAAGGACATGAGGAAATAAAAGGTCGTAGCCTTGCTTTTCCGTTAAAGAAACTCTGCGGGGATAGCAGACATGGATGCTGAATTTAACATTTTCTATGCCCGCAACGACGGCGTTAATGCCCGCAACCATGATCGGGAGGTGTTCCAGATCCAGCGTCGCGGCGGGCACATCCAATTGAATCCATTGCGCTCCTCTTTCCACCAAGGCCTGCACTTGCGGGCGAATGACGTTTTCTGCTAAAGCCAGAGTAAACATTTGCTTGGCCTCATAGCGAAGCTGGCGAGGATGGGACGCAGCGGGAGCTTGGGATTTTACGAGTTCCGTGTAATAGCGATTATCGCTCATCACTGCAATCATGTACGGGTCGTCAAGAGGAACTTTAACGGGCCGAGCAGCATGATAAGTGGCAAAATCAAACTCGCGAGTAACCAGTGCGGGCAATGATCCTTCTTTTAAGGAAGGCGGGGCTATGCAGATGCCCATGCGCCAGCTGTCCGGCCCCCGGGAGCGGGTCATTTCGGGCGCCAGCTCAAACCCCTTCACGTGCCGGACGACATGATGATACATCTCTGTGCGCCGGGCTTCCCCATCGTACACAAAATCCAGGCCAAGCTGCTCTTGGAGCCGCAGGTTGAAAAGGGAGTTGAAGTCCGTCACTATGCTTTTTTCTTCGGCAGTGAGCGCCCGTTGTTCCCCATTCTGCCGTTCAAAAAGGCCGATGACAGCATCGCAGGGGATGGAGAGGCGTTGGGCGTAGTGGCGAAGCTCCTCAAGATCTACTCCGGAAACAGGCTGGCCTTTTGCTGCTTTTACCCGGGCATTTAATTTCGGCAGGCTTCCGACTTCATATGTTGGAAATACATTATTCATGCTCCCGCACCTCCATTTCAAGTATTCTCTTGGCTTCGCCAAGAATCGCTACTTTCTGGGCAGCGTGCGTGAAGCCGCGATACTCCGTTCCCGTATTTGGCGTGAGCCATACTTTCTTGGGGTGAGTTTTTTCCGCGACTTTTCTAACTTTTTCTACGAGTTCCTCGGGATTTTCCAGACTCGTATTTCGGGCATCGACCAAGCCCAGGGCGATTTCTTTATTTTTGTACGTCTGTTTTAAGATGTCGTTCAGGCTCGTTTCTGTTCCATCGACCCCGATGCCATCGACGGGAAGTGCAGAGAGATACGGAAGAAGAGGGCCCGCATCTCCAAAATAGGTGTGCAGGCACGTGCTTGCTCCCGAAATATGCCCACAGATGTCCATCGCCCGCCGTAAGAGGGACAGGTCTTCTTCCCGCAAAGAGCCCAAAGATTGCTTGACGACAATGGCTGGCTCATCATACTGAATTCTGCGTATTCCTTTAGTTACTAGATGCTGCGCCTCGGCAGCCAGGAGTTCTGCCAAATTCGTTATCGCTGCTCCCGTATCGGCATATCCCTGCGCATCAGAAAGCATAAGCAGCGTATACGGTGAGGGAAGAACCGCCAAACTGATAGTGTGAGGAAAGTGGCCGAGATGCAGATATTTTTCCGTGAAACCGGTTTGCATGCGAAGGGGACCATGAATCTGCGGCCGCCAATAGAATACATTATTATTGAACCAGTTCTCTTGCGGGCCGACACGGACGCCTTCCACCTGCTCAGCAAAGGGCTGAAAGAGGTAATATAGGGAAAAAGAAGGATCGATGACAAAATCAAGATGAGCAGCCTGTTGGAAAGCCAGAACTTCTTGGGTATCTTTAATCATTTGTTGGCTAACAGCTTCTTTAGTGCCGCGCCCTCTTTTTTCTTCATTGCGAGCTTGATAAAGGGCCTGCGATTGCCCGAAAGGGCCGGTGAGATATATGCCGAACATCAGAGTACCGCTCAAAGAACTTGTTTAAATTATTTTCTGAAAAAAAAATTCTCATTGGAATACTTTATCTCTATCGAACAGCTGTGCCCGCAGCTGAGAACTCTTCTGCGTTTCCGGCCGATAGGGCTGGGCTCGGAAAATAGGAATATCTATCTGTCTCTCTTGTAAGCGAGCAGCCAATTCTTCAGCATCGAGAGCCTGATCATAACCCAGAATCAGCACATCCGGCTTTTTCTCGGCGATGATGCGCAAGTGATCGTCCGGATAGCCCAGCACTGCTTCGTCAACGACTTTTAACTGCTGCAGCAAGGCCCGGCGCTCTTCTTCTGAGAACACCATTTTCTTGCGCTGCTGCTGCTTGGTCTCATTGCGAGCCACCACGACAATGAGATAATCGCCATGCTTCTTGGCTTCTTTTAGATAGAAGAGATGTCCCAGATGCAGCACATCAAAGGTGCCAAAGCACATGACGGTTTTCATGCGACGACCAGCTCCGTCTCTTTTTTAAGGGCAGTAAAGTTCGTATCTCGTTGGGGCACCAGGGCCCTCGGCACCGTCTTCCCAACAAGCCTGGCTTCTTCAATGACCAAACGGCCTGAACAGGGCGAGTCCATCACTTTTTTCGCTTTCAGAATTTCTATTTTTTTCTTGAAGAGCGGGCAGTCCAAAACGAGCGATTCCGTTTCTCCCCCCTCACCGGCAGGATTCAGCCCATATTTTTTCGAAAGAGCAATCAAAAGGAGAATGTCAGCTTCGTGCAAGGGCCGCTGCAGCCACGATGCATCCAAGCCTTCGGCGGCGATGGCCGTAAAAATAATTTCGAAGTCGTTAGCGAGCAGTTCCTGCAGCTCTTTCACCTGCTCTTTATGCCACAACGGCGAAAAAATCTTCAAGCCCAGCGCATCGCACAGCTGCTCGATGCGGTCGCGCTGGTACGTCGAGAAAAGCGCCCCGGTAACCACGCCCTCGATATGGAACTCTTCTTTTGCCTGCTGCAGGGCTTTCCGTAAATCTTCCAGTTCTTTCTCTTTTTCTCCGGCAGTTTCCTGCAGGATCAAAGGCAGCCCCATGGCTTCTGCCTGCAACGGCACCATATTGAGTGCCGGGGTGTGGAACATGAATGAGCTTTCATTCTGAGATTTTACGGTGATGAGGCAGCTTAACTGGTAATTCTGCCGCTGCATGATGTATGCTGCGTACGTCGAGTCTTTTCCAGACGAGAAAAGCACTCCTAAACGAAGATTTGGTTGCGGATAAAACGTCTTCAGATATGCCGATTTTGAAGAAAAGCCGGCTTGTTTGGCTAATTTTCCGAGTGCATAATCCAGCCGTGAGCCGTATTGCGCAGCTGTTTTCTTGCGGAAAGCAATGGGCTCAGGGATCCCTGCTTTTAGGGCAATATCCCGGAGAATAAACTTCATCATACCCTCCCGCAGCTTGTACTGGCTGGGGATTTTCAAAGCAAAGTCAACTAAAGCCCTATCGAGAAACGGTAGGCGCAGTTCCAGAGAATTGTCCATGGTGATAACATCGTCGCGATACAAGTCGCGCTCGTACAATTTACGCAAGCCGGAAAGGCATTCCTGATTGATGTTCAGGGCATGTGTATGCCGCTCATAGCCGGCAAAGATCTCTTCGCTGCCCAGGCCGGAGAAAATGACTTTGCAGCCGTCTTCTTTCGCCATTTCACCGGCGAGATAAAAAGGCAAAGCCACGCCGACTTTCACGACATTGGAATCTTCAATGAGGGGGACAATTTTCTGCAGATAGCCGGGAATTTCATCGAGCTTTATTTTTCTCACCCGGAGCCGTAGGCCGAGCCCTTGAGCAGCAGCCTCGGCAGCAAGCAGATCCGCAGCAGCCGGTTCCGTGTCCAGCACGGCTGTATAACAAGTAAATTCTTTACCCTGATCTTTCAGATATTTTGCGAGATAGGTGGAATCAACGCCACCGGAAAACAGCAGCCCGAATTTCTGCCCCGGGATCCGCTTTTGAATCGCGTTGTGCAGCAGGTTCTTAGTTTTCTCCCGCAGAACTTCATATGCATCTTCATGTTCCGGAAGGAAAGAAAAAGAATCACGGCGCTTTTCCGTCATTATTTTTTCCTGCTCGTCGAAAAAGAGGATAGTTCGCGGGTTAAGCTCCCGGACGAACGCATAGCCCAGAGCCAGCAGCACTTTCTTCTCCGAAGCAAATGCAAAGCGGCCGTTTTCAGAAGCATACCACAATGGCTTCTCGCCCAGGATATCTCGAGCTAAAATAAGCTGGCCGTTTTTCCAGTACGCAAACGCAAACACGCCATCTAATTCTTCAATTTGGGCGACGCCAAATTGATCAAGAAATGACAAGAGCAGCTCGGCATCATTCCGCGCAGCGATTCCGTACTTTTGCTGCAGCTCTTTCCAGTTGTAGATTTCGCAGTTAGCGACGAGAACGCCGTCTTTCTGCAAGGGTTGGGGGACGTGATTGACGACGGCATGGAGCGTGTGGCCAAGAGCGCTTTGGACATGGAGTTGAAGAATAGCATGAGCGTCTCTGCCCCGTTTCTGGAGCAAGGGCAGCGCTTCCCGTACGCGTGCTGCTGCCTGTTCGTCACTGCAGATGCCGATGATGCCACACATGGATACTGAAGGATATAGGTTTTTTATAAACGTTTAGGGGCATTTTGGCGACTCCAAAAACGGCAACAATATTTATAAACCACCCTTCTTCCATTATCCCATGTCCCTCACCGCCCAGCAAAAGCTCCAGATAAAAAAAATTGTCAAAGAACTCAAAACCTTCAAAGCGCCGCATACGGAATTTGTTTCCGTGTATGTGCCCGCTGGCTATGAGCTCAGCAAGATTACCCAGCACTTAGCCGAAGAGCAAGGCACGGCAGCCAACATCAAGTCTGCTTCGACACGCAAGAATGTGCAGACGGCGCTGGAAAAGATGATCCAGCATCTGCGGCTTTACCCGAAAACGCCGCCTAATGGCTTAGCTGTTTTTTCCGGCAATGTGGCAGCCGCTGAGGGCAAGCAGGATGTGCGAGCGTGGAGCATTGAGCCACCCGTAGCGTTGAACATCCGCATCTACCGCTGCGATAAGAATTTTGTGACGGATATTCTCGAAGAGATGCTGGCGGAACATAATGCGTATGGCTTGGTGGTTCTCGATAGAAGAGATGCCATTCTGGCGCTGCTGAAAGGAAAAACGATTATCCCACTGAAGAAAACCCATTCGGAAGTGCCGGGAAAGTTCCGGGCGGGTGGTCAGAGCGCAGCCCGCTTCGCCCGCATCCGCGAAGGCGCGTACAAAGACCACTTCAAGAAAATCGCTGAGTACATGAAAGAGCAATTCCTGCCGCTCGGGAATAATCTCAAAGGCATCATCATCGGCGGGCCGGGAACGACGATTAACGATTTCCTCGGCCATGATTACATCACCGGTGATCTGAAAAAGAAAATTCTCGGCACCAAAGACCTCTCGTACACAGACGACTTCGGCCTGCAGGAATTGCTTGATAAATCAGAAGATTTGCTGGCAGAAGAAGAAGTGGCCATTGAAAAAAAAGCCGTGCAGCAGTTCTTTACCAAAATGTTAGAAAATCCCCGAAAAGTGACTTATGGAGAAAAGGAAACCCTGCACGCTCTGGAGATGAATGCCGTCGATGTCCTGCTGATTTCCGAGAGCCTTCCTGAAGAGAGAATCTTTGCGCTGGAAGAAAAAGCCCAGCAGGGCGGGGCAGCTATAAAAGTCATTTCGACAGAAACGCGGGAAGGCGTGCAGCTAAAAGAGCTGGGCGGCATTGCCGCGATATTGCGGTTTGAAGTAGCGGGAGATTAGAAGCCGAATTTTCTTCTCAGCTCAGCTTCGTCCGGCCCTTTGTCTTCACGAGCTATTTTTTCTCTTGCTTCTCTCTCTTTTTCTTTTGCTGCGCCGTAAAGAGAATCTATTTTCTCCTCCCAAAGGCCGGGAATGTAGGATTCTATTTCCAGATGCCTAAAAAATCCCTGAGTCCTGTCCCCCAAAAATACAGTACCATCCTGATCATGCACAAATATGTTACCGTACCGCCGCTTCAGAAAAGGAGAGTAGTCTGTATGATAACAACCGTTAATAGAAAAATATTCATCCCTAAATTTAAAAACAACAGTTTTTAAAGACGAGTGATATGCACTATGGAAAACGGACCCCAAATGCCGAACAATCAGGTCAGCTTTCTCATAAATTTTTTTCTTCTTTGCCTGATTTTTTCGCTCTTTGATGAGCTTTTCCAAAGTCTTGGCCATTAAAAATAACAAAAAGTACTCCCTATAAAAGCATTGTTAAACCGCACACCACAATGCCAGAAAAGCAATTCTTATAAACGGCTGAGGCAAGATAAATATCATGAACCTCATCGAAGAATCCTTCCAGCGCTTATTCCCCGAGCAGCATTTTTCCTACGCGACGGAATTGCTGTACAACCGCAAGCTGGGGCATCTTAATGCCAATATCCGCCATACGCCCCGCACTATTGCCGTGCATCTGAACCTGCACTGGAAAGCCATTGATAACGAAATAAAAATTGGCCTTGTTCAGCATCTCCTGTTGAAAGTCTTTAAGCAACGGGGCAGAACGCCAAACATTATTCTCTACCACAATTTTATCAAGAATGCGCACCTCGTTGCCCCAAAAACGAAGACCGATCCGACTCTGGAAGCATCGTTTCAGCGGATGAATGGGCATTTTTTTTCCAACGCCTTGGAGCAGCCCAATCTGCAATGGGGAAAGGCAGCCTTCCGGAAACTAGCCAGCTATAATTTTCAGAGTGATACGATAACGGTGTCAACGCTGTTTCAACAAGCTGCATCAGAGCTGCTTGACTACCTGCTGTATCACGAAATGCTGCATAAGCATTTTAAGTTCCGGAACACGAAAGAGCGCTGTTCCTATCATTCGCGGGAATTCCGGGAAGCGGAAAGGCAGTATCCCGAACAGGAAAAGAGGGAGAAAGAGATTGAAGCTTTGATCCGGAACCAGCAGAGAACGCTGCGGCGAAAGAAAGGATTCTGGGGATGGCTTTGAGCTCATCTTTAGAAAGCTATTCAGCAAATTTTCGATACTTTTAAAAAATAAGCCCCTTTTTTGCTCCCATGGCGAGAAAGACGCTTCTCTCGCATAATGCTATGGATAAGATTATGCGGGAAGCAGGAGCTTTGCGCGTTTCCGATGAGGCGAAAGCGGCCCTGGCAGAGGTGCTGGAGCAGCACGCGTTGGAAATTTCGGCGAAGGCCAAGCAGTTAGCTGAGCACGCTGGCCGGAAAACCATTACGGAAAAAGACATTCAGCTCGCCATAAAATCGTAAGAAAGAGCATTTGAGGGAAAGGAATGTATGAAAAGAAATTGGTGGGTATAGGGAGCCTTAAAAAAGGGGATACCATGATCATCGACAATGCGCCGTGCAAAGTCACGGAAACGGCCACGTCAAAAACCGGAAAGCACGGCCACGCCAAAGTCAATCTGATGGCGGTGGGCATCCTGGACGGAAAAAAGCGGCAGCTGGTTATGCCGGCGCACGACAAGATCGAAGTGCCAATTATCGAGAAAAAGAGCGCCCAGGTCCTATCCATTGCCAACGACAAAGCCAATGTCATGGACACGGATTCCTATGAAACATTCGAGATGAACATCCCCGAAGAGCTCCAGGGGCAGATCAAAGAAAACGACGAAGTCGTCTACTGGACGGTCATGGGCATGAAAGTCATCAAGCAGAAAAAGTAAAATAATAAGGAAAAAGCATAAAAGAGAAGACATAAAAGAATAAGAGGAAGCAAAAACAGGATATACTATGGTCAAATTTGAAGAAGCCGCGGCACGGCTCATCAAGAACGTTTTTGTCTGCAGGAACTGTAAGGCAAAAATCCGGGCGCCCAGCCTGAAAGTGAGCCAGGGAAAAGTGAAATGCAGAAAGTGCAGCTCGCAGAAGCTGCGCCCCAAGAGAAAGAAGTAAAGCTATTCTGGTAGCCCTTAGTCGTATTTGTTTAGCACCCTTAGGTCGAAATTTCTTCGAGAGAGGTCTCGAGAGCGACAGGGGGACTTGTCCCCTACGGGGATGTCGCTCCTGCTTTTCTACTTACCAGAATTTCGAAAGTGCTAAACAAGTGCCCTAAATCCAAACATATAAATATAATCAAATTCTTTTTCTCGTTTACTATGGAAGCTGTGCTCTCTTTTATTGTACAGTACAAGGCCATCATCCTGTTCTACCTCTGCATCATTCTTTTTCTCATCGTTAAACGGAAATCCATCGACCGGCAGGCAAAAATCATCTTGCTCTACCGCATGAAGCTGGGATTGGGCTGGATGGACAAATATGCAGCCAAATACCGGGCGTGGGTCGTCCTGCTGGGCTATATCGGCGTGGGCGCGGGCTTCGTCGGCTTAGTGCTCATCTCGTACTTGCTCATCAAGAACCTCTTTGCCATTTTTACAACGCCCACGGCATCAGCAGGCGTTTCTTTAGTGTTACCGGGGGTGAATGTGCCGGGCTTAGGCATTCTGCCGTTCTGGTACTGGCTGATTGCCATTTTTGTCATTGCTGTCGTGCATGAATTTTCCCATGGGATTGTGGCAAGAGCGCACAATATCCCGGTCAAGCATACGGGCTTAGCTTTTTTCGGGCCCATCATCGGCGCTTTCGTGGAGCCCGACGAGAAAAAACTGCGGGCCGGGAAAGATATCACCCAATATTCCGTCTATGCCGCCGGGGCTTTTTCCAATGTTATTCTGGCGCTGCTGGCCTTGCTGCTGCTGGCAGGTGTCTTTACGCCAATACAAGAACGGATGATTGAGCCGACGGGCTTTACTTTTGTATCATATTTTGGAGAGGATTTGCCGGCGGAAGAAGCACAACTTTCTCCGGAAACGCTGGTTACGGGCATTAACGGCAAAGCGACGAAGAGCTTCCAGGAGTTTAGTGCCGAGCTGCAGTGCGCCCAGCCCGGAGAAACGGTAACGCTGCTCACGCTCGAGAAACAGTATAAGCTAACACTGGCAGAAAGCCCGGATGCGCCCGGAAAGCCTTTCTTAGGCATCAGCAACATCCGCAATGAGTTTGATGTGAAAGAGCCATATCAAGCTGGCTGGGGGAAAGCTCTTTATGTCGTTATCGATTGGACTACAGGCTTCCTGCGCTGGCTGTTCGTGCTGAGCTTGGGCATCGGCTTGTTTAATCTTTTGCCTCTGCCAATTGTCGACGGTGGAAGGATGGCCCAGGTCTTCCTGCACAACCTGCGGGGCAAGGAAAAAGGCGAACGGCAGTACCGGAAAGTGAGCTTATTTTTCTTGCTGCTCCTGTTGCTAAATTTGTTTGTGCCGCTGGTGGTGAAGCTGTTTTAGGAATTTGACAAAGCATTCTTTAAGATTACTTTCTTCGCACCAGCTCCACCACCGCTTCGCTATGCGGCGTCTGCGGGAATAAGTCGAAGAGAGCAGCACTCTTGATGGTGTACGCAGAAAATTTAGGAACGTCCCGTTTGAGCTGCTGGATATTGCAAGAAATGTAAATAATCGCTTCCGGCTGCAATTCTTTTAACCGCAGGATGGTCTTCTGGTCCATGCCGCTGCGCGGCGGGTCGGTGATAACAAATAAAGGCTTGGCAAGAGGCACTTTTTTCAGCTGCTTGGCGTCGAGAAGCAGGGTGACAGCATTCTTGGCGTGGTTTTCCCGGATGTTGCGCTGCGCGCAGGCGATGGCAGCAGGAATGGCTTCAACGATGGTTGTCGATGAAAATAGATCAGCATTGCAGATGCCAAACGTGCCGACGCCCCCATACAGATCCAGCAGATGGGCTTGCTTCGTCTCATAATGTTGCATCAGTTCTTGCACATACACCTGCATCTGCTCTGCAATGAGCGTGTTATTCTGGAAAAAGCCCAGGAGGGGAAAATTGAAATGTTTGCCTAAGAATGTTTCCTGCAAGACATCTTTGCCTTTGATGACCTGATAGTCATCGGAAAAGCTGGTTTCAGCATCTTGGAAAGAGGCCAGAACAGTATCGGCAGTGGTCTTTTTAGCAAATTGTTCTATTTGTTCCAGCGCTTCCGGCAAGCGAGAGGAATCGGCATGGAGAATAAAAGCGATGGCTGAGCTTTCCCGGGGAATTCTGATGACTGCTGAGCGGAATGTTCCGGTTTTCTGCTGGGCATCAAAAGCGTCAACTTTTTGAAAAAAAGAACGCGCTTCTGACAGCAGACAATTAAGGCGCTCTTCAGCGATGGGGCATTGTTGAACATTGACAATTTTTCCGGGTTTGCCTTTCTGCCGCAAGCCCCAGCCGTGGGGATGAAAATAGAAGTCCATTCGGTTGCGGTAGTGGTACGGTTCGCCGGTAAAGACACGGATGTCAGCGAAGCCCAGCGCATGAGCGAGCGCTTTCTTTTTGTTTTCAACTTGCACAGTGTAGTCGATATGCTGGGCACTGCAGCCGCCGCAGGTGCCGAAGTAAGGGCAGAGAGGGATAGCCATCAACGAGGCTGGTTGCATAAAGCTTTTAAAATTTTGGATGGAAAAAAGAAGATGGCTTACTCGACTCTCGACCAATTGCTGGACAGAATCGAAGAGCCAAACCGAAGCCAGTGCTATACATTTCTGGAAAAAAATCGAGAAATTCTCCAAGCAGCACGAGGGGGGAAATCAAAGCACCAAGCATGGGATGGGGGTTATCTGGATCATATTTCAGAAGTTATGAACATTGCTGTCGTTCTTTATGATGCTTTCCAACGCACGGGAAGACCCTTGCCGTTCGAACTCTCTGATGCCCTCCTGGTTCTTTTCCTGCATGATGTAGATAAGCCTTGGCGCTACGTGCAAGAGGGAGACTTAATTAGAGAACGAGAAGAAATGAATACGAAAGAGAAGCGTGATGCTTTTACGGAACAAAAAGTCCAAGAATACGGATTTCAATTAACAGATGCTCATCACAATGCGCTCAGTTATGTCGAAGGAGAGGTAAAAGACTATAACCCGGACAAGAGGCTGCAACAGCCTTTGGCGGCGTTCTGCCACCTGTGTGACACGACGAGTGCCAGAATTTGGTTTGATTATCCTCTCGCAGAGGATGATCCTTGGCGAGGGGCAAGAAGAGGAAGATTTTAATCACTTAATTCTGCCAGATATTTCTCCGCTTCCATCGCCGCCATGCAGCCGCTGCCCGCGGCAGTGATGGCCTGCCGGTACAGCCGGTCTTGCACATCGCCTGCAGCAAAGATGCCGGAAAGATTCGTTCGCATGCGCAAGTCTGCTTTGAGATAGCCCTGCTCGTCAAGAGCCAGCTTTCCTGCAAAGAGAGAAGTATTTGGAACGTGGCCGATGGCTAAAAAGACGCCGTCGGTTTTAAATGGCGAGAACGTTCCCGTTTTCACATCCTTCAGCTTCACACTGGTTACTTTTTTCCCATCGCCGAGAATTTCTTCAACGGCTGAATCAAAGAGGAAGCTGATTTTTTGATTTTGTTGGGCGCGCTCCTGCATTATTTTTGATGCCCGTAAACTTTCCCGGCGATGGATGACCGTTACTTTCGTCGCGAATTTGGTCAGAAAAGTGGCTTCTTCCATCGCCGAATCACCGCCACCGATGACGATGACTTCTTTGCCCCGGAAAAAAAATCCATCACAGGTCGCGCAAGTCGTCACTCCCCTTCCTTTATACTGCTCTTCTCCAGGAACGCCCAGCCAGCGGGCAGATGCTCCTGTGGCAATGATGAGCGCTTTCGCCTGCACTTTCTGGCCGCTGGAGAAAGTGAGTTGCAAACCGCCAGGGGCTTGCTCAAAGCCCGTGGCAATGTCGATGATAAATCGCGCGCCAAAGCGTTCTGCCTGCTTTCTGGCCAGCTGCACCAGTTCGGGACCTTGCACGCCTTCTGGAAACCCTGGAAAGTTTTCCACGCCCGTCGTTAACGTCAGCTGCCCGCCCTCTTCCGGGCCGGAAATGACCAGCGGGGAAAGATTTGCTCTCGCTGCATAAACCGCAGCCGTACAGCCGGCAATGCCGGTGCCGAGGATGAGGAGGGATTGCATGAAAAGAGAGAAAGATGGTTATTTAAAAAGATGACTGTCATAAAAAATTAACAGAAGAAAACCGAAAGAATTAAGATGTTAAGGATGCCTAGGGTTATGGCATGAAAAAGAACTTTGGGGTATTACTGGGAGTATTACTATTTTTCTTTCTTTTCCTTACCGCCTGCGCCCCCGCAGTTTCTGATGAACAAGTATTCTCCCAATTAAATAGCTTATCTGAAGAAGAGCTAGATGCTACTTTATCCGAAAAACCTCTTGTAGGAGAGGCTCAAGCAACCCCTTATCAAATAACTCCTCTAAGAAGGGATATCGTAAAAAATGTAACTCGTAATGTCGAACGAGCAGCAATGACATTTACAAGTTGCACAGATTCAGATGGAGGACCGAACTACAACCAACGGGGAGAAGTAGCACAAAACTATACGGTGAGAAATACAAATCAACAAAGAACGTTTACAGATACGTGCTTTGATTACAAAAATCTGACAGAATATTACTGTGTAGGGAACAGTTTTAGAAAAACTACTCAAGAATGTGATTTTAAATGTGTAGACGGGGCGTGTGCAAAATATCTGGAGTACCTCCCGGAGGCTCCCCCAAATGAAAATAGAGCTCTGGATATTATTGCTTATATAGACACAGACACAAGCGACTGGTATAGGACTAGAGACCCGGACACAGGCTACTCGCTTACGACCGAATGGGGGTTTAATCAGACTGCTACTGAACCAGACGTCCGGCGTGTACTTGACCTTGCTGCTCAACTCTTTTACGAAAAAACCGGCGTATCTCTCATAGTGCGAGATGTTAGATTACAGTCATTTGATGGAATACCCCCTTATGATTATGAGTGGGTAAAAGAACTTCTTGAGACTGAAGCCGAACCCCCAGAGATGGTAGCGATATTCTCGCCAAGGGATGGAGCTTGGGTGAATGGGGGGTATTCGGTGTTCTCCCAACCTGTCGAAGAAGACTCCCCCTACTGTAATGAATTTGAGCTTGCTTATCCAGAGATTGGACAAAAGGGAGCTGGAATAGCGATTATAGACTGGGATCACTATTATGCTGCTTGTGGTTATGACCATGATAATCCACCCGGAAGGACAAGGATTAGTGAAACGCCAGCTTCTAACGAGTGCTATGGTAATCAGTCAGACATTTGTGTTCTTAGAAATGACGGGTTATATTACCAATGTGAATCAACTCTAAGCGACATTTATTCAGAGCGTGACTTTTGGACTACTTCTGTTATCATACATGAAATTACTCATACTTTAGATACGGAAAGTTATGGACATTTCGGAAGCGTGACTTGTCCCGACGTACCAAAACCCTCCGAAGTTGGTTGGGAGACATTTAGACGGGCACACCAAGAAAATTTTGGCATATGCCCTAAAACATTTCCTTTAATTATAGACCATTTCAAAGGATGTTCTGTCTCCTGATTTTTCAAGATTGAAGCGACGTTGCTATTTCTCCCCCAGCAGCCAATAACTCAGCACCCGTACTCCAGAACCGGTCGCCCCTTTCTGCAAATAGTCGTTGTCAATGGTCCAATACGCCGAGCCAGCAATGTCCAGATGCACCCATTTGGCTTTGGCGACGAACTTGCCTAAGAACACT
>DATDWF010000042.1:0-12581 GCA_035289745.1 Candidatus Nanoarchaeia archaeon
GATGCTGATCTTGATGGCATCGGTGATGTATGCGACGAAGGCGCTTCTTGTGATATCTATTCAAGGTGTGGCACGGGGCTCACGTGCGCCGAAACGGATGGAACCCGCTGCGGGTATGGTAGTGGGCCCGTGTGTTCTATAAGCGCGACCTGTGTAGTTGCTGATGCAGATGGCGATGGTGTTGGTGACGAAACGGATCTCTGTCCGGCAACTTCTCCGGGCAACGTTGTTGATGCCAGCGGCTGCTCCGATCTTCAAGTTGATAAGGATGGTGATGGCATCTGTAATGGTGGTGCACCAAGTGCGGGGCCAAGCGCATGTAGCGGCAGTGATAATTGTATTGGAACAGCAAATGCAGATCAAGCAGATACTGATAGTGATGGTGTAGGAAACGCCTGCGACAATTGCCGTGCTGTTGCAAATCAGTACCAGGAGGATGCCGATAATGACGGGCGTGGAGATGCCTGTGATAACTGCCCATCCGTTTCGAATGCGGATCAAGCAGATTCTAATAGCGATGGCACGGGCAATGCTTGTGAACTGAGCACCGCGGGAACGTGCAGTGGCAGCTTAACCAATTGTGCCGATGTCTGCGTTGATCAGAATACTGATCCCAACAATTGCGGTGTCTGTGGCGTTTCTTGCAGTGCCGGAGAAGAATGCGCTGCTGGGGCGTGCACTAAAATACCCGAGAGTTGCACCAATGGAATAGATGATGATGCAGACTCGGATATTGATTGCGCTGATGCAGAATGTTCCAGTGCTCCAACCTGCCTGCCTGAACCACAATGCACGCCCGGAAATGTGGAAGATTGTGCAACGGGAGAATCTGGCGTTTGTGCGGCTGGTTCCCGGCTGTGCCAGGCGGATAGCCAATGGGGTTCCTGCAGCAGAGTACAAGAGCCGTCTGAGGAACAGTGTGATAGCTTGGATAATAACTGTGATGGGCAAATCGATGAAGAAGCAACTCCGCTTTGCAGCGGTGGACTGATCTGTTATGGGGGAAGCTGTGGGGCAGCAGGAGGCGATGACGATAGCGATGGCATTACAAATGTTGCGGATGAATGTGCGTATACTGCTGCCGGGGCTCTTGTTGATACCCAAGGCTGTTCGGCTGTGCAGGTGGATACCGACGGAGACGGAATTTGTAATCCGGATGCAGCAAGTGTCGGCCCCAGCGGCTGCACGGGAAGCGATAATTGCCCAACAACCGCTAATGCTGCGCAGACGGATACTGATGGCGATCTTCAGGGAGATGCCTGCGATTCCACACCCGGCGTCAGTGTAACTGGTGGTGAAGCAGGCCCCACTACTGGCGGCGGTGGTGGAGGGGGCGGTGGCGGAGGCTGCAGATCTGATTGGCGCTGTGGAACTTGGAACATTTGTAACGCAACCTTGCAGCAGGAAAGAAGCTGCACGGACACAAACCGCTGTTTCCAGCGGCCAAAGACTGAAGTGCAAGCCTGCCAGCCTTGTCTGGAATCATGGGTATGCTCGGAATGGTCTGCCTGCCAGAACGGGCAGAATGTCCGTTCCTGCATTGACCAGAATGCCTGCAGGACCACGCAGCTGAAGCCAGCTGAACAGAAGAGCTGTCAGGTTGCCGCTGCTCCCGGTCCGCAACCCGTGCAGGTAGTCAGAGAATTAAAGCCGCAATTGCCCACAGCACCGCCCGCAGAGCTTTCATTCTGGGAAAAGTATGGAGTACCGCTCCTTATCGGGGCCATAAGTATTGTTGCTTTGGTTATCATCCTGCTGTTGGCCTATCATTTCTTCCTGCGGCCGAAGAAAGCGACGAACTTTGACGAGCTGGTAGAATGGATAAAAACAGAACGGCTCTTGGGAACGAGCGAAGACGTCATGCGGCAGACGCTGAAAGAGCACACGAAATGGGCCGGCTCAGAAGTCGATGAGGCGTTTAAGCGATTGCTTGCTCCACAGCAACGTTTTTCTCCAGCTGCCGGCAAGTAAGCTGTTTTCTCTTGCTCTTCTCAAGTTGTTGTTCTTTTGCTATCGTGCAGGTTTTTCTTCTTGCTGCATCTTCTCAACTGCCAGATACATGAGAGTTGGCACGTCTTTACAATCTGGATGGTGCACTTCCATGACATTGCCCCGAAATATTTTTTCTCCCAGCCTTCGCTCGTGGGGGGCGTTTTCGTGTTCTAAAGCGTTCGCTTCTTTTATATCTTTGAGAACTTCTTCGATAGTGTATGGGGCATCGGAAAGCGTAAACGTTCTGTTCAGGCCTTCTTGCTCAAAGTGGGCGGTTTGGTATGTTCCATCATCTTCCGGAAACAGAAAAATCTCTAAGCCGGAGTAGAGGGGCATGCCATCTTCGAGGAAAGCTTTCCAAGGGAGAAGGGAAAGGTCTTTGAGCATCCCTAATTTTTCTTCTTCGTACTCTTCTTTCAGGATGAGGAGCGCCTGTTTTCGCTGGGCGAGCTGTTCTTCAAGTTTTTTGTCCTGCTTTTTCTGCAGGACTTCGTATTCTTTCTCCCGAAACTCGAGGGTAAACCGAAGATTTTTTTTCGCATCCAAGTTGAGTTCCAGCTGGTTTATGATCTCATAAAATTCATTGACATTATTAATACCGGGAAAGAGCTTTTTCTGGGCAAGATCATCCTGCAGGTCTTTCAGAATACTATCGATAACCGTGAGCAGGGTGTAGATGGGCTTGTCCACGGGGTTGGGAAGGAAGCGAATTATTTAAAATGGTCTTCTCTTTTCAGTTTTTGCTGACCTTTCGTATCGAGTCAGCAATAACTTCTTTCTTCCCCTTGTATTCCTCAATGAGGCCTTGGATTTCCACAAAATCCCCTTCTTGTAGATAGAGCTCTTCTTTAGGAAAAGCAACTATCTCTAGCGTTTCTGTGCGCTGCCCATCGACGGTAAGAAAAAGCACGTTTTCCTGCCGGCTTAAGCGCTGGACGACCCCCGCAATTTTCACTTCTTCTTGCGGAGGCAAGCCGTCAAGGCTGGCAGTGGTGGGAATAGCAACATCTCCAGCATAGAGCAGCAGAAAGCTAAAGCCGAGCAAGAGGGTTACTACCGCAATTTTAAGAACTGTTTTTTCTTGCATGGGTTCAATCCGAAGAGCAGGCAGCCCCAGAAAAAGCTGAAAATGACCCTTCCTTAAAGAATCTTCCTCAAGTTTTATATAGAATCTTTCTTTTCTTATCGGAATGGCAGAAGAGCGTATGGCAGAGCTCCGCAAGCTCCTGTATGGACTGGAGCGGAAAATCAAGCCGCTGGAATGGGATTCCAGTAGAAACCAGATCAATGAATTCAAGAAGCTGGAGCTGGAGCGGTTGAAAAGAGAGCAGCAAACGCTGCACGGAGAGCTGCAAGGGTTGGCGCAGCAGAAAGTGGTAGAAGCCAATCCTGCTTAAAGAGGAGTTTTAACGGAGGCCTCTCTATTATGCCCTATATGCGATTTCCTTTCGAAGAAGAGAAAAAGAAGGTGTATGGCCTTCATCTGAAACTTGCTGCGGAAAATGGCGGGCTCAGCCCGGGCCTTATGGCTATTGTTTCTGATCCCCTTCAGGGATTGGTTTATTTTTATTCCAAAGAGCCTTATCAACGGCTCTTTGATGCAGCAGGGATTTACTATGAACTCGTAGACCGCAAAGAAATTAATGCCCCCCATGTGGCGCATCTTCGTGAAAGATATGCAAAATTTTCGGAGGAGTTGTAAACGAGAGTACCATGGCTGATTTAACTGACCTTCTTACTGTTCCGAACGTGGAAGCGTTCTTAAAGAGCAGGGCAGAATGGGATGCTCTAGAAGCAGCAAAAGCTATACCGCGATTTAGCGACCCTCTCAAAATCTTCCGCAATGAAGCTCTATTCCTAGAGTATGTTGCGTTCATAGGACAGGAACGGCAGAGGAACTATGCTAGTTATCTTGCCCAATTGCGGGGCGAGAATTCACAGCTGGAAAAAGATGCAAAAGCAAATGAGTCTTGTTAGGAAAGAATAAAAGAAAAGGTGATTTGCCCATGGTTGAAATTTTTGTCTACAAAACTTCGGAAGAAGCTGAGGAAGCAATAAAACAATGGAGGGAAGCAAATCTCAACTCTTTCAAAGAATTGGAACAGTCGGAAGGTCCTTCTCTTCTCCTGCGAAGTCAACGATACGTCTTTATCGCTGAATTAGCCGCTTATAGTGATGAAAATCCCGACAGATATTACTATAATGCGGACTATCCCTTTCAGGGAGAAACAGACTGCTACGACGATATCGCTTCTTTGGCACAAGGGGTAAAAGATGCTGTAAGACGGCAAACTCCCCGCAATCTGGAGCTTGTTCTCTATACCATCGATAATCATGATGCGGAAAACGAGAGAAATAAAAGAGAGATAGAAGCCTGTAGCCGTTTTGCAAGAATGACGCTGTATGAAGACTATGCTGAAAATCCATCAGAAGCAGTACCGCCAAAAAAAATTGAGGAATACCTGCGTTATTTCAACGAGGTTGGGAATTCCTCTATTCGAGCATTAACCGAGCAGGAACGGCAGGAGTTTGTGCGGTTATACGAAGAAAATTCTGCCTAATATTTTTTCTCAGAAAATTTTTAGTTCTACAACTACTCCAACAACCGCAGCGCATACATCAGTGCAATGCCGGCAATCAAAGCCAGGCCGTGCAGCACCGCTTCTTTCTTCCCGCATTCTTTATGCAGTTCCGGCAGTAACGTCGAGCCGGCAATGTACAGGAAGCCGCCGGCTGCAAAAGGCAGAAGCAGCAGGGAAAACTGCTCTGAGGCACTGCCCAGCAGCAGCCCGACAATAGCGCCGACAATGGCAATGGCTGCTGAGAGGAAATTAAAGAGGAGCGCCTTGCCTTTGGAATAGCCTGCATACAGCAGCACGCCAAAATCCGCCAATTCCTGCGGCACTTCGTGGACGATAACGGCAATGGTGGTGGCGATGCCCAGCGGAACACTAGTAAGATAGCTTACGGCTATGACCAGGCCGTCAATAAAATTATGAATGCCATCGCCAAGGAGATTCATGATGCCAATGTGGTGCTTATGCGGTTCATGCAGGAGCGGATATTTATGCGCATGGGGCGCTTCGCAGTATTGGTGGAAGTGGATGGAGCGCTCCACGACAAAAAAGACCAAAACCCCCAGCAGCGCAAGCAGGGAAATAGTTATGCTAAAGCCGGACTTTTCGACCGCTTCCGGCAGCAGGTGGAGGAAAGCGCCGCCTAATAATGTTCCAGCAGACAGGCTGACTAAGGTTAAGAGAAGCTTGCCCAGCCGCTCTTTGGTGAGCAGCAGGGAAACCACGCCCAGCAGGGAAACGAGGGAAACGAGGAGAACGCTCACGATGGTGTACAGAACAGTGTGAACCATGGGCTTAAGAAAAGAATGGGCTTTTTATATCTTTCTTAGGCATGGCGTTATTGAAAAGTTCCGCTACCAGCCTCAGGTCGAGCCCTGTCGAGAGCCACATCGAACCGACAGGGGGGATGCCCCATACGGGGGATGTCGGTAATCAAGAACTACATCGATGGCGAGAAGCTGGTAGCAGCTGAGCAAAGCGAAGTTTTCAATACGCCTTAGGCCTGGCGTTAGTTTCCTGCAAACAGTTTTCGTATCACCATCGTTGCATAACTTCCTTTTGGGAGAAAGAACTGTGCTGTTACTTTCTTCTTTCCCTGATTCAGCTCATCCTGTTCCGGAGCGCTCAGAGAAAAATCTTTTACATCCACAAACGCCTTCCGCAGCTCGCCTTCCGGCGTTATGTCGGGCAATTGCCGGATGATAAAGTCGTTATGATTAATGCCCTCTTTTTCCAGCAGAGCAGCAATGATCTCTTTCACTTCCGGCTCTTTTTCCAGCTCTTCGCTGCCGAAGCCGATGAGAGGAATGCTCACCATTGCAAAAAGAGTTTCATCGTCGACAAAAACAAATTCTCCCAGAGAATAGGAAACGGTCTTCAGAATTGTTCCTCTCTTTCGCAGATAGGCAGCCAGCGTCTCATTCCACAGATAGCTTTGGTAAGCGCTCACGTACATCCGCAATAAGCGCAGAGGCAATCGCTGCAAAGCCCCAATGGGATTGTTGGGCTCTTTCTGCAGCTGTTCCTGAAAGCGCGGCTCTTGGATGAGCGCCGCCGCTTCTTTGAATTGCTTTTTTACGAACAATTTCCCAATCTCTGCATTGTGCAGCGAGAACCGCTGCTCATCAAAATAGTTGGGGCTAAAGCGGATTTTTTCCAGGTGCGCCTTTTTGATGCTTTTTTCATCAAGATTTCTCACGACGATAATAAACCCATTCCCTTCCAGATCGCCCAGGGAAATCGGCGTGGTGCCATAGCCCAGAAAAGAAAGCGTGGCCCCTCTCAGTTGCACGTAAAGAACATCTTCTTTCCTTTTTCGATACAGCGAAATGACTTGTTCGGTAACCGCCTGCTTGTCCTTGCTGCCGGCAAAGCCAATGTCTTTCTCTCTTATCCGCAGCTTGCGGGAAAGCTCCTGCAGCACATCAAAAATGGTTCTTTCTCTCTTTCTGAGCAGCAGATAGAGGTACGGCCCATTCTCTTTCGGAATGATCGTGCTCTTTTCTTGGACGATGAAATCTTCGGGAAGCTGTTTGATGGTGTACATATTTTTCCGGAGAAAGCTGCCCTATAAAAACGTATGGGAGAAATAGACAATCCTAGCGTCTTTCGGATTGTCGAAGAAGATGGTTCCGGTCATTTTGGTAGCGTTGGTTGAGCAAGCCGACGACACTCTCTTTTGCTGTTCCGTACTGAGTGATGAATGTTTCGGAGTGCTCTGCTTCGTGGATGGGGAAAGAGTGATAATGGAAAATTCCAATAGTCGGTAAGACCTTCGAGAGCGTGTCATTAAATGCCAAAACCATTGCCGTATTTTTCAAGCGTTCATTGTCGATGGATTATGCATGATATACACTTCGGTAACCCAAAAAAATAGACCAGTTGTCTTTCTCTTCGTTCAGGATATTCAGGTTAAAAGAGGAAATCTCGTCGAATTGTAACTGCAGTTTCAGCGGTTTTGCAGTGTTTTTAGTCATAATCACACTAACTCTCTTTTTCTTCTTATTATCCTCAATCTCTATGGAGCTTGTGTATCTGATGTCGTAGCCTTTTTTCTGCAAGCTTCTGATCAAGCTCTTTACAGAATATATTCGCCTCTTTTTGTACATGATAAAGCGCGGCGTTTCAAAGTCCAGAAAATCCGGAATCTTACCAACTCTTCCATCAATATTCAGGAGCGCTTTTCCCCCTAGTTTCAACGTGCGCCATGCTTCTTCCAACAGCAAATCTTTTCTTGCCACATATTGAATGGCAACTTGGCTGATAATCAGATCAAAAGAGTTGCTCGGGAACTGCAACTTTTTGGCGTCGTAAAAATGTATTTTTGGCAAAGAAACTTTCTTGAGCTCAGCGTTCGTTAAAATCTGGTAATACGTCGCCGTCCTTTTGAGACTGACTGTTCCTCTCATTGCGGCCCAGGGCTTTCGGTTGATGCCATGCAGTTCAATAGTGGGGAATGATTTTTGCAGTTCCATTAATACTCGCCCTTCCCCGCAGCCAATCTCGAGCACCCGCACATTTTTATGCTTCGAAAGCGCTTTCCGAATGAGTTTCTGGACAATATCTTTTTTGAACTTTTGGTTAAAATCAGCCAAGCTCCGGCTTCTGGAGAAATATCCTCTTTTTGGCCCTTTTTTCATATCTGTTAAAGAGAACTCTTCAGTTTAAATATTTTCTCACAACAATAAACTCATCAAGCAAGTGTTTATCTCTTTTCGCAGAACGCACAGCTATTCTTTGGGCATTCTTTCTGCAGCGTTTCGAGCGCTTTCTCAAACAGCTTTTCAGCATCTTTCAGAGAAACCGCCATTTTCTGCAGATCTTTCTCAAACCACACATCGCCCCGCCAGTTCATGCCTTTGGGATAATAGAAAAGGATATGCGCGTGTTTTTCTGTCGGAAAGCCGTTCTTTTCGATCAGCAGCGTGTAGAGGTTGAGCTGGTCCTGATAGTACGACGCCGTGACTTTCTTCGCCGGAAAGCCGCGGGTGACATACTTGAGCACCGCTACTTTTCCGTTTCGTTCCAGCACATCGTCAAGCGCCCCGTACAGCATATTCCCGGCCGGGCTTTTCCAGCGGATGCCTTTCTTGCCGTTGCGCCATAAAGCCAGCAGCGGATGGTCAAAAAGCTTGACCTCGGAAAGTTTTCGGAGCTCTGGCGGCAAATCGCCGCGTTCCCGGTAATAATCCGCGCGCTCTTTCAGGAACTTGTCGATGCCGTACGGTAACGACGGATAGAGGCCTTCCGGCCGTTTCCAGCCTTGCCGGTAATGCAGCCAGAAGCAGCGCGGGCAGTTTTTGAACAAAGAGATGGTCGAAGGTGTGAGCGTGTAGGGCATGGAAGCGCCTGTTGTGCAGCAGTTTAAAAGTATTCTGGGTCAGAATTCTATTACGGCTTATATCGCTCCATCGTCCTCGGAAATGGAATGGCATCTTTGATGTTATCCAAGCCGCAGATCCATTTGATGATTCTCTCTACGCCTAATCCAAAGCCGCCGTGCGGCACGCTGCCATAGCGCCGCGTGTCCAGATAGAATTCGTAATTCTTCGGATCTTCGCCCTGCTCGATTAATCGTGCTTTCAGCTTTTCTAAATCGTGCTCCCGCTGGCTGCCGCCAACGATTTCGCCATGGCCTTCCGGTGCCAAAAAGTCACAGCCTTCTACGACATCAGGATTTTTCGGATCCTCCACCATATAGAACGCTTTTACTTTTTTTGGATAGTGCGTAACAATTACAGGAACGTCGTAGAGTTTAGTAAGCTCCTCTTCTTCGATGGTGCGCAAGTCTTTTCCCCACTGCACGCGCATCTTACATTTGTCTTTCAGCACTTTCAGCGCATCCGTGTATGTCATGCGGACAAAAGGCTTTTTTACCGTCGGCAGGAGCTTGGCGGGATCGCGCTCCAGCGCTTGGAGGTCTTTCTCATGATTGTCGAGCACTTTTTTCATCACGTGCTTGATGAGCGCTTCCCCCTGATCCTGAATATCTTTAAAAGCGCTCCAGGCCATTTCCATCTCACACATCCAAAACTCGGTGAGATGTCTCGAAGTCTTACTTTTCTCCGCTCTAAACGCCGGCTCAATGGTATATACTTTCTCCAGCGAGAAAATTGCCGGCTCGGCATAGAGCTGCCAGGTCTGGGCCAGGAAGACGTCTTTTTTTCCAAAGTAATCAACATGAAAGAGCGTGCTGCCGCCTTCTGCCTGCACGGCCTGGAAAATAGGTGAGTGATACTCGTAAAAGCCGACACTCCGAAAGTACTCATGAATTGCGGCAAAAACCGTACTGCGGATTTTGAGGATAGCCTGCATTCTGGTGCTTCTGAGCCAGAGATGGCGATTGTCGAGCAGGAACTCTGGGGAAAGATCTTTGCTGATCGGATAGTTTTCGCTCTTGCCGATGATGTCGAACTTTTTTGCCTGAATCTCATAGCCGCTCGGCGCTCGTACATCTTTCTTGATGTCGCCGGTAATCGTGAGAGAGGTCTCTACCTGCAGATGATCGATAGAGTCCCACTCTTTCTCAAAATTGCTGCGCTCGAAAACACACTGAATAGTATTTGAGGAATCGCGGAGAACGATGAACTTCAGCTTATTGCTGCCTCTTTCCCGGTGCACCCAGCCTCTTATAGAAACGGTGCCGGAGCCTTGCTGCATGGCATCCTGGATGGAAAGGTGTTTTTGGGGCATGGCTGGTTGTAAAAGACGGTATTATTAAAAGGTTTCTTGTGCTGGTTTCATCTTGGATTGTACATTGATTCTTCAATGAGTATTCTTGCTGGCACATCGTAAGTGAGTCTAGAAATATGGTTGTCAGCTCCCCATTTCACGTCTAGATAATTTAATCCCATAATTCTTAGTGCAGATATGACATGCTCCCTTTCCTTTCTCAAATGTTCTTTTTGTTCTAGGTTATCACTGCTCCAAGAGTGGCTCCCACGAATCACAGCTCTTAATCTAGAAAGATCTGCAAATTCATCTCTCATTGCGTCAACAAAATCTGCCAGAGTTTGCATGTTGGGTGAGAAAACTCCTTGCAGATGAGCCATGTGAGCAATGTTGTGTTGGGGATCGTATACTACTACACCAATACAAGGGTCTAACCACCCGGTGGAGAGACAGCCTTCATCGTCAATTCTTCCAAAAGTGTTTGGTGCAAGTTCCATTTTTTACCCCCATTAGTCAAATTCCAGCATGGCAAACCGTTCATTAGTCTCTAAGTCTTTTTTCTCTAACGGCGTACCTGCATCGTATTCGAGCATAGCGAACCGTTCGTTCTGTTCTTCAGCTTGGTTGCTGGTTCTTTCACAGGTTCCTCGTTTAAGATTAGAGGGCAGAGATCCAGCAGCGCTGCCTTGTTCAAAAGCTCTTCTGATACGCGTTGCCATAAGCCTAAGCTCAAGTTCATCCCTGGCTCTTATGCACTCTTTTCTGCCTCCTCTACGCTCTTCTTCTTTTTCAGCCAATCTTCTGCTGTAATCGACCATACCCATGCTACCGTACAATAAAATCATTTTAGCTCTCCTCCAACAAACTCTGTACCTGCCGTATTCAGGCAGTGCACTGGCTCTACCAACAAATCCAGATGTTCTTGAGCCTCGGTTAAGTTCGTTTCCATTTTATATCTATGATCTCTAGGCAGCAACATCTTAATATATATTTCTGAATAAAATACAAATATTAACCAAAAAATTTATAAATAATCGTATATTATTCAATAAAATGAAAAACATTGCCCCAAAACTCATCTCTTTATTCAAAGAAGGCTACTGTACCCCGCAAATAGCTAGAATTGCCCGAAAGCTGAAAGAGCCTTCCACGACGATTCATTATAACATAAAAAAGCTTGAAAAAGAGAAAGCCATTAAGACGTACAAAGCAGTTTTTGATCACAGCAAAATTGCTGAGGGATTTTGCACCTTTGTTCTGGTGAGCTTATCGCCCGACGAATACGGCGATCCGGAGCGCATTGGCAAGGATTTAGCCAAGCATGCTGAGATAGAAAGCGTGGACATCATAACGGGCGATTGGGAATTGCTGCTGAAAGTGCGCGTAGCAAATCAGGATGACTATTATCACTTTGTGAAAACAGTCCTTTCCAGAAAAGGAATTGTGAAAATAAACTCTTTAGTCTCTTTCAAGCAGCTGAAGACGGAGTTTGTTGCGCTGTAAGAAGATTGTAAGAAGAGACCCTGTTTTCTCCAACGAACTTTTTTAAACTGCCCCCTTCTCGAGCGATACATGTTCTCTTTCACCATCACCCACCGCGACGGCTCAGCCCGGACCGGTATTATCAGCACTCCCCATGGCGACATTAAAACGCCCGCTTTCATTCCGGTTGCGACCAAAGGCACCGTAAAGTCGCTGCTGCCAGAACAGGTGCTCTCATTAGGCTTCGATGCCATTTTGGCAAATACCCTGCATCTGCACTTGCAGCCCGGCGAAGCTATTGTTGAAAAGATGGGTGGATTGCATTCTTTTTCCGGCTGGAAGAAGCCGCTGTTTACAGATTCCGGCGGCTTTCAGGTCTTTAGCTTAGGTGAAAAGCGGCTGGTGGACGATGATGGAGTGACGTTCACGGTGAATGGCTCTCCGCAGAGGCTAACTCCGGAATCCTCGATACAGATTCAGAAGAGATTGGGCGCTGACTTGATTTTTGCCTTTGACGAATGCTTGGAGAAGAATGCTGATGAAGCCACGACTAAAGTATCTTTAGCACGGTCCCATGCCTGGGCCGTCCGCAGCCTGGCAGAGTTCAAGAAACTCAACACCGACGGAACTCAAGCGTTGTATGGCATCGTCCAAGGCGGCAGGTTTCCAGAACTGCGGGAAGAAAGTGCCCGCTTTATCTCTGCGCTGGATTTTGATGCGTTGGCCATCGGCAGCATTTTCGGCAACCCCAAGACAGAAAGCTTGGCTCTCGTGCAGCCCGTCATGAAGATTCTTCCGGAAGAAAAAGCCAAGCATCTGCTGGGCATTGGTGCGGTGGACGATATTTTTACGTACGTGGAACTCGGCCTGGATACCTTTGACTGCGTGCTGCCGACAAGATTAGCACGGATGGGCTACGCGTTCATCCGTTCGGAAAGCGGTGGCACTTCCGAAAACAAATTCAGGCTGAAAATGACTGCAGGATTCCGTGACGATGGCGCGCCTTTGGATATGCATTGTGCCTGTTCCGTTTGCCGGAACTTTTCCCGCAGCTACCTCTGGCACCTGCATAAAGCCCAAGAGCTTTCTTTCTACACGCTTATGACGCTGCATAACCTATTTTTCTTCAGCACCTTGCTGCGGGAGATACGGGAGGCGATTGAACGAAGGGAGTTTGCCGAGTTGAAAGAGGTATGGGTGGGGAGAACTAAATTTTAACCACTTCTTCTTTCCCCAGGACTTAGCGCGAGCAAAGTTTTAAATCACCAACTTTCTTTTAAGACTCCATGCACCTCGAACTCGACCTCACCAAATCTTTGGAAGAAAATGCCGGCCATTATTTTGATTTAGCAAAGAAAG
>DATDWF010000043.1:0-2726 GCA_035289745.1 Candidatus Nanoarchaeia archaeon
TTATCCATATCCCCTTCAACCCTTCCCTGAAAATCTGTCATCGTTTCCCCTTCTTTTTTTGTCGTGTTTAAAGCAGTTAACAAGCTCTTGGTCAGCTGCAGCTCTGTTTCTCGGTCAAATGTCCTCATTTGCTGGAGATGCTCTTTGATCAGCTCTTCTTCAATGGTCTCCGGATTTTCTGCTTTAATTTTGATTTCCTCAAATGATTCTGCCTGCAGCTGGGAGGTGTTTTTGAGAATGCAGTACGCACCCTTCTCCAGAAGCTGCTGGAAAACGTCCCGGAACTTGATGTCAGAGATCTTGCCGCTGTCCAGCTTGCCCATGAGGCGGATAGTGAGCAAAGCGTCTTTAATCTCTTTGTTTTCAAAATAATTCAGCATTTCAAAAGAAATAACGTCAGGAGATTTGCCGTCGCAAGACAGGATGAGCGGCAGGTGTTTGATGACTTCTAGAGGCACCCATTCGACCTGCTGCGGAATTTTTTGCTGAGAACCTCCCAGCAATGCTTGCTTATTCTGGCTGTCAGCAACGTCAATGATATAATATCCCCCTTTCCCATATTTCTCCACCTCTGCAAAGCTGTTGGGAAACAGCGCTCCCGTGTACGTCAGCGTGCCATAGTCGGGCTGTTCTATTTTAGTGGGGTGGTGCACATGCCCGCCCGCATAGTAGTCGAAGCCTTTGGGCAGGAAGGATACGGGCTGCGATTCCAGATGCTCGAGATGTTTGGGCTTCAGTTCCGTCAGCGTGGTGTGGAAAAGAAAAATCTTGTAGCCGGGCTCATTTTCCAGGCTTTCCAGATCGAGATTTTCATAATAGGTTTTGTCGAGCAATCCTCGGCGGCCTAAAATGCCGGTTATTTTTGCTCCCGTTTTTTTGTCGACGGTAAACCGCAGCTGCAGCTTTTTTGTTTCTGGGTTGACTGCACCTTTGCATACATTGACCAGCAGTCCCCCTTCTTCCAGCACGTCCAGCATGGTCTTGCCGCTCGGCGAGAAGTCATGCGAGCCGGCAATGCAGTAGAGTGGAAGGCTCTTTTCTTGCAGCTCTTTCAGCTTCTTGGCCACGATTTTCAGCGTATCGACGCCCGGCAGCGAGGTGTTGAAAAAATCACCGGCAAAGAGAATAAAGCCGACATCTCTCTGCAGGCAGTCATCGATGGCCGTCAGAAAAGCTTTGGTGGAAATATCCCGCATTTTTGGCTCTCTCCAGGAACCGAGATGTAGGTCTGCTAAGTGAGCGTAACGCATAGTCGTCTGGGAACGAGAGAGGTTTATATGAATTGTTGTGGTTGGGTGCGTCTTGGTGTGCTCATCTCTGAGCTCAGGAAAATAAGTTGATTAAGGCTGCACAGAAATAATTCCCGCAAGCTTCTTTTTGAGCTCTTTATCGAAAGTAACTAGAGCGGATTGCTTTTCCTGTGCCAGGGAAGCAATTATTGCGTCAGCTCCTTTGAGTGTATGCCCTATGGCAAAGTGAGAGGCAGCTTGTGCGCGTTTTGTGGTCACCTCTTCGAGAAAAAATACTCCAAATTCGATAAGCTCTAGCACTGTTGCATTAACTTCTTCTGCTTTTTGCTTCCCTACCGTTCTTGCCAAGGAACCACATACTTCGGGCAGGGAAAGGGATGAGACGATGGCCTGGTGTTTCCCTCCCAGGACCTCTTCCATGATTTCAATGGCCGCGCGGTGATGAGAATCTGTATCATTGAAAAGAGAAACCAACACATTGCTGTCAATAACGAGGTTCATCGTCGTTCAACAACGTCCACGCAATCCAAGTGCTTCGGCCACTTTTTTCCCACCGCATGAGACAATGTATCAATTTTTTGCATCACTCTCTTTTTATCGAAAGCTTGGATAACGATGCCTTGCGTGGTAGGCATTTGTTTCACTATCATCCCGGCAGCAAGATGATAGCGCTCACGCAGCTTCTGGCCGATAACAATCTGCCCTTTTGTTCCTACTTTAGTTAGTATAACTTCTTGGTTTGTCATACTCAGCTAAAAAGTATGACTATTATTTAAATGTTTTTGTCTTCCGTAATTATTCTGTTGTCAACTCACGACTAGGGCTTACTTTCGTGAGGATGGAGAGATTCAAATCTTCTCAGCGATATAATCGAGAATGCTTTGCCGAATCTTGACGTGTGGGACCGCCGTTCCGCTGGCCCATCGTTCAACAGTACTTGAAGCGACCTCAAATGCTGTGGCAATATCTAAAACGGGAAGATGATATTCTCTCAGAGCAATTTTAACCGCATCTGAAAAATATTCTTGGCTGGTTGGATCGAGATCAGTTACCTGATACTTTTCAAAATATTTGTCTATTTTTGTATTCAATTGATGCATAAAAAACTAAAAGGAGTTTAATGTTTAAAGCTCTTTCGGTTCAAAATAAATTTACTACTCCTGAGGGGGGGGGTAATTATTTAAATCAAGAGGTGTTTACTTCCTCCAGTCATCGTAAAAAGAAGAAAAGAGGTGTAAAAAATGAAGAGAATATTTTTTTTTGGGACTATTTCTTTGATGGTGTTGGTTATTATTTTGAGTGGATGCGCTGTTGGAAAAGCTACAGCAACAACACAGCTAAAAGCTAATTCTTGTGATGCAGATAGTGTTTGTGAAGTAGCAAAAACCATTTCAACGCCGGCAGGAAGTACAAGCGCATTGATGTTAACTTCCGATGTTAAGGCAGTTATGGTTGACGGCTCTTTGTCTGCTGGAA
>DATDWF010000044.1:0-2530 GCA_035289745.1 Candidatus Nanoarchaeia archaeon
TGATACGGAAAAGACGCTGATTGATATGGTGTATTTTAAGCAAGGCATCAGCCCTGCGGTCCAAAAGGAATTCAAGAAAAAGGTTGACCAGAAGAAATTGAAGCGCTATCTGCAGCCGTATCCGCTTTCTTTCCGGAAAAAAGTGCTGAAGATGATGAGATACTGAAAGACACCCATAGTAAACCGACTGAACTTTCCGGTTGCTATGGTCTGGGATTATGTTTTTCTCAAAAAGTCATAACCCCCCCTAAAACGCGCGCTACGACGGGGTGACCACGGCTCCGCGAGCGGGCCTGGAGTTGCTGCTGCTGAAGTCGACGTCGGCGACGAAGTCGAAATCGTAGTCGCAGCAGCCGAGGGCAAACACGCGCACATCATCCTGCTGGGGCTTGGCAGTACACCGCCAGAGATGCGGCTTTTTGCCCGTTAGCCATTTGATTGCCTTGGTAAATTTATTAACATCCCGAGTGCCGAAGAGTGCTTCCAAAACATCCGCATCTTCTTTCGTAAAGTATCTGCAAGGGCCGGTCAAATCTAAGTCACGCTGCTGTGCATCAGCATAGCCATAATTATGGAAAACGTGATCAGGACCCTGCCGCGTATAGATCAAACGCGTGCTGGTGAAGAAATAATGATGAGAGGTTGCAAAGTCCTTTTGGAAGAGCTGTGTTAGCTGGGCAAACAATTTTTTTTCTTCATCTTGCACTGTTTTTCTCGCATTGTACAAAGCCAAAAGAGTGGCGCCATACACGAGGCTGGAAACGAGCTTCAACTCAGTGTCCAAAGTTCGCCGTACATGCTCATCCTGAGTTAAATCTGCACTGCCATTAAGCAATTCTTTACCCCAGCTAATATTGTGGGGCGCACCGCCATCGTACGGAACCGGAATATCATACATCTGGATGCGGTCATCCAATGCGGCGATGGAGAAGCTGGAGCCGCCCCGGCGAGAAAGGCGTTTGGCTTCCTGTTTCACTTTCTCAACAACTTCTTTCACCGTTTCCGGTTTCTTTTTAGGAAGCGTTACTTCCTTCCCTGTCCATTGTCCAAAGAGTTCTATCGGAACCTGCTCTTGCTCCAGTGCTTTAATAAGTTCTTCACCTTCTAATTTGCCCCAGCCTTTGGCTATCACACATTCCTGAAAGCTGAGCCTATAGAGCAGTTCCAGATCGTCTTGAAGCCGCAATCCGGCTTCCGCATAGAGTTTTTTCTGGAAAGCCTTGAAAGCTCCGGCGAGTAAACCGTTGAATTGAAGGCCCAAAGGCTCTTGAGCCGTCGAGCCATGCATATCACGAACCAGCCGATGAATGCGCACCGAGCATTCTTCCACGGGCTTTTGCCAGGCTTGGGCTTCTTTTTCCAGCTGTTCAACTGAGCCATCAATATGCTGGCGCTCGGCCGGATACACCATTTGCTGCCATTGTACTACGTCACCATCCCATTCACTGGCATTTCGGGCAATAGGATCAGCAGACTTTTTCCGCCGCGGAGAATAATTGGGAAGCTGTTCTGCGAGCGGCACCGCAGAGAAATACTCATGCAAGACCTTCCGGAACGAATCAATAGAAAAGCCTTCCTGCAAAACGTCGGGAGCAATCAGCTCTTCCAGGCGAGGCACTTGATTTCGCCTAGTTAGCCGCAAAGAATGAATAGCGGCTTTAGCAGCCTCTGCAAACCGGTGCACGTATTCGAGGAAAAGAACCGGCTGCAGCACTCTCCTTTCTGCAGGAGCAGGTGCATCTTCGGGAATAGATGCATCGCTGGAAATTGCTGTATCTCTGGCGGTCTCCATAGCCCTGCCAGGAGCAGGCTATTTTATAAAACTTGCTATCGGTGACTACTTTAAAGTAATATTTATAAAAAGGGAGCGTTTAGCACCATCATGGAACCCTGCATCCTGCTCCGCTATGGGGAAATCGGGCTAAAGAGCTCCAGAACCCGCGGGCATTTTGAACAGCTATACGTCAAAGCGATAGAAGATGCGCTGAGAAAGCAAGGTGTCAAGCAGTGGAAGCTCAAGAATTATGGCGGGCGCTTCGTGCTTTTTACGCCAGAACCGGAAAAGATTATCGACATCCTGCAACGCCTTCCCGGCATCCAGAGCTTTTCGGTAGCGAAATATTGCTCCTTTTCCGACAAAAAAGATGTGCTGGAGAAGATAAACGCATATGCCACACCGCTCATTGCCGGAAAAACGTTCTGCGTCCGGGTACGCAGAGTAGGAAATCATCCATTTACCTCGCAGGAACTCGAACAGGAAGCAGGAGCAGTTCTGTATCCGCACAGTGCCGGAGTGCAGCTCCAGAAGCCGGAAGTGCTGCTGTCTCTTGAAGTCCGCGGGCAGGATGCTTTTTTCTCGACGGAAACTATTTTTGGCTTGGGAGGCCTTCCGCCAACCAGTTCCGGCAAGGTGCTGCTGCTCTTCTCCGGCGGCATCGATAGTCCGGTAGCGGCGTATCATCTGATAAAGCGCGGCTGCCAGGTTGATTTCCTGTTCATCAACCTGCTGGAAGAGAAAGCGCTCAACGAT
>DATDWF010000045.1:0-7678 GCA_035289745.1 Candidatus Nanoarchaeia archaeon
GGTAAGCTCCTTCCTCAGAAAGTACAAAAAATTAGCCAAGAAGCTCGTCGGCCGCCAAACCGAGCAGGGAGAAAAAGAAAAGCAGCAGATCATGGGAAAGCTGTTCCGCCTCGGCTTGCTGAAGCCCGGCGCGATCCTTGATGATATCTTAGGCCTGCAGCTCAACGACATTATGGACCGCCGCCTGCAAAGCATTGTCTATCGGAAAGGCTTCGCGAGAACCATGTCGCAAGCCCGGCAGTTCATCACGCACCGGCACGTCCTCGTAGGCGAGAATGAAATTACCACGCCGACGTATCTCGTTTCCCTCGAAGAAGAAGCGCAGATTCGCTTCAAAGAAAATTCCACTTTAGCATCAGAAGAGCATCCGGAACGCGCCCGGGTGCAGAAAGCGCAGCCTCCAGAGGCCAAGAAAGATGCTGAAGAGGAAAAGAAAGAAGAAAAAGGAAGAGGGAAGAACAAAGAAGAGAAAGCAGTGGTGAAAGAGACAGAAGAAACGAAAGAAAGTACTGTAGCTGCTGAAGAGGCTTAACACTCATGAACATTTCAAAACGTGCGGCTAAAAGGATGGCTACTGTGGGACTCCTAGGATTTGCTGGTGTGCTTGCTTATGACATTCACTTGGGACTAAAAGCCGCGGCTATTGCCACTGCTCCACCTTATCGAGCTGCTGAGCGGATTTATGAACTGGGAGAAGAGACTGCAGCCAGAGAAGAAGCAATTGATGACTGCCTCAATGCTCATCCTCAAGAACCTGATACCTGCCTAAGTACTGTCACCGATTATTTTGAGTATACAGAGCAGGCGAATGCAGAAAGGGCTCAGCTGCAAGAGTCTTTCCCTGGCTATCAAGAAGCTTTCGAGGAAGTAAGCTATATTACAAAGCAAGCTTTAGAGCTCGGCGTCATAAACCTGCCTTTCAGCTTTTTAATTTGTTTTGGATGGGTAGCGTACAGCAACCGGAAAGCAGAAGAAGCAGCCCAGCAGGAAAAAGCAGGAGGGCTTACCATCAATCAATAAACACTGAGAGAAAAAACACCATGATCAAGCCAAAAACCGCAGAAATGGAACAGCCAGAAAGAGTTGCCCAGCAGTACGACAAGAAACTCCGCTGGGGCATCGCCCACATCCTTTCGACGTACAATAATACCATCATCACGATTACCGACATTACTGGTACAGAAACCATAGCGCGATCCAGCGGCGGGCAGATGGTCAAGTCCGATCGCCTGGAAAGCTCGCCAACGGCAGCGATGGGAGCAGCAAAGAAAGTTGCCGATATCTGCCGGGAGAAAGGCATCAATGCTTTAACGATTAAAGTCCGCGCCCGAGGCGGGCATAATGGGCCAAATAATCCCGGGCCGGGAGCGCAGCCGGCCATCCGTGCTTTGTCCCGCATGGGCTTGCGCATCGGAAAGATCGAGGAAGTCACGCCCGAGCCGCATAATGGCTGCCGGGCAAAAGGCGGCAGGCGCGGAAGGAGAGTCTAAGAAAGAAAAGCTCATCAGCTAATACAACCACCGACAAAGCGGAGCACCACTATGAAACTCGAAAAAATCAAAGAAGAGCGGAAGAAGAACAAATTGACATTCCTGCTTAAAGGCAGCACGGATGTGTTTGCCAATGCTATACGCCGATTAATCGTCGAAGAAGTGCCGACGCTCGCCGTCGAGGACGTCGAAGTGCGGGATAACTCTTCTGCACTCTATGACGAAATGCTGGCGCTGCGCCTGGGATTAATGCCTATCAGCACGGACCTCAAGAGCTACCAGCATAAAGAAGGCTGTTCCTGCCAGGGAGCGGGCTGTGCACAGTGCGAATTGAAGATAACGCTGAAAGTAGCCCGCCGCGGCTATGTCTATGCCGAAGAAGCCAAGAGTGCTGATCCGAAGTGCACGTTTGTGTATCCGAAAACGCCCATCGTGAAGCTGCTGCCCAAGCAGAAGATTGACGTGACGATGACTGCCGTTCTGGGCAAAGGCAAAGAGCACACGAAATGGTCGTCCGGCTGGGCCATCTTCATGCACGAGCCCAGCATCAAAGTCGGCAAAGTTGCTGATGCGCAGGCAATCATGGAAAAATGCACGGACGGCGTGTTTACATTGAAAGGGAATACGCTCAGTGTGAATGAAGAGAATGTGTACAATTCGCAGCTGCTGGAATTCTACAGCAGCCTCGACAAAGGCATCACGGTCGAATATACGGACAATATCGTTTTCGCCGTCGAAAGCTGGGGACAGCTCAGCTGCCGGGAGATGCTGCAGAAAAGCGCAGAGATTCTCCTGGAAAAAGTAGAACTGTTAGAAAAAGCCATCGCTTAAAACCATGAAACGAACTGGCCCAACGAGTTATCAGGTACAGGAGTTGCTTGCGGTGCTAGAAGAAAAAGGGAAAAAAAGCAAGCTCTGGCAGCGGGTGAGCGAAGATATTCAAAAGCCCACGCGGCAGCGGCGCCTTGTCAACGTGTATAAGATTGAGAAATATGCCCAAGCCGGCGAAACGGTGGTTGTGCCAGGAAAAGTGCTGAGCGTTGGGGAGTTAACCAAGAAAGTGGACGTTGCTGCACTGTTATTTTCCGCAGAAGCCAAAAAGAAGATCGAAGCGGCCAAAGGGAAAGTGCTGAGCATTAGCGAGCTGCTGCAGCAGAATCCGGAAGGCAAGAATGTCCGGATTTTAGGCTGATTGAAAAAAAGAAAAGATACAAAACGAAAATTAAAAATCAGAAAAACAAAGAAACCATGAAAATTTATAACGGCGATGGCTTGATCTTGGGACGGCTGGCATCACGGGTAGCGAAAGATGCCCTGCTCGGCGAAGAGGTACACGTGGTCAATGCTGAAAACGTTGTCATCAGCGGCCAGAAAGTGCTTATCGTGGCGCGGGAAAAGCAGCGCCGGGAGAGAAAAGCACACCCGACGAAAAGCGCCAGATTCTCCCGCCTGCCCGAGCGAGCAGTTCGCAGAAGCATCCGCGGCATGCTACCTTGGAAGCAAGCCCGGGGAAAGGAAGCTTTTAAAAGGATCATGTGCCATCGCGGAGTGCCGGAAGCTTTTGCCGGAAAAGAGCTGCTTACTGTTCTGGGAGCATCTGCGCAGAAGCTGCCGAACTTGAAATTCATCACCATGGGAGAAATCTGCAAAAAACTCGGCTGGAACAAACCATGAAAAAGAACATTCACATGCCCGGAAAGAGAAAGCAAGCGATAGCGCGGGCGACGCTTCGGGAAGGAAAAGGCATCGTGACTATCAATGGCCAGTATCTGGAAAATTATAGCAATCCTTTGCTCCGCCTGCGCATCAGCGAGCCGTTGTTGCTCGCGGGTGATAGTGTGAAGGATCTGGATATTGCCGTGTCTGTCCGCGGGGGCGGAGTGAACGGGCAGGCTGACGCAGTACGTTTAGCCATGGCCCGGGCTCTTGTAGTGCAGGACAGCAAGCTGAAAAAAGTCTTCGACGAGTACGATAGATTGCTGCTCGTTGCTGACGTGCGGCGAAAGGAAGTCCGCAAGCCGAACGATTCCAAAGCCAGGGCGAAGAGACAAAAATCATACAGATGAGGACACCACCATGATCATACCCATACGCTGTTTTTCGTGCGGCAAGCCCGTTGCCCATCTCTGGGAAGAATATAAAGAACGCCTGGAGAAAGGCGAAAGCGCCAAGAAAGCGTTGGATGCACTGGGCTTGGAGCGGTACTGCTGCCGGGGCGTGTTCCTGGGGCATGTGGAATTGATTGATATGGCGGCAGCGTTTAAGAAGAGTTAGCTGAGAGGGTGTAGTAACTGGCATTAATCCGCTTTCTTCTTACGAATGGATAGCATAAACTAATCCCTGAAAAGATCAAGAAATATTTATAAACTTCCTCCATCATTAACACTCACTTTATGCAAGAGACTATCAACATTCAAAAAATTGGACAAGATGTTCTTCACCAGTTAGAAGACTTCAATAAGAAAATGTGGGATGCTGTTTCTTTTAGAATGATCCATGCTATGATAGCAGAGGAACTAGTATTAAAAGATTCTTTTCAAAAGACACAAGAATATCGAAAGCAACGCTTCGAAAAAGCACTCCAACAAGCACGCGGAGATAAGCAAAAAGCCTATCAGCTTCTGGCATCTGAGAGTTTTAACTAAAGCTTGGCCACTTGATTACATTAATGTTGAGTTCTTTACACGTGCTTTCAAAAGCCTTGTCTCTAACAACAATGATATTCACTTTCAACTTCCAAAAGCCATAGATGATAGGAACGTCTTCTTCATTTGATCCATACTCCTGTCCGATTTCTTCAACAACAGAAACATCATCGTCAATAACAACGTTCGGCAACTTTTCAACCAGAAACTCTTCCATTATTCTGTTGATAGTAGAATTTGCTTTTTCTTCAGAATAGTCATAACGATTAATCAAAACGCCTTTGCATTCACCAATACATTGCGGAAGTGTACAAAGAAATTTTCTTGGAAACGAATACCCTCTTCCCTCAAAATATTCTTTTGCTTGAGGGTACAGAACCAAATCAACCAAAACATTAGCATCTAAGCCGTACTTAGTAAACAAATCCCCAATGACGCTCCCTTTCAAAATCATCCTCTTTTGAGCCATTGCAACTTCCGTAACTATAGTACCTTATAAAATTTTAGTCATTCCACCAACCTCTTACATCGACCATCCCCCATCTTCTCCCCAAAGCTTTATAAAATACTACTTGAAAGTACTCCCCAATATGTCCAAAACATTAGAAGCATGTTTACAGGAAAATGCTGCTCGAGAAACTAAGCGGCGGCAGCGTATTGCTACTTTAGCACAGCAAGAAGAGCACCTACGGCAAGCGTTCCAGCGCATCAAAGAACAACGCCAGACTGCCCTTATCGAGCAAGCGCAGGCTCCTTCTGCTGAAGAGCTGTACTGGCAGCATGTAGCTGAAAATGCGCAGCAGCTGCAAGAGCGCAGCACGGCTATGGCGGGCTGGAGAAGTACGGCTGCAGAAGACGAACGGCTTATTGCGCTTTATGAAGCAAATAAAGATATTCCAGTTATTTCTTCGTCTTTAAAAGAAGCATACGAAGCTGCCGTGCAGCGAAAAGGAGTATTGAAAGAACCGGTGCTTGCAGAAATTGCCCTCCGCATGATACCCTATGGAGGGGGAGAAGCATACCTGCTAAGTTTGCCCGTTCCTATTGGAAAAACGGAAGGGCTGGCTGAAGAAATGCGGGCTCACGTTGAAGAGGTTCTTGAACAAAACAAAGTTAGGCGTAATAACTACATAGGGCATGAGCTGCAAAGCTACACCCTTCTTTCCATCAATCCAAAATGCCACCCTGAAAAGTTGGAAGGGCTCTTGAAGGAGCTTCGGGAAGTGGTACCAGAATCCTTGGGAAAAGCAAACGTGCAATGGGTGGTGAGCGATGTGCGAAAACTGGTAACGGAAAAGAAAGGTGAACAACTACTGAAAAAAGCAGCAGAAACCGTTGAAGAGGGAAATTCTGGGGAAGAAATGCCTGACGAATACCTCTCTCCAAGAGATGCAGAAGAACTTACTGGTTTGGATCAAAGTACACTCTGTGCCCACTATCAGGCCAAAGAAGGGCCGATTAAAAGGAAGTATACCTTCGATCCCGCAATTGGAAAGAATCGGGTTAGCCTGAGCAGGAGATCATTGGAAGCATTTGTGCAAGCTCGAGGTGGGCGAGGAGATTTGCGACACAAAAAAAGAGCTGCTGCGCCTGCTCAAGAAGAAAGAGCGACACGGGGCTATTCGACTATCGAAGACGTTTTGGGCGAACGGCAATACATTACGCTCAAAGAAGCGGGAGCTATTCTCGATTGTGCATCGACAACATTTTATTCAGAGCGTTTCATTGACTTCAAAAAAGGGCCAATAAGGACAATTGTAGGCGAAGCCACGCAAGGGAAAATTCTAAATATGCGATTAAGAACAGATGCGCGCCTCCTGGAACTATCTTCGCTTCTGGAGTTTGCCCAGCAACGCCATGAGCAAGCCAACCAAGTCTACACCGAGCAAGAAGCGGTCACGTATCTGCTCAGCACGATTGCCGGATGGAACGATGCTGGTGCCATGAAGAGGCCAGCAGTTCATCCTGACAAGCTCATTGGAGCACTTCATGATAAGCGGACAATTGCTGGAACTGATGGGATAACGTACTATTCCGGAACCGTTTTATCAAATATTCTGCAGCGATTCAGCCCGGAAGTTTATCAGTGAAGTCAACAAAAGTATCGTGAATTTTCTATTACCTACCTTCTCCGCACTTCTCTCTGCACCCCTTCCTGCACCACCGGCCTCTCCATCTCTCTGATAAACGGAACTTTCTGTTCAAAGAAATTGGTCTGCCGGTTGTCTATGCCATTCTGCCCCCATTGTATCTCGTCAGCGGACCCTTCCAGCGGGAGGAAAATAAGGCCTCTGTCCATCAGGAAAATGATGTCTGCCTTTTTGTCGGCATTGATATCGTCAACAATGAAATGCTCTGCTTTCCAGGTATCCGGGATGCTCCAGCGCTGTTTCTCTAAGCCATCTTTATCATAAGCAACTATCCCTGCTACTTCCGATTTCCAATCCAGCAGCTGGCGATATTTGATGAGCAGAATTTCTGCGGTGCTGTCTCCATCGCTATCAGCAATATGGGGGTTATACGTCCATTCCTTTTCCACACGCTGGTACTCGGCGATGAACTGCCCCTCGTCATCGTACATCCCCCAATTATCCAGAAGCCGGATTTTTCCGTCAAAATTTCCCACGAGGAAGTTCCACGGCCCGTAAAATTTGGAGATGATTTCTCCTGAGAAACGAAGCACAAACACGTTGTCCCCACCAATGATTACATTTGTGCTAGGGATGGTTGAAAGGCCTTCCGCCTGGCGGGCTTGTAGGGGCATTCTCTCACGGAACTTTTCTTCCCAGACGTTCGTTTCAGCCACCAAGAGAGTACGGATGGCAGATGTTGCGAGCTGAACAGGCCAGCCGGCAACCGGCGAACCATCACCATGCCAGGCATAGACCATAAGCGTTTCTGCGGGTTCTTCGGTCATCTCCTCCGTGACCTCTTCGACTATAACCTCTGATACATTTCCTCCAGAGCCACCACCGCCGGATCCTCCGGAGGAAGAAGAGCTTTCCGTTTCTTCTGATTCTTTTTCAACCATTTCTTCCGCTACGATCAGATCCTCAACCCCATCAGCATCCAGATCCGCAACCGCCATCAGGGAATTGCCATTTGGGCAGTAAGAACTGGATGGCAGAGTGCCTTTCGGCCAGCCCGTTACCAGCGTACCGTCCTGCCGGAACAGCCAGATTTTGTTCTTGGTCCGCAGGGCTATCTCCAGCAAGCCATCACCATCAAGATCCGCAAGCGTTGGCCGGCAGCCTTCTTTTCCTGCATCGTCGAGAAGGACACGGGTCCTGAATAGGAAAAAAGGAATTCCCCCTTCATCGCGCCAGTATTCTTCGTACGGGTCAAAAATCAGGAGCTTATTCTGTTCAGAAGTCCATTCCCACGCCTGGGAAACAAATTCGACGATGCCGTCATTGTCTATGTCCGCCGCACTAAGATATTGCCGTTCATACTGTGAGCTGATAAAGCCGAGAACTGCTTCTCCCTCAGCGTTATATGCGACCTGCAGGTTAAAAGCAGCAGGCCATATCGCGCTATGATCCG
>DATDWF010000046.1:0-3081 GCA_035289745.1 Candidatus Nanoarchaeia archaeon
AGAAGCTCTTCCAATTGCCGTTTCGTTGGCAGAACCCAGAGTTCCTGATAGAGATGAAGCTGCTGTTTTCGGTTATAGGTCTTGAATAATATTCCCATACTCCTTGTAAAACCGTTTTTACACTTAAATGTTTCTCAAAAAAAGAACCAACCCACCGCCCTAGGAGCGTCATGATCCTACTACACCCCCAGAGTCTAGTGGAACACCCCATGCATTTTACCCGCTGAAAAAAGCACTTTTAATGGTCTTGACTATTGCTCTCTTTTTCTTCACCAAGAGATGAGCTTTCTCTTTCACGTCTTTAAAGCGTAATTCTATTTTTGCCAGGACCCGCTCATTAAAGACCGTGCGAGCCTCGGTTCCCTGAAGCCGGCTTTGATTTCGCTGTTCAAATAAGAGAGCGCCAATCTCTTCACTCAGCCCTTTGCCTGCTTTCTGCAGGTTTTCGATAGCAACCAACGCTTTTCTTCCATTACTTCTTTATTCGCCTTTTTTAAATCAACATAATTCATCTTCTCACCTCACATTCCCATCCCCTTCGGCAATTTGCCGCCCATGCGCTTCATGAGCTTGCCGATATCCTGCTCGCCTTTGAACATCTTCATCAGCTTCTTGGATTCTTTGTAGTGCTTCAAGAGCTCCCGGACTTCCGTTATCTTCAAGCCAGAACCGACGGCAATGCGATCCGCCCGCTCCGCAGAGATGATATCCGGATTCTCCAGCTCTTTTTTCGTCATGGAATCCATGGCAAATTTCCATCTTTCCAGCTTGCCTTCCTGCACATCCATCATCTCTTTGGGCAGCTGCAGGGATCCCATGCCCGGGATCATGCTCATCAGCTTCTTGAGCGATCCCATTTTCTTCAGCGCTTTCATCTGCTCGTATAAGTCGATGAGCGTAAACTCGCCTTTCAGGAATTTCTCCTGCAAGTCCTGAGCCGTTTCTTCGGAGATAGCTTCCTGCGCTTTTTCCAGCAGCGTTTCCAGATCGCCCATGCCGATCAATCGGCCCACGAAACGCTGAGGATGGAAAAGCTCCAGATCATCAATTTTTTCTCCCACACCGATAAAGACGACCGGCGCACCGGTAATTGCACAGGCAGAAATGGCACCGCCGCCTTTAGCCGTGCCTTCCAGCTTGGTGACGATAACACCGGTGACGTTGCAAACATCATGGAAGGCTTTCGCCTGCTGCTGTGCGGCCTGGCCGAGATCGCCGGAAAGCACCAGCAGCCGCTCATCTGCTTCCACGGCTGCTTGCAGCTGGTTCAGCTCTTCAATCAGCTCTTCAGAAAGCGCATCTCTTCCGGCCGTATCGACAAGCACCACATCGTATTGCTCCAGTTTTTTTTCAAAAGCCTGATAGATCAGCACCGGATCTTTTTCCCGCTTGATGCCAAAGAAATCCACCCCGACTTGCTGCGCTAATTGCTCCAGCTGGTCGTACGCAGCCGGGCGCCAGGTGTCCGTTTGTACAACTGCCACTTTATAGCCGCGCTTCTTGTAGAATTTGGCGAGCTTGCCCATCGTTGTCGTTTTCCCGCTGCCGAACAAGCCGACAAGCATGATCTGCGTGGGCTTTTTGGTAATAGCGATTTCCTTGGTTTCCTTGCCGAGAAAGTTCGTCAGCTCTTCATAGACGATCGTGACGAGCTGCTCCCGCTTGGTTATCCCTGCCGGCGTGCTTTCTTTGGCCCGCTCTTTTATTTTTTTGCTGAGTTCTAACACCAGCTGCACGTTGGCATCGGATTGCAATAAGGCCCGCTGCAGTTCTTTCACCAGCTCATTGATGAGGGTATCATCTACAAAAACAGCTTGGGTAATCTTCTTCAGCGTGTTCTTCAGCGAATCGCCGAGTTTCTCGAGAACCATGGAAGGGAAGAAGAAGGGGGTTTATTTAAAGATGTTGCTGACTAATAGGATAGTTCTATTTTCGGCGTTTATCAGAAATATAAACGGTACCCGCTTTCTCCTGCATCCTGCGTAGAGCGGCTTCACCAGCAGCAATAACTTTTTCTCCCTCTTCAAGTTTTTCCCTAACTTCTTTAGGGAGAGCAACGTACTCAATACGGCTGCAATATTCTTCGGTTATCCGCTCAGACTTCTGCACATCTTCTGACGTCAGCGAACGCTGGGCACGGTCATCGTCATTTATGCCCGGAGAAGAAGGCTGCTCATAGAAAATGGCTGCGCACCACAGACCATCAGCATCATATTGTATTTTTGGTGGAAATGATACGCGTATTCCAGATGCCAGGAAAGCATTAATTTCTTCTTCCAACTCTGAGGCACCATATTTTCCTGAGGGACCATATTTTCCACTAGTAATAAATGTTTTCAGTTGCATACCCCTGTCTGGTGTCTTTTAGTTTAAAAACCTTCCTTTCAAAATTTCAAAAACTGAGCCTGCGAGGATTTTCTTACAGCAATTTTTATTCCAAAGATTGCTTGCTTTTCGAACCCCGATTAACCGGTTACCTGCGCGCACGTTATGCTCATATCATCGCCAGTGCACACCGAAGCCGGTTGTCCTATCCATTAGACTACAGGCCCACAAAAGTCTTATCAATGCTTTATTTAAAAACATTCCGAGCAGAAAACATATAAACGTTAAAAATATCTCTCGTCCATGCCCCCCAAAAAGAGATTCCTAAAATTCTACCTTATTGCGGCGCTGCTCTTTGGCTGCTTTGGCATCGTTGATGGGATATTGCCATTTTTGTTGACGCCGCCCGTAGCATACTGGAATGGGCTGGCCATCCTCACCGTGCTATTCTTCCTGCTCAATCTCACCGCTTTTTTTACGTTCTGGCACCAGCAGCAGAGAAAAATAACGTATGTCCTTCCTGTCTATCACCTTCTCGGCTTTATCATTTTCTTCATGCTGAACTCCCTGCTCACCTACAATACCCTGCCAGCAAATATACTCGCCTTCTTTCCCGCCATCGGCATCGTGCTTTCCGTCTTTGAGATTGCTTTTAGCGGCTATTTGCTGCGGCGGTTTGAATTGTTTCCGTGATAGCAAAGTGCCGCTATCGGTCTTTTTCCCCTCAAATTCCCACAGCAACTTTCCTTTATCCAT
>DATDWF010000047.1:0-5398 GCA_035289745.1 Candidatus Nanoarchaeia archaeon
AGCCTTCATGAAACTCCGCTTTTACCCCTACGATTTCGACTATAAACGGCAGCAGGATAAAACCATCGCCTATCTCTACGGAAAGCAGGAGAATGGCACCAAAGTCTGCGTGCTGCATGCCCATGAGCCGTTCTTTTATGCCAAAGTCCATGATGCTGATAAAGCGGTAGTCGAAAAAAAGCTGAAGCAGCTCAGCATCGCCGGAGGAAACGAAGAGCCCGCCCGCATCATCCGCTGGGAAGAAGTTGAAAAAGAATTGGTCGGCAAGAAGCAGACATTCTGGAAGATTTTTGTCAACTATCCAAAAGCCGTTCCTCTGATTGCCGAAGAGCTGCAGTCGTGGGGCCTGGCGTGCTACGAGAAAGATATCCTCTTCGTCCATCGCTATTTGCGGGACACGGGCATCCTGCCCGCAACACTCGTTGAAGTGGAAGGCGAGTTTGCTGACGAGCCTTCTTTACGCGTTCCGGCGTTCCGGGCAGAAAAGATTCGGAGCATCAGCCCAGACTTGTTACACCACTGGAAAATCTTAGCGCTCGATATTGAAACCTATGCCGAAAAGAAGGAAATTGATCCATACAAAAATCCCATCCTCATGATTGCTTTCTCCGGGATTGATGAGAACAACGCTGCTTTCCAGAAAGTCATCACGTGGAAGACTTTCCCCCACACGCTGCCATTCGTCCAGCATGTGAAAGACGAAGCTGCGTTATTGCACCGCTGCCGGGAGATTATCAGCTCTTATGAGCCCGACATCCTGACCGGCTATTTCAGCGATGGCTTTGATCTCCCCTATCTGAAAATCAGAGCAGAGAAGCTCAACGTTCCTTTTGCTCTCAGCTTGGACGGCTCTCCTATTCTTACTGCAGCAAATTTCCGTGATGGCGAATCCCGCCTCAAAGGGCTGCTGCATCTCGATATGCTGAAGTTTGTCAAATATATCTTTGGCAAAAACCTGAAAACGGACACGTATTCGCTGGATGCCGTGGCCAGCGAGCTGCTCGGCCATAAAAAGCACGTCGTTAACTTAGATAATCTGGCAAACGTCTGGAATAACGAGCCAGAGAAACTTGCTGAATTCTGTGCCTACAATCTGCATGATGCCAATCTGACGCTGCAGCTGTGCCAGAAATTGCTGCCGGATATGCTGGAATTCACCAAGCTCATCGGCCTGCCGACGAACGACGTCATCCGGATGCGCTTCAGCAGATTGGTAGAAAATTATATCCTGAAACGAGCTATGGAGTTCAACGTTCTCGCACCAAACAAGCCGCCCCGCTATGAATTAGAGCAGCGCATGGACGAGCATGTGCAGGGCGCTTTTGTCTACGAGCCCACGCCCGGATTGTACGAAAACATTGCTGTCTTTGATTTCCGTTCCCTGTACCCTTCTATCATCACCGCGCATAACATCGGGCCGGAAGGATTCCGCTGCAGCTGCTGTAAAAGCCAGGAAGAAGCCCGGGTTCCGGAACGGCCGGAATACTGGTTCTGCGGGAAAGAGAAGAAATTCCTGCCGACGGTGTTGAATGATATTGTCAGCCGCCGGGCGGAGATCAAAAAATTCCTCAAAGAAAAGAAAGCGGCGGGAGAGGATGCCGGACTATTAGAGTCCCGTTCCTATGCACTAAAGCTGCTTGCGAATTCTTTCTATGGCTACCTGGGCTTCTTTGGCGCGCGCTGGTACTGCAAAGAGTGTGCGGACGCTACAACAGCATATGCCCGGAATTACATTAAGAGCACTATCGGAAAAGCGCGGGAAGAAGGGTTTGGTGTTATCTATGCGGATACGGATTCCTGTTTCATAGTGCTCGGAGAACAGAGCGTGGATGACGCCCTGCACTTCATGCGAGAAGTGAATTCCACTCTTCCCGAACAGATGGAGCTGGAATGCGAAGGCCTCTATCCCTCTGGTATTTTTGTGGCGATAAAAGGGCGGGAAAAAGGCGCCAAGAAGAAGTACGCACTCCTCTCGGACAAAGGCAAGCTGAAAATCACCGGCTTCGAGACCGTCAGGAGAAACTGGAGCCCCATCGCTAAAGAGGTGCAGGAGAAAGTGCTCCGGCTCGTGCTGGAAAAGAAAGTGGACGAAGCCGTTTTGTACGTCAAAGAAACCGTCAAAGAGCTCAAGCAGGGAAAAGTTCCGCTCCAGAAAGTGCTCATCAGGACCCAGATTAGCCGAGAATTGTCGCAGTACAGCGCTTTGGCACCCCACGTCGCTATTGGCTGGCAGCTCCGCAAGCGCGGCGAGAAGATAGGCCCGGGAACTATTATTGAATACATCATTGTCAAAGGCACCGGCTTAGTGCGAGATCGGGCCAGGATTCCCAGCGATGTTCTCGAGGGCCACTACGATCCAACATATTACATAACCCACCAGCTTATTCCAGCGGTAGCAAGCATCTTTGCGGTGCTCGGCTATAAAGAAGAAGAGCTGTTTGCTGAGAGCAGCCAGAAGGGATTAGGGAGCTTTTTGTGAGGGGGGTCAACAATCGACTTGGCAATTCAGAAAAACATTACTCTATCTCCACCCCATACAGCGCTTCTGACACAAAATTCTCCGGCGCTCCCGTGACCAGGCCAGTTAAGGAATTTTTCTCTTTCGGTACAAAAGAAGAAACCCCAACCAATTTCCCATCGTAATACAGCCGCTGCTCGCCATCTTTCTTGAACGAGTATGCTAAATGGTGCGCCTGCCCGTCGAAGAAACGGACACCGTCGGCAATGAGCGGCGGGGTTCCGGCTACCAGTTTCTGCTCTTCCGGATAATAGACAAGCGATAAGCCGGAAATCTTTTCAGAAACAAAAAACACCACCATCGGATCCAGCTGTTCTTTGTAATACTGCTCCCGCACCCAGGCGCTGAACGTGCCTTCTTCCGTGGATGGGAAATCAGTGGACGGCGCGGGAGCAGGTGCTGTTCCCGTTTCTGCTGTTCCGGCTTTTCCTGCGGCGAACTGCTCTTGTTCGGAATCATCACGAGATGTGAAAACGATAAAGAGCGCAACGCTGAGCAGCAGCACCGCCACAAAGAAAATCCCTTGCCACAGGTGCAAACGGTGCTTGTCCAAGCTTCTCTTTGGTTCGCTCTTGTTTCTCTCCATGAGAGAAAGAAAGCCAGAGAGATATAAAAAGATATGCGCCGAGGATACAAAAAGCTTAAATATAACATAATTATCACATTAAAGAGTGAAAATGATATGGATTACGGAAGGTATAAAATCCGGCCCAGCAAACACTTTATCCTCACGTGGATGCGGAAGTGGGAATATGATATGAGCACGGTACGAAGCGCGTTGGGAAATGCGTATAAAACGGAGCATGTTGGAAAACAGAAATATGAAGCCTATGTGCGGCATCGGGGGAAAAGCCGGAAGTTCATTTTCATTAAAGACGAAGCATACAAAGAGCTCTTCATCATAACAGGAGCAGAAGGAACATGAGAAAGTGCCCCGTTTGCGAAAAAAGAACTCTGGCAGCAGCAGAGGACATTACGCTAGAGATTAGTGGCTATGTGTTTATTGTCAAAGGGGAGCGCTGTGGCCAATGCCAAGAAGAATTTCCTTATGAGCCGGAAACTAAAAAAACCATCGAGGTAGCAAAAAAGCTCGGCGTCTGGCCAGAACCCTTAAAACTATATCGGCACTTATCCAAGAGTGGGGGCGGATTAATCTTTAGAATCCCTTCTGACATAGAAAGACAGCTGGAGCTAAACGAATCCGTAGAGATAACGATAACAACGCTGGGAAACAAAATTGTAATTGAACCGCAAAGTGCATAACGGAGCACTCAAAAAAAGAAAGTTTTTAAACTTCTGTTATTTATCTTGTCCTATTATGGAAAAAAGAGGTTTTCTCTACGAGCAGTTGTTTATATTGTTCTCACCCTCCTGAGTGCCAGCTTCATCCTGGCTGCCGGAGGCGGCGGTGGTGGCGGAGGAGGAGGTGGCGGTGGCTCTGGAGGCGGTGGAAGCATTTCCCCCTATGCCGATTTAACGTGCGATGATTCAGGAAAAATCAGCTTCACCCGGGGAACAGCATTAGAAAAAGTCGTCTTTACCCGTGTGAAAGACGGGGTTGAAATCACTTTGCCCGGCATGTGGGCTGACACTAAATTTACATCTGAAGAGGCGATCATCCGGGAAGCAGGAACCTATCAGATCGATGATCCGCAATATGGCAAGAAGTCTGTGGAATGTCCCGGCCTCGTCTTTAGTTGTACTCTAGTCAGACTCCAACTCCAGGACTGCCGAGAAAATGGCGATGTTACATTTCTTTTGGAAAATGCTTTCACCGACAACCTGAAAGTGGACTTCTCTTTATCAAACAGCAAAAAGCTTACGTACAGCCAAGGCTCGTATTCGACGGAACTGAAGAACCTGTCATTCCAGAAAAGCAGCGGGAACTCCTACGCCATAAAAGCGGGTACTCCCCTGAGCGTCGATGAAGTGCAAGTATCTTTGCCGCGATGCGTGGGGCTGCAGTATGTGTATGCCAAGCTCGCCTGCACAGCCCCTGAAGAAGCAACAGCCAAAGCAGAAGAGCAATCCGGCAAAGAATTCAAGTGCGGCGGCTATCTCGACTTAGAAGATCGCGTGCGCTGCCGGCTGCGCTTGCGGGAAGAGCAGCGCGCTGAATACGAAAACTTCTTTCCCGAAGAATGTAAATCATGGAAAAATCAGGGGCAATGCGTAGAACTCTATCAAAAAGTGCAGGAGTGCTGGGAGCAGGAAAAGCCCTCACGAATAGCCTGCCTGCGGCAGAAAGTGGGCGTACTGGATGTGCGATCCCAGAAAGCAGCTTGTGGAGAGGATCAGGCCTGCCATGATAAACTGCGGCAAGATGTGTACACCCTCATCAAACTGCGCTTATATAATCTGGAAGAAGAAGCGGAAGAGCTGCTTGAAGCGAGAAAAGTGACGGAAGATGCTGTTGCTGATTTCGTGATACAGATGGAGCAAAGCAAGCTCGCATTTAATGCTGCGCAAAGCAAGCAGGAACGCATCGCCGCCATTGTCCAAGCGCAGCAATACTGGCAGGAATTTGTGCGAAAGGTTAAACCATGAAGAAAATAAGCAGAATCAGAATAATGATTATCGGTTGTTGTATGCTTGTAATCTTTCTTCTCTTCGTGCTCAGTGCCTGTGCTCCTCAAGCGCCGAAAGTTGCGGAAGAGAATGCTGCGGGAGACGAAGCAACAGGTCGGGCTTTAGAAGAGCGATATCCGTCTGGACTGGATGAAGCGTTGGAAGACCTCAAGCTTGTCGAGCCCTGAAATGCACAAAGGACCCTAATGGTTGCCGCACTCTTTTTCCTGTTTGCTTTTTTGGCAGAAGTTCTCGGCACCGCCATCGGCTTCGGCTCTTCGACCATTTTTCTGCCGATTGCGCTATTTTTCG
>DATDWF010000048.1:0-2759 GCA_035289745.1 Candidatus Nanoarchaeia archaeon
ATACATTTTTGAATTATAGAAATAAATGTGATTAAAATCATAATACTTATCAAAAACAAAGCGTTTCTCCCAGTGTTCTCCTCCGTCTTTGGAAACGATAAGCACGCTGGTTTGATCGTCAGTAAAGCCAGGCACATACAATATCTTCGGATTTTCTGGATCGAGAGCCAGAGTGTGTGAGTGGAAAATATCGGCTTCAATATCTCTGGTCACCTGATCACGTAAACCCTGCCAACTAGCTCCTTTATTAGTTGTTTTTGCTATACCAGCAATCATTTCTGGAACGTAGGCAATGTTTACGTTTTTAGAATCAGTCACAATGTCAAAAGCGCGTACTTCTGGAATGCCGTATCCAACTGCAATTTGTTTCCAAGAACTATCTGTTTGGAGTTCATAAATACCTCCCGAATATAAAGATGCCCAAATGGTTCCGGCGTGAGGAATCATCCTAATCACAGTTCCACCCAGCGGTCCGAGCGTTTGGGTCCAACCGGCTGAATCTTGATCCGGCGGTAGATTGAATGCGGGATCATCTTTTTCTTCAACAACAGGATCTTCTTTTATTATTAATTCCTCTTTAATTTCTTCCACTGGCTGATCTTCCTGCGGAGCCTCTTCAATAATGGGTTCTGGCACATTATCTATAGGAACTTCTTGAGGAGCGCAGCCACTACTCAGCATAACCAGAAAAATAGCACAAATTGCCAACATCACTTCTTTCGCGGGAAAATCTTTCTGATTTTCTGCGCACCAAAAATTGTAAATTTTTGTGTGTTTCATCATGAGCTACTATTTTCACAATGTTTAATAATGTTTCTGGGACCTTCACCTCCATGCAAGAAATAAAAATCACTCATACAATTTCTTCATCTGCACTTTAATGATCTTCCGCGGCGTGGCTTCTACAACAATTATCTCGTTTTGGTTGATATTGAGCACTTCTCCCACCTGGGGAAATCTCTTGAGATTCTTCAGGATAATCCGGCTCAAGGTATCGTGCGGGCTGCCGGGCAGATTGGTGTGGAAAAAGCGGTTAAGGGCCTGCAGCTCCGTCGCGCCATGGGCCAAGATAGTCTGCTTATCAACCCGCTTGATCAATCGCTGCTTGACATCGCTTTCGTCAATAATTTCGCCCACCAGCTCTTCCAGCAGGTCTTCTAATGTAACAAGGCCGATGATCTCGCCGTGGTCATTAACCACTACCGCCATGTGCAGCTGCTTTTCCTGAAATTCTTTGAGCAGATGATTCAGCAGCATGTGCTGGGGAACAAAGTACACGGGCGTGATGATGCTCTCCAGGGCATTGTCCCCTTCTCCTTTGGTCAAAGCAGAGAAGACATCTTTGATATGCACGATGCCGATAATGTTCTCTTTCGCCTGCTTGTAGACAGGATAGCGCGAAAAATTTTCCGATTCCATGATGCGCGCCGCATCTTTTAGGCGGACTCCGGCTTCGATGCTGATCATCTCGCTGCGGTGGGTCATGACTTCTCTCACCGTAATGTCGCTGAACTTCAAGACCGACTCGATCATCTCTTTCTCTTCTTTTTCCACGCTGCCGGATTCGGCACTCATCTCCAGCATGGCTTTCAGCTCATCTTCCGTAACTTTCGGGGATTTCATGCCGGCCTCGGTTTTGGTGATCTTTCTCGCGATAAATTCCAGGACGATGATAGCCGGATAGAGAAGCTTCATCAGAAAAGCGAGGAGAGGCGCAGCAAAGAGCGCAAAGGTTTCCGCATGATGGGCAGCATAGGATTTGGGCGTCACCTCACCGAAGATGAGAACCAGCACCACCATGGCCCCTGCGGCCAAGCCTGCGCCCACATCACCGAAAGCCCGGATGGCCAGCAGGGTCGCCAGGGAAGAAGCCAGAATATTCACCACATTATTGCCGACGAGAATGGTGGCGAGGGCCTTCTTAGGATTGGCCCGCAGATAGGAGCACTGCTTGGCCCCTTTGACATTTGCCTGCAGCAAGGCTCTTACTTTTGCTGGAGTAAGAGTGAAAATGGCTGTCTCTGCTGCAGAGAAGAACGCTGACAGGGCAATGAGGATGATTAACAGAGCGACATAGGTGAGCATGGGGCGTTGGGTAGTAGGGAGTTTTTATGGTTTATGGTGGGAAAAATGATGCAAAGCAGAGCGTATTGATCTCTTCAAAAAGAGACGGATTATTCTACTTTTGCCATCGCTTTTTAGTTTTGGTGATTGCTTCAGCAATAGGGATGGCATCTTCAGAAGATAACAAAAACTCCCGCAGCTGCTCTTTTGCCGCCAACTTATACCTGCGTTTGAGAATGTCTTTATGGATGTCTTCTTTCGTGCCAAAAGTGCCCAGCAAACTTTTGGTTTCCTGGCTGAGTTGAATAGTCGTTACCCCCATCTTAGAGACGCAATAGGAGCTATAGCCTATAAAATTATCGCTCAAAATTTTATTCGCTCCGGTATCGTCCGTTGGTGCAGCGAGAAAGGTCGATTCCTAACGCCTGAGCAGCGGCTTCCCATTGGCCGTTCTGAACGGGCATGGAAACTGCAGGGGGTGAGACGTATGTTGCATTTCTTCTCTGATGACCCCAATAAATGAAACCATCATCGGTCCAGAGGTTTTCTTCTACAATCTTCCAACAGTTGAGAGGAACACCAGAGCCATCATATTGAACTACAAGATGATTTGGCCCATCGCAGGCATTTCCCCCACAACCAAACGTGAGTGCAGCCGCAATTGCCACACCGTTCTGCTTCAGCTTCGCAACAAG
>DATDWF010000049.1:0-22409 GCA_035289745.1 Candidatus Nanoarchaeia archaeon
TTCTGTGCGCCCAGCAGCTTGGCCGTCGGTGGTGTGGCGTCCTGGAGCGCTGAGAATTTGGAGCAGATAGGATATGCCAGGCCTGACGCTATCCCGGAGAGCGTTTCTGAACTGTTTATGAAAGAAGATATTGAGGTTAGAACTGAAGAAAAAATGGCAGTGAATAGAACCCAGCTGACTTCCGCTCCCCCTGGACGAAATTTCCTGCCCAATGCCGAATTTGCTTTAGAGGGGAATACTATTCCCGGCTGGACTTTATTCTCATCGCGGCCACAGCGGGAAGTGTTTACTGCTGAGAAAGCCGAATTGCGTTCCGGAGAAGTGCTCCGTTCCGAACGCTTAGCTGTTCCTTCCGGTATTACTCTTGATTTTTCCCAGGAAGCTTTTGTGAATCGCTGCCAGGTGACTTTTTTTCTCTATAACAAAGATGGAGTAGGCAGAACGTTATCCGAAGCGCGCTTTTCGACGGGTGAAAGTAGTTTTGTCATTGTGGAATTTTCGGGGCCAGCAGCAGGGAAGCTCAGTTGCACCATTAAAAACCCTTTATTGCAAATTGTCGACGATTCCGGGCCCGCCGATTATGATGAAGAAGACTCTCAACGCAGCATTCCGCTTTCCCTTTCCCGTCAGGGACAATCCTGCTGTGCAGAGAATTACTGCTGGAACGGCTTTACCTGCGTAGCGCCGATGGAAGATTCTCCACTCCTCGCCGAGCCCGTCGGTGAAGACCGCTATTACCGCTGCATTGCCGGCGAGTGGACGTATCAGCCCGTGAAGCAGAATTGGAACGGCGCAGATGGCTTTTGCAGCATACAAAGCCAGTGCTTTGTCTCATCAGAAGGCAGTTCGGCCGTTACTGCCCCGCAGCTCTTTGCTGATGGCTATGGTGCGGAGCTGCCGAGCTGCATTAATGATAACGAATTCCTCTTTGACAATTACTGCCAAGGGGGCAACTGGACGAGCCGGACGCAGGCTTTAGCTGGCCGCCTGTTCGAGGTTGCCGACGGGAAAGATTACGTTTTGTATTGTACGGATTATGAGACAGCTATTAATGAGTTTGGTGTTTGGAAATCTACCTTGGACGGACTGAAGGAGAATCCCCTCGCGGAGCCGACCTGTTTTGCCGATGTCGATACTGATCTGGTTCCCAGCGATGAAAACAAATGCATTAACAACGTCTGCATCCTGCAGTACAAAGAGGGCAACGAGTGGAAAACCACCTTTGCCACGACGATTAATAAGCCCCTTACCGCCGAGAATTCTTTTCTCACAGCGCTCGACGTGAATCCGGCCTCGTGCGTTGGCAGTACGTCCGGTTTTGTCAAATGCACGGTTGACGGAGCAGACGTCTGGTATGCACAAGATCTGCAGGCGGTGGCCTATGCACGGGAAGAAATTGATCTTTCCGGTGCGGGCGGCTTTAGTTTCGACGCCTTACTCGGCCGGCTCGACGCGAATGCTCGGGAGTTCCTGAGCAGCGTTAAAAACTTCCGTGATATCTACTTGTTGAACAAAGAGTGCCAAGGTGTTTTCGGCCTGTTGCAGCCCGATTGCAAAAGAGTCCGAGCCGTCAAAGAGCGCGGGTTCAATGCGGAGGAAGAAGTTACCAAGACTCTGAAAGCAGAGTACGAAGGCTTTGACACGCCGCTCTGCGAATATGTCGATAAAAAGCGTTTAGCCTATCCGGATTTCCAGCGCCCTTTCCCTTTACCTTCAGGAGAAGAGCCCTTACGCTGTTTTGTCGACGGCAATGTGCAGAAAGTAAAAGCTGTCACGGGAGCTGATTTCCTCTGGCCGCAATTGACGGGAAAGCTGCGGGTTAGCGACGAGTAAGGCTTCTCAGAACAATCTTTATAAGCTCTTATTCTTTTATCTTTCGGCATGGGGAAAAAAGAGGTGATTCTTCCAAGCAGGCATGCTCAGGTGACCATCTTTATCATTCTGGGCATCGTCATTTTCCTGATTTTTGTTTTTCTCTTTCTGATTACTGCCCGGATAAAGCAAGCGCAGCTCCTGGGGGAAAAAGAAGAGGTGCTCGGCCGTGTTTTTAACAAAGAAGCTTTACGGTTGTTTGTGGATAGCTGCTTGGAACAATCTCTGGAACGAGGAATTTCTCTTCTGGGGCAGGATGGCACTATTTGGCAAGACCATGGCGGCATTTTCCCGTTTCAGGATAGCTTTAATGGCATTGATCTTGGTGCTCAGAAAGTCGCCTACGGCATTCGCCGTGAGCAGAGCGTTCCAGAAAATCTTTATCCCTGTAATATGCCACTTTTTCCGAACTCGGGGTTCTGCCCCTATCGCTTTCCGGATGTGAGCGTGGGCTTTGGCGAATTATCTTTTCCGAGCATCCGCAGTTATGAAAAAGATCTGGAAAATTTCCTGAAAAAAGATGCAGTTTCTTGCGTCGAAGAGTGGATTCAGGGTGAGATTTATCCCGGTGCCCAAATTGTCGGCGAAGAGACGGTGCAGATGCATGTCGATATCACAGATACATCCATTATCGTCGATGCGAAATATCCGCTGACCTTCGAGGCCGCGGGCCAGGAATTTTTCCACCTTTCGGAATTTGGTTTTGTCTATCCCAGTAGGCTCGGATCATTTTTAAAAGCCGCCATTGTTGAGCCTTTGCGCTGGGAGCAGAAGTATGTTAAATTTAACTATGAGCAGGATGTGCTGCAGGAAAGTTTTCAGTATCGTGGCTGTCCGGAAGGCGAGTGTACCAAAGCGACTTTTGCCGATATTCTTAGTCGTCTTCAGGTTTCTGTAGATGTCGCTGTTCCCGACGAAGCGACGGGCGATACCATTTTTACTTTTCTCGTGCAGGAGCCTAACGCTATTTTGAAAAATCAGCCGACGTATGCGTTCAGTATCGCTATCCAGAATCGGCCGCCGGCACTGGATTATGTTGAAAAGGCTTCTTGTGTTCTGGGCACTTTTCAGGATTATGACTATTTTGCTTTATCCGGCGATCCTATCGATATCACCCTAACAGCTCATGATCCCGATGATGACGGTGACGCAAGCCTATCGTATGAGTTTCCTTTCGAAGGTCTCAACGAAGCACAGAATGAAGCCGATGAGGATGGCAAGTTTTTGCTCTCAGAGGGGCTGACAGCCGGAAGCTATACCCTTACCGCTTCTGTTTCTGACCATGCCGGCCTAAAAGATTGGCAGGACATCCGCATTCTGGTTTCCGATACTCCCCCCGAATGTGCTAATCCCCAGCTCGTTTATGGTGTGGGCCCCTCGTAAAATACCTTTTTGGCAGTCTTTTTTTCTCTTCTTCTCAGCGATAAAAATAACCTTTATATACCTCAATTATTTTATAAGAAATAATACATGGGACTTAAAAAAAGAGGGTTGCTTTTAGTAGTTTTTCTCCTGTCAGTAGTCTTTACCTTTTCTGCAGCCGCACAAGAAGGTTGCTACCTCTATGCGGGCGGTGATGAGCGGCTATACTGCCAGAGCATTCCTCGGGAAACGGCAGCTCAAGATTGCGCCAATTATGCCAACTGTGATCTGGATACGCATTTTGCCGAAGGAATCCGTTGCGCAGAATTCCCGGAAGACTGTGAACAGGTTACGTGCAGCGTCGATTGCACCGAACGGCCGACTGGCCAATGCGAGTTTCTGGGCGGCGCAGCCTTAACGCCGGAAGAAGAAACGCGGCAATGCGGCCCGGCCTGTTGCATCATTGCAGCACAGAATAGTTGCACGTGGGAAACTACTTTGTACTCGTGCGTGCAATATGCGCAGGATTTCGGATTAGATGAAAGCGACGTTGACTTTGACACTTCCGTTCTTTCGGAAAGTGCCTGTGCACAGCAATGCGGGATTGCAGTTTCGCCAACGGGAGTTCCGACCGAAGGCACGGCGGAGATTTCTGGAAGCGTCAGTACGCGAGCAGGGCCGGCTGCCAACGCCATCGTGTTTGTTGTTGAGCTCGGGCGTTCGATGGTTACAAGCGGAGAGGGAACGTACACACTCACCAATCTTCCCACGGGAACTTTTCATATCCGCGCCAGCATGCCAAGTTTTTCTGCGGCTGAACAGATCGCGATAATCAGTGCAGAAGGCGAACGTATAGGTAATGTCAATTTTCTTCTGCAAGCAGCTGCATTTCAGGGAGTAACAGGAACGGTGTATGTTGATGCTGATAATGATGGCAGTCCCGATGAGGATGAAAAGCGCCATGGCGCTAAAGTATCCATCAATGGCATTTCCCGCGGCTATTCTCAATATGCAACTGGAAGAAGCGATTCTGCATACGGTACTTTCCGTTTGCCTATCGATGCAGCGGGGGATTATGAATTCTCTGCCACGTACGAAGGCGGCTATTCTTCTGAACTGATTTCTGTTACAATTTCTGCAGCACAGCCGGTCGTTTCGCTCGGCAATATCTTCCTCACCAAAACCTCAGGCATCTGCGCACCAGGGCAGCTCAATGCCCGAAAAAAAGTTGACGGTTTCTTTCTTTCGTCCGTTCCGGGCGAGAAAGCCGTGCAATTGCACTGGCAGAAGCCCTGCCCGGAAGTGGTGAGCTATGAGATTACCCGCCAAAAGCAGGGTGAGACTGATCCCGTGTTCTTACCGGCAGCTTCGGCAACCCAGACGACTTTCATTGATGCTTATCCGCAGCTTGTATGGGAGGCAACGTATACCTACACCATTAAAGCTAGATATGCTTCAGGGCTCGATTCTGCAGAACCCGCTACCGCTTCTATCACCCTCGGCAAAGAAGCCTGTGCCGGCAAGTTTGACGAAACATTCGGCTGGAAAACTTTCTGCCTGCCGGAAGACCGCCACCAGGTGTATAGCTGTGATGCGAACAATGAGCTTTCTCCCCCTCAAGCGTGCGCCGGAGACACTTTTTATTGCGCACCCCTTTCCTCGCAGGAAGCGACGTGTAAAGATGCAGGAGTGTGCAGCATCGGCACCGATCCTTTTGGCCTCTACGCGGAACGGGCTGCTTGCTATGGCACGGAAATGGCAGCAGGAGGAGCGGCTGCAAATTTCTGCACCTATGATGCTACAGATTCAACGGTCGATGCCTGCAAAAGCTGTGCAACCATCAGCAGCTGCTTTGACTATCAGAGCAAAGATGCCTGCATCACAAACAGTTGCTTCACGTCTTCCTGCCAGTGGGCCGATGGCGCTGAAAATGCGCTGCTCATCGACTACAGCCCACTGCTGCGCCATCTGGAGCTGCCGCAATTTGTTACGCCCGAAACCGGTTCTGGCTATTGCACTGAAGCGAATTACCAAGACGATAATTTCTGCTCGCTGTGCAGTGCTACCGCTACCGTTTTTGAAAACTTTTTCTGTACGGCTGACGTCTGCTCTGGCTTAGGAAGATGCTTCTCATCAACGCCGGAAGAGCCTTTAAGCTCCTGCGCTTCCTGCGGCGATGTTCCTTCCCGAGATGCGAACTGTTATACGTACCTCACTGAAGACGAGTGTACGGGCGGCCAAGAAACCGGGCGAGCCAGCGGGCCACAGTTGCTCTTCTCTGACGACCAATGCGGCTGGCAGCGCTGTGCCTGGGTAAGCGACGTTGCAGCTGGTGAGCACTGCGTCAAAGACGGCGATGCCAATACCCAAGACGATTGTGCAGCAGTTTCTTCGGGAGAACGCCAACTCTGCCGCATCGATGTCACTCCTCCCGTAACTGCCGCACTGCCCGACGGCTTAAAAGTTGTTTCTTTGAATGCATCTCCTCTGACGTTCCAAGCCACGGACAATAATGGCGTGAAGAGTTTATGGTATTGCCTCACTTCCCCTGGCCAAGATCTGTGCACGGAATTTGGGCTCGTTCCCGATGGCGATTTCACGGAAGTGCGCTATCCAGGAACCAGAACGGTGGAAGAACTTCCTGTTTCTTTTCAAACACATCTTTTGCTGACAGAACAAGCTCCAGATGGGGAGACCTTTACCCTGAAGTTTTATTCCCTAGACAAATACGCAAATCAAGAGGAAGTCCGGGAAACACCCGTTTACGTTGATGTCGTTCCGCCACAGTTTGCAATTGCTGAGCATACGGAAGTTGCTGCTGGCAAAGCATCAGTAACCCTCTTCCTTGAAGGGACGAATGAGCCTATGGGCTGTACGTTTACCCTGCAGCAGGAATTGCCCTTAGGTGGAACGCAGAGCCGTACCGTAGAGCGTGGCCAGCCCTTGGAAGCAACGTTCTCTGATTTGAGCGGCCTATTGTATCAGGCTACGGTACAATGCACGGATGCAGCCGGCAATCGTGCCGAAAAAACCAAACTTCTGCCTCTGGACACGGAAGAACATATCACGGTTCAAAGTCCGGTTGGCGCCATTAAAACCAAAAATGCCGTCTTTTCCGTTGCTACCACCGTTGCCGCATCTTGCGAGCTGTATGTTTTCGATGCTGGTGCGTTTACAAAAGTAACGGATTTTCAGACGGACGCAGCAGGATTACAGCACACGACCCCCCGCGTCGATTTCAGCAGCCGCTATCCAGAAGCATATCAGGAAGTTGCCGATTATCGCGTGTCTTGCCTCGATGCCCTTACGAACGAGCGGTATGAAGAGCTGTTCTTCTTTGCTATTGACACCACGCCTGCTGCTGCGCAGATACTCTTGCAAGGAGATGGCAGAACGGTCCGGCCGCAGGGCGATACCTGGCAGGTCTTTTTCAGAAACGAAACCCGGGTGGGCTTCGAATGCCTGACGGAAGCCGAGGGCTTTGCCTGTACGTCCTATTTCTATTGCTTAGCGGAACCTGGCGAGAGCTGCCGGGACCTTTCGCTGGATGAATATACGGAACTTACGGCACCATTACGCGCCACTGACTCTCTCAGTATATGCTATTACTCTGTCGACTATGGAAACAATCAGCCATATATCGTCCGCTGTGGCGACATTCAGGTTGACAGCTACGGATTGACGTTGCGTCATCCGCCACAGCATTTCTATCAGGGAGAATCATGGGGTGTGAGTGCAGACCGGAATTTCACGGTACAGTTCTTTACTAAAGTGCCGACGCAGGAGTGCCGCTTCGATTTCATTTCGGGATTTTCTTATGAAGACGTGCCGCGGTTCAAAGTGCTCATGCCGGATCCGGTAACGGGTGATTATCTTATTAGGAACTTCCCGGGCTCCGTCGGAGCATCAGCATATCCTGCTTCAGGCGGCGTGAAAGAGCTCTTTGTCCGCTGCACCGATGCCGCTGGTGTTCTTGGCCCCGAGAAAAAAGTCAATCTGGAGTATGACCCGACCGCGCCACGCATTGTTCAAGCTCGGGCTAACCCTGCTCTTGTCGTTGAGGGTGTTACTACGAATCTGCTCGTCGACACTGATGACCAGACGCTTTGCCGCTATGATGATGCCGGCGCTGCAGCGTATGAAGATATGAAATACGCTTTCCCGGGCGAAGAGCAAAAAGTTCTGCAGGAGCAGCATGATGATTTGTATACGATAACGATGGCCGGGCTGCAGGCTGATTATACGATTACCACGCAGTGCCAAAATGGGGCTCAGGACTTTTCGGGCGTTGAGAGCTTTGACTTTACCGTCGATTACACACAAGTTGGCAATATTATCTCGCTTTGGCCGAACGGCGATTACCTGACCCAGCGAAATCTGACGGTCGAGGTGGAAACGTCCAAGAATGCCCGCTGTGAACTGTGGCTCAATGCGACAGCGCAGCTCATGCAGGGTGCGGGAGGAAGATTGCACACGTTCCCGTTAAGCAATCTGGCGGAAAAAGCATATCAGCTTCCCGTGCGCTGCCGCATGGCAGATCACGAAGTAGAGAACAGCATTCGCTTTACTATTGATCGCACTTCCCCTCAAATAACTTCCATCGAGGATGGCAACTATAGCTGCGGCAGTTCGACAATTGCGGTGCGTGTGTACACCAACGAAAACAATCTTAGCATGTATGCATATGCCGTCTATGATGCTGGTTTGGCCGGTGGTGTCAGTAACGGGACGAGTAACCGGACAGGCTTCATTTCTTTTTCATCAAGCGGGAATCGCACGCCACTGTTCAATGCGACTGTGGCAGCGCAGCTTCCCCTGGAGATCCCTACTACCAATCTGCAGGAAGGCCGGAAATATCAGGTGAAAGTCGCGGCCCAAGATGCGGCCGGAAACTGGGGCTCTTTCAGTGAAAGTGACGGATTTATCGTTGTCAATAGGACGTACGCAGCCTGCCTCGCTGCCGGGCTGCCGCAAGTTACCGTGCAGCTCAATGAATCCGATTGTTCTCAAACAACCGTTGAACTGCTCTGCTCCGATATGGTAGGCTGCCGCTCTTTCTCCTACGGGAAAAGTTCCTCCTCGGCTTCCTGTGTTCCGCAGACGCCGTATACAGGCCAGAAGCTTTCTTTCGATGCCCCCGGATGGTTGTGTTATGGAATTGACAGCAACATGGGAAATAATCAGACCGGCAGCAAACATCTTGCTTTTTCTGATGCCGACGGCGATAGCGTTCGGGATAGCTGTGATAATTGTGCTGCAACGCCCGCAGGCAAAGTAGTCAATGAAGAAGGCTGTGCCAGCGATCAAGCTACTCCGGAAGAAGCCAAGAAAGATGCCGATGCTGATGGCTTGCCGGATGCCTGGGAACTCCGTTATAACCGGGAAGGCTGTGCTCTCAACAGCACGGCCGTTGATTCTGATGGCAATGGTGTTCGCGATACTGCCGAGGATTATGATGCCGATGGCTCGAGCAATCTGGAGGAGTACACCCGGGGAACGGACCCCTGTCGCGCCGAAGCCCTGCGGGAAGAGGAAGAAAGAAAAATTCCTGCCGAAAAGCCAGATATTTTTTCTTGGGTTTTCTTCATCTTTGGTTGGCTATTGCTTGCAGGAGGCATCGGTTATTTAGTATACTATTACCGCTTCTCCGCTGCGGGCAAGAGGGCTCCTCTGAAACTCCTGCCCAAAGGTGTTTCCCTGGCTGAAGCCATACGTCCGGTATTCCCCGAATGGCAGCAGAAGCTCGCGGCTTTACGCCGAGAGCGGGAAAAGAGGAAGAAAGAGCGGGAACGCCGCGAGGTCTTTGAAGCGTTTAGCAAAAGCTCGCCGGAGATTCCTCATGTTGAACCGCTCTTGAAAAAGAAAAATCCCGATGTTAGCCATCTGCAGAAAGTTGCAGAAACCTACACCGCGCATAAAGAAGAGATCCAGCCGGGGCTGAAAGCGCATGAAAAGAGCGTTTTTTCCAAGCTGGAAGATCTGGCTAAGAGTGCCAAGAAAAAAGCGCTGTCGGAGATTGTTTCACCGGCAGAAGCGGAAAGCATATTCAACAGGTTAAAAGACTTTGCTCAAAAACGCAAAAAGAGATGAACGAAGGGGGGAGGCGTAAGAAAGAATGGAAGAGCAATGCCCAAGAGGCAAGAACGTGAGCAGTAACCGCCGAGGCATGGTCATCGGCATGGTGTTTGTGTACATTTTAGTGGGCATTACTTTTGCTCTGGTGCTAATTTTTGGCTATCAAGCCATCTCTGGTTTCCTGCAGAGCAGCGAAGAGGTGGCTTTCGTGCAATTTAAGACGGATTTGGAGAATTCTATCAAGCGCCTTTCGACAGAATATGGCTCGGTTCGGATTGAGGTGTATACGACGCCACTGGGCTATGAAAAAGTCTGTTTTGTGGATTTAGGGTACGAAAATATTCCTGGCGAGATTCAGGATTTATGTGAGCAAGATCAGTATGCTTGTGCCGTCTGGGAAGATGCAGCGGAAGCACAGCAAGAAGCACTTTCCCAGGGGAAAGATCCCCGCGCTGCCGGGCATGAAGATGTCGCCGAAAATGTGTTCCTGCAGCCTCTCGGGCCCGTTAAAATTAAAGTGTCTCCCATCCGCTTTGCGGATAAAGGATTTCATTGCGAAAATGTTGTTCAGGGAACTTTCACATTGCGTCTGGAAGGCCTGGGTGCCAGCACAAAAATTTCTCCCATCGAATCTCCTGCCGAGCCCTAACCATGGAAAAGAAAGCCCAAGTTGAAATCACCTTCCACTGGATTTATGTACTGATTGCCGGAGCAGTCATTTTACTCTTTTTTATCGGCATCGTCGTCAAGCAAAAAGCCACGGCGGAAGAAAACTTGGCAACAGATGTCGTGCAGATCTTGGAATCGATTTTTACGGGCGCCAGCGTTTCGGAGCAGACCAAGAACTTTATTGATATCAGCAGCTTGGTGGATTACCCGCTGTATTTCTCGTGTGCGGACGGCATAACCGAATATGGAATTGAGGACTTGGCGTCGATACAAAATACTGTGGATACTATTTTTGCTCCATCTGAACTGCAGGCGCCCCAGCTGATTCTCTGGAGCTTGCCTTTTCAATTTCCTTTTAAAGTCATGGACTTTTTGCTCGTCACTGCTTCCAACGTTAAGTACGTTCTGGTTGGCGATGGCGTGCTTTTTAAGGACGAGTTTCTCGACGCCACTTATAATGCCGAAGAGCGCTTGCATCTGGACGTCGAGGAAGCGTCACGGCTAACCCTAGATACTCTTAAACTGGGAAAAGCATTCCACGTCCGGTTTATTTTTTTAGATGGGCTCCCCCCCCAACTGCCGGCCAGCGTTCAGGAGATGGATGATGATACGATCAGTGCCGTGGTCTTTTCTTCTGACGGAAGGGCAGAGACGGCAGAATATTATGAGAAAAAAGGAACAACGTTTCAGAAAATGGCCGGTAAAAGCCAAGTGTCCATTCTCTCTTTAGGGGGCGAACGGGACGCTGCGAAATATGCAGCCATCTTTGCCGGCACTGCAGAGATGTATGGGTGTACGATGCAGAAAGCCTGGCAGCGGCTTGGCTACCTTCTCGCTGTTTATAATGCAAAATTAGTGTCATTGCAAGACTATTATGCTACTTTTTATGAAGAAGAGTCACCTTTCCCAGAGCGGGACTGCCGCCGCTTTTACCGGGAGGAGGGAATTGAAAATAATTTTGCGGCGCTTTTAGAGCAATTTCGAAGGCAGCTCCGTGGGTGCCGTGAGCTTGCTCTGAACTGTGCGTCGCTGCAACAAACGGCTGCCCAGATAGAAACAACCAACCAACAAGCAGCAGGCGAGTGCCTTGCTCTCTATTAACCATGGCCGCAACCACAAACTTTTCTTTTGTACCGCAGAAAAAAGCCCAGATTCACATGACGGAAACGATTGCAGTACTTTTTATCTTCTTTATCTTGATCCTCTTTGGGCTCATTTTTTACGCCCAATTTCAGAAGAGCGCTTTCAAAGAAAAAGCCGAAGAGCTCTTGCAAAAGAGAGCCACGGAAACCATGCTGAAAGTGCTTTTCCTGCCGGAATTAATCTGCAGCGAGCGCTCGCTGACGGAAGATAATTGTTTCGAGCTGGCGAAAGTGCAAGCGGTTGTTGATGGAAACTTGCTGGAAGGCGGCAGGGGAGTTGATACGGAGATTGACCAGGAAAAGAGAGATTATTATTTTAGCATTTTTTCCTATGCGACGATAAAAGTGCAGCAATTATCTGTCGCTGCTGATGAAAATGATGAGCCATATGTGTTATATGACCATCCCCTGCCCAAGTTCACCAAAAGTGAACCGACTTTTTTTGTTGTGGCTTTGAAAGAAGCGCCCGATACGTACCATTTCGCCTCTCTCGCTGTAACAGTGTATTCCTAATGAAATAAATGAACAGCTCCCTCATGAAAAACAAAAAAGCGCAGATGGAAATTATTGGATTGGTGGTGATTGTTATTCTCATCAGCCTCGGCATGCTGTTTTTGGTGCAATTTTCCCTGAAAGAAAAGCCGGATGAAAAAGCTTTTACCCGAAAAGGCTTGGCGTTCAGCACCCTGAGCACGCTGCTGAAAACGACAGTGGATTGTGGTTTGGGAGACGAACAGCGCCGGGAGCTGCGGGAAGTTTTAGGCGATTGCGCCAGCAATTCTTATCCCGGTCAGTCTGCCGACGCTTCTTTTACGAACCGGTGTGGCGTCGAAGAGAGCTGTGCTTTTTTCACCAGCACCGCCAGCGGGCTTTTGGAGAGAACGCTCGGGGTGTGGGGAAAGCACTACGAATTCCAAGCGCAATTTCCCGCTCGTTTCCTTTCCCCGAATTCTGAGCCTTTTTTTCTGAGCATCTCGCCTAATGCCGGCGGCTGTGCTGAGAGAGAACGTGATTCTTCGGGACTATTTCCGCAGCCGACGGAAAGTGTAGGAATTATCGAGAGTGTATTGTATGTGTGCGAATAGTTACGGCTGAAACAGCTCTACTTCAATTTCTAATTGGTCTGCCGTCGGATATTCTTTGACGATGGCCGGAATGATGCCGAGAGCTTGCAATTCTTTTTTGTGCTTTTTGATGAGTCTTGCAGCCAGCAAGAGGCGGGGCTTCTTCTTGTCCAAAAAGATTTCTTTGTCGTGCAGATGCAGCTTTTCTTGGACAGGCTTTTTAATTTTTTCTAAAGCATGGCATATTTTTTTCGTATCTGCTGCTGCTATTTTCTCTCGATAGCCAAATCCTGGCACGAGTTCTGGCAGGTAGAGCGCTCCTCTTGTCAGGAGGCCTTCTTTGCTGACGATATCGAACGGCCGCTTCACTCCCTGCGCTTCCCGCTTTAGCCGGTTGGTGAGCTGCACCGCATCTTTGAGCTTGGCCGTGCAGAGATGCACTTTGAACCGCGGGTATTTCTCTTGGATGCCTTTGAGGAGGTGCAAGCCCGCTTCCATCGATCCTTTCACCGCATAGCTAAGGGTATTTTTCGTGGTGTAGCCCATTTTCAGCAGCTGCGAACGGCCATTATCGGCAACTTCGAGTTCATTGAGCACCAAAAAATCAACTTTATCCTGCATGAACGCTATCGCTTCCTTGATTGCTTCTTCTTTGTCAGGCAGGAGGGGCAGCTCCACACCGATATTCCAGGAGAAAGTTCTGGCTAATTCTAATTTTGGCCAGAGGGCTTTGGAATCAAGATCGAGGTGGAAGCGGATTTCATCCAGCCCGGCAGCAGCGAGCAGCTGGAGCTTTTTTTTGGTCACTAGATTGAGAGAGGTATAAAGGTGGGTGTGGAATCCTCTGCCATATTTTTTCTTCAATTTTTGAATATATCCTGCTGCCCTTTCTGCTTTAACGAGGGGATCACCACCCGTGATGCCCAGGCCTTTGGCGCTCATTGCCCCCGCCTCTTCTAAAACATCCTCTTGCTGCTCTACTGGCCGTTCGTTGGCAAAAATGACATCTTTTCCGTATTTTTGGTCAGAAACCGGACAGAAATAGCAGCGCCGCGGGCATAAGCCCGTTACAAACAAGACCAGCTTTTCCCCCCGGACACAGTACTGGCAGCCCACAGGGAGTTCAGAGAGATTGTACGAGTAATAGGGGTTTTCAGTGATCATGGGCTGCTTATTTAAGAAGCACTTTTTAAACATACGCTCTTTTTTGCCGTTTTTCTTTTCCGGGGGATGTTTTGCCGCAGGAATATTTATATAGGTCTTTCTCTTTTTTAAATTAAAGAATATTTAGAGTATTCCTCTAAAGTCTCAATAAAAATGAGGTGAAAAACATGGAAAAACGGGGGCAAGGCCTTTCTTTGAATGTCATTATCATTGCCGTGTTGGCAATAATTGTGTTAGTGGTGTTAGTAGCAATTTTTGCCGGCCGCATCGGCATTTTTGAATCGCAGCTGGGCGGCGAAGCGCAGTCCGAACTGCGGGCCATGGAATCGTTCTACGGGCAATGCCATCCGAATGCCGCAGCGGAAACCGCTTTCGTGACGGCATATAACGAGGCTGCAGGCTTAGAAAATGTGCAGGAAGCAGCGCAAGGGAAAGGAGATGCTAAAGCGACTTTTGAACGGGAGATCGATCGCTGTAATGGCTATAGTGATAAAGCCGGCTGTGATGCGGATGAGTTCTGCGCCTGGTAGTAGCTGAGAGATGAAGCGAGGCTCAAGATGAAAAAAGGGGATGCCAACATCTGGTGGATCATCATCGGGGCGATCATTGCGCTTGTCGTCGTGATCGTTCTCTTGGTGATGTTTACTGGGAAGACCAGGCTGCTGGAAGGCGGCTTGGCAGACTGTACCGGGAAAGGGGGGATTTGCCTTCCTGAGGGAGATTTTATTGCCCAAGGCTGCCCTACCAATAGCCTCAGCACCTCTGCCTTCAGCTGCCAGACGGGCGAAGTCTGCTGCATCGGTTCTCCAAAAAGCTGTATCGATGTAGCTGCCTGTGGGTCTCAAGCTGAGTGGGGATGCATTGCTGGGTATTGCTACAGAAACCCATAATGACCGCCACGGAAAAAAATGATGCAAAGTTTTTCACAATGGCACATAAAAAAGGTGATATCAAAGCCTTAGCCCTTCTTATTTTAGGCATCATTCTGGCGGTAATGTTCATTTATTTTGTCTTTATGAAAACCAGAGGAGCGTTAGCGCCATGAACAAGAAAGGCATGGAATTCTGGCAGCTGGTGCTCATCATTCTGGCCGCTTTGATGCTGCTCTTTTTTATTGTCTGGTATGGCGTTCTGGGCGGGAACATTGAAGAGCTGATTGACAAATTTGCGGGGCTGGTCTGATGGTGCAATGGAGCTGGGAAACCATCGGGAAAATTGTCTTGGCAGTCGTCGGTGGCGTTGTCCTTATCACTTTATTGTTTCCCGGCTTTGGTCCGGTGAAAAGCATCGTGCAGGGGTTTGTCAATTTTACATTGGGCTTTATTGGGGCGGAGCCAATTCAGGCCGAAGTGCCGACGATTCCCGCGGAGCATCAGGCGACGTTTGGAAAGTTACAGGAAACAATTGCGGAGATGCAGCACGTTCCTGAAAGTGATCGCTACGCTTTACGGGCTAATCCGAATTACGGCGGAGTTGATAGATTAACTGACGGCTGTTTTGCCAATTATCGGCAGTTCCCTCCTCCTTTAACTGAGGCTCCTTTTAGTGGCTTTCTGCCCCTCGGTGAAGGAAATACGCAACAGGTGAGCGTGGAAATGCGATTTGATGACGGGGGAACGTCAGATGAGCGTTCTGACGATCAAACTGAAGTTCTGGTGCGTGGTGGTGCTGGTGGGCGACAAGATATTCCTGACGATTTTTTTTTTTTGGAAGGGGTGCGCCCGTGTGTGATTGCGGGCAGTTCTACCACCGCAGCTTTTTTTAATAATTTTATTGGGTCGATTAATCCGAATGCGCCGGTTGAACTCCCTCGGCCGACGTTTGATATCACTGCAGTATTCACGCCTGTCAATGTTCTCTATTTCACGTGGGCACAGGATGGTAATAATATTATTCGCTGGGAACCAACTGCTACGGCGGTAACAGAATTAAATAACTTCCTCGACGGCGGCTGGCTTTATACCCCGGACTTTTATCACTTCTGTTTTTTCCCAACGGTGGACGAGCAAGATTTTGCTGCAGAGGGCATCGACGATGATTTCATCTCTGCTTCTAAATCTTCCAATGAGGGGAGCAGTTTAGCCTGGCAGGGAAAGCGCCATATTTTGCCTCTGTGCCAGGATTTCCCCTATCGCATGACGCCCGGGGATTATGGGGCAGAAATTGCCAATCGCTGGTTTGGACGCGATTCCGAGTACTACCGCTACAATCGGCAGGAGGAGCGCTGGGAAAGTTGCGGTGGCCGTGACTGTTCGGCCATATCGAGACCCTGGACAGCGGTAAATGCTTGTCCTCAGTTTAGCACGCCACCAGACCCTTGCCATCTCGAGCCTCTTGATGAGATTGAAGGCTACGACTGGTTCTATGAGATGGATGCCAGAAGAATCGCTGCTGCTAACAATCGCGATGATCCCTATCATGATCTGCTGCTCGTTGACAATTTACCACGGCGTATTGAACAAGCCTCATGAAACCAACTAAAAAGAAAAAGAGCCTGAACAAAAAAGCCCAGCTAGAACATAAACTAGTTTCCATTATTCTCATAGCTCTCACGCTCCTGATCCTTATCGGTGTTATCCAGCGGGGCTTTAGCAAGTTTCAAGGGAAAGATGCCGAGATTGTCTGCCAAGAGTCCCTGGCGGCCCGAGCTGCCTTAGCTGTGCAAACGGGCGATGCGGAACTGAAAACTCTCCCCCTCCTCTGCAAAACTTTGGATAAAGATATTTCCGGCACTGCTGAGGAAGTCAAAGAACAGCTTGCTCGATCAATGGCCCGTTGCTGGTGGATGTTCGGTGAAGGCCGTTATGATGAGGTTGTCTCGAGCGGATTTTATCCTCTTCGGGTTCTGGGTTTTGAAGGCTCTGAGAACGCCTGTTTCCTCTGTTATTCTGTGGTAGTTCCTCAGGAAGGTCTCGAAGAAGGGCCGATTTCCAAAAGGGATATGTTCCGCTATGTGAGCAACGAACTGCATCCGCAAGTGCCCGACACGACGTACTTGGACTATATCCAAAACTATGGGGGGCCGGGCAACGTGCTCGTGGGTAGTGACATTGCTGCCGGAGAAGCCTATGGCATTGTGTTTGTGGCAAAAGGAGCAACGGGTGGCGCTTTGGGTGATATTCAGAACTCTGTTCAGAGCGCCTTAGCTGAACTGGGCCTCTTTTCAGAAGGTGTTAATACTGATACAAGCACTATTGTCTTGAATCGGCTCAGTGCCATCAATGAGCAATACGGCTGCGAATCCGACATCGCCGGCCGATAAATATCATAAACAAAAGAAGGTGAAAATCATGCAGAGCAAAAAAGGAATGTCAGAATTATGGTGGATTTTGGCTACAGCAGCGGTGGTCATGGTCGTCGTTATCGTCGTCCTGCTCTGGTTCAAAGGGGGCGGCGAAAAAGGGGTGGGTGTGATCACCAGCCAATTAGACGATGATGATGATGACGGTGTAAAAAATGCCTTTGACCGCTGTCCAACGGTTGCCGGAACAGAAGAGAATGAAGGCTGCCCTGCGGAACAAGCAGCCGGTTCCTAAAGTTAATAATCTTTCCCTCTTAAACATGAACAAGAAAGCCATCATGCTGAAGTTTCTCGTCACTGTAGTTCTGGCCATAATCATCTTCATTCCCGCCTGTGCTTTTGTGACAAAATTCTTTTTCCGCCTGAGCCCGCAGGGAGAAGACAGCTTTCGGGATCTGATCAATGAAGTGAAAGATGTTGCCGAAGCAGCCGAGGGAGAGCAGCGGACTTTTGTGCTGAAGATGGATGCAGAGACGGTTGTTGCGGCTTTTAAGCCGGGGACAATCAGTATTTTTTCTTTGGAGCAAGAGGGAGCAGCTCTTTCCAGCGATGCACTAGCGGCTCTTCCCGAATGGGCGAATATAGATTATTTAGCGGAGAGTTCTATTGTAGGCATCAGTTATGATCTTTCCACGCCACCGCAATGTCTTGGAAGTGCGTGTCTTTGTTTGTGTCGCAATGTTGAAAGAGAACAAGACGAAACAAGGTTTGAAGAGATAGGAGCTTTTCCTCTCCCCCCCGTTAATCAGTTGGTGGGAACGGTTCATCTGGCATGTGGGGAAGATTCTCTGTGTAGGGTTGCGGCTCCTGCTGAATTTTCCAGCAGTTGGGGTATCTTAAGAACTTCAGAAAGCGACCCCCGCAGAATTCCGTTGCGCATCACCAAAGAAGCGGGCAAAGTCATCATTGAGGAGCTTTCCTGAACATGAACACCAAAGGCGCCAGCATCGTCATGATGATTTTTGAGCTGGTGGTCGTTCTCGGCATCAGCGCTCTGCTGGTTTTTGCCGCAAAAGATTTCGCGCAATCGGAGCGGGTGCACAAGACAATCATCGCTCAGGACCTCGAAATGATGCTGAGCATCTTGAGCGGCATATCGGGAGATGCCGTCATTGCGTATCCGCAAAATCTTTCTGCATACACCATTGCGGCTAGTTCCGAAGCCAGCAGAGGCCAGGTCATTGTCTTTACAGAAGGCGATGCGGAAGCCCAGAGAATTGCCCAAGAATTTCCGCTGCCCGGCGATTATACGCTGGATGGTTTTGTGGAATCTGCAGAGCGGCTTTGCCTGGCGAAGAATGGGAAGAGCCTTTTTGTCCGGGCTTGCACTGCTGAAGAGCGTTTAGGGGTGGAGTTGCCGTGAATAAAAAGGGTGAAAGCGCCTTTGACGTGGCGCGGAAAAGTATTTATTGGATGATCGCTGGCGTTGTCATTACGATGATCGCTTTGGCCGTGGGCGGTATCATGGCGGGCTATTTGAACTCGCTGACCAGTGTGCCGCCAAAGTTGCAGGCGGAAGCTTTAGCATACCGTTTTTTGCACAGTGCGGATTGCCTGGCATATCAAGATGCGGAAACCGGGCGGGTGTATAGCAACGTGATTGATGCGAACAAGTTTACTGGTGAACAGTTTAGTTCCTGTTATACGACGGAAAGCCGTAAAGAGATTAATTTTGGCTTGACGTTGAAGAACGCTGCCAAAACCATCGTTACGAATAATTACTTTAAGACCGATCGTTTTAATGTTACTCGGACAGTGCTGGTCTGGGACGGCACGCAGTTTACCAAAGATACCTTGGAGATGGGTGTGCAGGAGAAGATCTAAGATGAACAAAAAAGCCATGCTGGACGATCTCTTTGACTTCCTTTTTACGGTCATAGTGTTCTTCTTCATCCTGCTCTTTGTGCAAGGATTTATTGTGGGCGGAGCAGAAGCCCGGGAACGGCGCACGAATACGCTGGTCGAGCGGACGGCGTTGGGAGAGGACTTCTTGGTAGCGCAGCAGGTGCAGCTGCCGCAGGGAGAAGCAATTTTGTTGCAGGAGCTTGATGAAAACCTGAGAACTATTCGTACTATTGCTCCAGAAGAACAGCCCATTTTCCGGATTATAGAGGGATTACGATGAACAAGCACGGCGCCGTCTTTCATTGGATCCTCTTCGTTGGCGTTGTCGGAGGCTTAGGGCTTTTTTATCTTTTAATCGGGACAGATCCTGGCGTGGGCATCCGCGGCGTTTGGCATACAAATTTCCTCTGGGGGCTGCAGGAAGCAGATAAAGATATGCTGCTGCTCGATAGCGCTGCCCGCGAAGTGCTGCAGGAAACAAAAGACTGGATAAACAGTGCGGCGTATATGCCGATGGACTTGGGCTGCGGCTTTTTCGATGAGAATAATCCTGCGGAACGGATTCCGTTGCTAAACCGCGAGGGAAGATACTGCTCTCTGAATATTCATGAGCCTTTCCAGCAGAAATATGCCGAGCTGTGGCAGCAACGGCAGCCGCTGGCTTATGAGATAACCCTTTCCGGTTCAGATGTCGTCGGCAAAAGCCCGGAAAAGAAAGCAATTACTTCAGGAGCAGCCGATGAAGAAAACGAAATTACTTTCTCGCAGGACAATTTTATCATCACGCCCCATCGCAGCGGCGAGCCGGTGGCTGCTGCTCCGCCATTTTATTTCCGGTATGAATATAATCCCGGCTTTAGAATTCCGTCAGGAACGGGCTTTTCAGAATTTTTCCAGGCCCGGCAGGAAGCACCCGCTTTTGTGGAGCAATGCCGCATGGAAACCGATTTGAGCACCTGCATTCTGGCAAACTTGCCCAGCGAACGCTGGGTTCCTTTTGTGAACTGCTGGCCCTGTTTACGGGCGGAGACGAGCCAGCCAGGGGAAGAGTGTTTTTATCCGATTGCTGAAAAAGACCGCAAGGTAGCCTTTTGCTATCGGGGAGAAGGGCTACGGGCAAGTGTGGCGCTGGATTTTAGGTAGCTTGTAGATGCCTAATCCCTACCTACCATTCCATCATCCAAATCCTTATAAATCTCCTTTTTTCTTTCTAAGCTATGTTCAAGATCCCTTTAGCCGATTTAAAGCAGAAGATTCTCAGCACCGGAAAAATCACGCCGGAAGAGCTCGAGCTACGCATTCGGGCCAAGATTAACGACCTTTCCGGCCTGATCAGCGAAGAAGGGGCTTCCCATATTATTGCTAATGAGCTGGGCATTCCGCTGGTCGATCCGCAGAAAGAGCGCCTAAAAATCAAAGAGATTTATCCCGGCATGCGGCAAGTGTCCACCGTTGGAAAAGTGCTGCGGAAGTTTGACGTGAACACTTTTAAGAAAGAAGGCCGAGAGGGAAAAGTGTGTTCTTTGATTATAGGCGATGAGACCGGCAGCATCCGCCTGGTGCTGTGGAACGAGCAGGTCGATCTTATCAGCACCGTCAACGAAGACGACATTATCCGCGTGAAAGATGCGTATGTCCGCGAGAATCGTGGAGGAAAAGAGATCCATTTAGGAAAATTAGGAGAGCTGGCTATCAATCCGGAAGGGGAAACTGTTTCAAACGTGCGCGCAGCGATGCTGCAGGAACGCAAGCAGATTCAGGAGCTGCAGGGCGGCGAAGAGCAGGTGGAGCTTCTCGGCACCGTCGTGCAGGTGTTCGATCCGCGCTTTTTCCAGCGGGCAGCGGCCGAGAATACCCCGTCAGAAATATCTTATGTATTAAATCTGGTGCTGGACGATGGCACGGGAACGATTCGCACCGTGTTCTGGAAGCAGCAGGTGCATCATCTGCTGGGAAAAAGTGAGGAAGAGATGCTTCCGTTCAAAGAAAACATGGCGGCTTTTGAAGATGTAAAAACCGATTTGCTCGGTGAGCAGCTCAAGCTCACTGGTAGAGTGAAAAAAGATGATTATTTTAATCGGTTAGAGTTCCACGTGCGGTTTGTGGAACGGGCGAAGCCGGAAGAGGAATTGGCACGGCTGGAGCAGAACACTTCGGTGGTGGGTTGAGCATTTCTTAACAGGCCCCAGGATTATTTTTAAAAACAAAAGATTTAAATACATTAATAGTGTAAATACGTTTATGGGAACAATAACCATTAGTGTGGACGATGAAATGGAAACCCGCTTTCGGGAAACGGTCAAAGAAGAGGTAGGTGTCGGCAAAGGAAAACTCGGTGCCGCTGTCGAAGAGGCTCTGAAGCTTTGGGTTGCTCAGAAGCAGGAAGAAGAAATTGTGGAGCGGCAAATCGCCTGGATGGAAAAAGGTTTTCAAACAGGTAAAATAGTCTTTGAGAGGGAAGAGCTTCATGAGCGAAAATACTAAGCTCTCACTGGTAGACACCAATGTTCTCGTTCACGCCTATAGCTCCAGTGATATCGTGAAGCATGCTCTTGCGCAGAAATTGGTTGCCAAGTGTTGGCAAAAGAAAGTCACTTTTGCTCTCTCTGTGCAGAACCTCGCGGAATTTTTTGTGGTCGTTACAAAAAAAGTAAAAGTTCCTTTTAGCATAGAAGAAGCCGAACAAATAATTATGGACATAACGGCGTTTTCCCATTGGAAAATTCTGCATTACAACGAGAAAACACTGCAAAGAGCGATTCAATTGCACAAGAAAGCAAAGCGTCATTTTTGGGATGCCGTACTTGCAGCTACCATGCAGGAATCTGGCATTTATCATATCTTCACGGAAAATAGGGACGACTTTAAGAGATTTGCAGGGATAGTCGCTGAGAACCCTTTGAGGGCATAGAGTTTACACGATTCCGACAACAAAAAATGTCCTCGCGCAGCAGAGGAAAAAACCTTCTCTTCTGGTGATCTTACCATTTCCCTCATAGTTTTTAAATATCCTTCTTTTCTTTTCTCTCCATGCTCTTCCACACGCACATCCTCGCCGGCATGGCCTTCTTCTTTTTCCTGAGCGATTTTTTTCCTATTGCTAAACTCTGGCTTTTCCTAGGCATCCTGCTCGGCAGCATCCTGCCGGACATCGACGAGCGGCATAGCAAGATCAACCGCTGGAGCGGCTTTGTCGGGCTTTTCATTGCCTTTTTTGCCAAGCATCGCGGCTTTTTTCATTCCTTGCCCTGCTTTCTGGGCCTGACATTTTTATTGCATATCTTTGGCTACTCCGCTCTCGGCTGGGGGCTGCTTCTGGGATATGCCAGCCATATTATTCTTGATGGCCTAACGCTGCAGGGGATAACACCATTCTGGCCGCTTTCTTCCTGGAAAGCCCGGGGACCGGTGCGCGTAGGCAGTTTTGCCGAACATCTTTTTTTCCTCGCGTTAGTCATTTTTGTCGTCGTGGAGGTACTCTAAGATGAACGTTTCACCACAAAAGATTGCAGCCTTTCGGCGCTTTCTGCTTTCTTGGTATGACAAGAATAAGCGTGATTTGCCGTGGCGGAACACGACGGATCCCTACAAGATACTTGTTTCGGAAGTGATGCTGCAGCAGACGCAAGTGGATCGGGTTCTTCCAAAGTATCGGACTTTTTTAGAAACTTTTCCGACAGTGGAAGCGCTAGCAAAAGCTTCCCCCGCTGACGTGCTAAAAGCCTGGTCGGGCTTAGGCTATAACCGGCGGGCACTCTATGTGCAGCAAGCGGCGCAGCAGATTCTGGAACAAAGAACGTTCCCGCAGACGGCTGAAGAGCTGCAGCAATTGCCAGGCATTGGCGCATACACGTCCTGTTCTATTCTTATTTTTGCGTTCAATGCAGATGAAGTGGCGATTGACACGAACATCCG
>DATDWF010000050.1:0-7748 GCA_035289745.1 Candidatus Nanoarchaeia archaeon
GCAAATGCGCAGAAACCGCCGCTGCCCGGGAAGCAGCAAGAAAAGCGAAGGAATTAACCAGAAGAAAAAGCGCTTTGGAAGGCGCCGGCCTGCCGGGAAAATTAGCAGATTGCAGCAACAAAGATCCGAAACAATGCGAACTCTTCTTAGTGGAAGGAGATTCTGCCGGAGGAAGCGGGAAAATGGGGAGAAACCGGGAATTCCAGGCTATTCTTCCGTTGCGCGGAAAAATCCTCAACGTCGAGAAAGCCCGCCTGCACAAAATTATGGAAAACCGCGAGATTATTGCCATGATCTCCGCCATCGGCTGTGGCGCGGGAGAAGAATTCAAGATGGAAAAGCTTCGCTATGAGAGAATCATCATCATGACCGATAGCGACGTTGATGGATCCCATATCACGACTTTGCTGCTCACATTCTTCTATCGGTACATGCTGCCCCTCATCGAAAAAGGCCATGTCTTTGTGGCCTTGCCGCCCCTCTACCGCGTGCAGCGCGGTAAAGAGATACAGTATGCCTATAATGATGCGGCCAAAGAAAAGCTGGTGCAGGGATGGGGCGGTTCGCAAGGCGTCGGCATCCAACGCTACAAAGGCTTAGGAGAAATGAACCCCGCGCAGCTCTGGGAAACCACCATGGATCCTGCTGCCCGAAAATTGAAGCAGATTGCGATAGAAGACGTCATTGCTGCCGATCGCATGTTTACCATTTTGATGGGCGATGAAGTCGAGCCAAGAAGAGAATTTATTGAAATGCATGCAAAAGAAGTCGTCAATTTGGATGTATAAGCCATTTATTCTTCATAACAGTTTAAGCCCGATGGCTGGCAAGCCGGCGAGGCTCGCCACCGCTGGCAAGAATTCTGGCAGCAGATTTTCCGTAACTCTCGAAAGCGGTGGAATGAACGGGCTAGGCTTTCAGATGGAAATGCTCGCCTCGCCCTTTTGGCCAAGCCAGCCATCGGACCGGCTAAATTTCTGCCATTCTTCATAACATTTATATAATTTAACGTAATTATTAAAAGATTATGCCTCGTTTTGACAAAAGCCTGGATGAAGAATTATTTTCTCAGGAAGTGCTGTTGGAAAGAACCAAGCTGTCCGTTGCCGTGTATGCCTATAATAAAGGCCAGCCAAAGATCCAGATAACCCGGCAGAATAAGACTGCTGATGGCGAATTCACCTTTACCCGCTTAGGGCGGCTTTCCAAAGAAGAAGTCAATGCGGTCTGGTCGCTGTTGGAAAAGGCGAAAACGTTTCTCAAAGAGTAGGTTCGGGAAGCTCTTTCTGTTTGCATTTGAGCAATTTTTCACCAATATGGGTATAACATTCTTGTAACCGCCGTATTTCGGCAATGGCTACGTGTTCCTCAGCACCGTACAGGTCTCTGGCGGGAACACCAATCTCCACCACCGGAATATGCTGCTCTGCAAAATGGCGCGCTTCTGACATCTCGCCAGCAGTACTGAAAGCAGGCGCTTCACCAAGTATTTCTGTAACCGCTTCAGCAATGAGCGAGCAGTATGGCTGATCACGGGTATGATAATAAGAGATATTTTTTGTTAAGGTTACCGTTGCAGGAAATTTCTTTTGGGCAGCATGCTGTACTTTTTTCTCCAGAAGTGAAATGAACTCAGCATTTGACAAGCGAGGTGAAAGGCGGGCATCAAAATGAACCGTAGCAGATGCCGGAACCTGGTCATAGGCTTTTCCTCCCGAAGTGATGCCCGTCAAGTGGAATTCAGAAGCGGCAAAGTCTTCTGTTTCACCGTAAAAGGTCGGGCTTAAGATGCGCAAGACTTTCCAAAGCTGATGGTTCACATTGTCTTCCGCAAGAGTATCAGCAGCGTGGCCAGCTTTTCCTGCAAGGGTAATGTCCCCTTGAATGACGCCCCGCCTGCCGACGATAATGGTGTCGCCGCTTTTCTCACGGCTGGTTGGTTCTCCGCCCAGTGCATAGTCAATGGGAACAGCATTCTTTTGCAGCAGTTCAAGCATGCCTAAAGAAGTTGTGAGTGCATCTCCGGAAATAAACAAAGAAACACGCAAGCCTTTTTCTGCTAGCTCATCGGCTGCCAAGAGTTGGGCAGCCAATCCGGCTTTCACACCAACACCGCAGCCAAAGAGAGTGCCGTTTTCTTCCCGCGGGAGGTACGGATAAGAAACCCAGCCTTCGCCGGCAGGAAGAACGTCATAATGGCTGAGAAAGGCAAGATGTATTGGTGCATCACCTTTCGTAGCGAGAAAATGATAGGAATCATAATGGGATGCATCACCTGCTCTTTCCAGAGGCAGCACTTCATAACCGCTCTGTTCAAGCAGAGCATGTAATACCTCTTTATCGTTCCACTGGAGAAGCTTGCCAGAGACGGTCGGCAGGGCAAGGAGCTTTTTGGTCAGGTCAACGGCGTCCATACCATGAGAAAAAATGCCCCGTATTTAAAAAACTGGCGTTTACAAAAAAGGCAAAAAAAAAACACAACCATTTTAAACCTCTTTTCTTTTTACTCACTAATACCTAGGGAGAGCTAGGCTGGCGCGCTAGCCCTGCGCTGTTACTGTGAACGGGCTTCACACAGAGCCGAAGCCCAAGGAAGGGTCAGTTTTGTTTTACTGGTCCTTACTGTCTTTGCTGACGATCTGTCCCGGGGGATGGTCGTGCAGGGAATCAGGTCAGATCCGGAAGGAAGCAGCCTTAACGTGTACGGTTCATGTTCCTGGGGGTGCAGGTTCGAGAAGCGGTAAGGAGCAGCCAGCAAGGCTTGGCTGATTCGACTGCGGGCGTGCCCCTAAGGGGAAAGATAAAGAAGATTGCAGGTTATGTTTATACTATGAACCTTTTCCCCCATCTTCAGCCCGGAAAATGGATTGAGCTCAATCTTAACGAAGAATCAAAGAGCGCCAGCATTGATTTCACTGATCCCGTAGCAAAACTGGCATGGACCCATTCGCTCCACCGCGCCCGGGGAGCGGAGTACAGTTTCGGCGGCTTCCTCGAAGACCGCTCCCATCTCTGGAAAGACCACTATCAAAAAGAGCAGCAATTGTTTATCCATCTGGGCGTCGACTTCGCGGTTCCCGTGGGAACAGAAACCGCTTTGCTGGAGCGCTCTCGTGTCGAGCATATTATGCTGGACAAAGAAAGCTATGGCGGCTGGGGCGGGCGTGTTTTAGTCCAATCACTGGAATCACTCCAGTACTTTATTTACGGCCACTTGCGGCATGATATCCCTCTTCTCGTCGGAGAAATCTATGCAGCAGGAACTGTTCTCGGCACTGTCGGAGAAACGCAGGTGAATGGCGGCTGGGCTCCGCATCTCCATCTCCAGCGCATGGACGAAACGTTCATCAGGCACTATGCGCAGCATCTCGAGGCGATTGATGGCTATATGCACAGAGGCAATCCTTTGCTGGAGCATGTTCTTGATCCGATGCCTCTGGTTAAATTCTTAAAAGAGTGAAAAAAATTTCAAAACGCCCAAGACAGTAAGACCAACTCATTCAAACCTTAAGAGCCGTTCATCTTCATTGCTTGCAGCATTTTTAGAGCGCTTTCTGAGCACCAGCAAGAGAATGCCGCTCCCCAGCAGCACCAGGACAAAAAATCCGACAATGACGGCGCTGCCTGATGATGCTCCAGAAAAGATATTGGCAATTGCTCCGCCCACTAAGAAGCCGCCTTTTTCCTGTGCCCCAATGGCAAAGAGCGAGAAGTGCGGAACCTCTGCTTCATAGACTACTGTATCATCCTGCTCTTCTATCAGTTTTGTCGACAAAGGTTCCCATCCCTCATCTTCATGCACGAAAAGAACTACCACACGGCCGGCAGCAGCCTGCTCTTCCTGCCAGGATTTCTGCACGGCAAATTGTGCTTGTGCATTACTAAAATCACCGCTTGCTAAGCCTTTGATCTCGAGATATTGATACGCATTTTCCAGGGCCAGAACGCCTTCCGGAAGCGTATTCATATTTTGGACGGTAACAGTCACCTCTTTCGCCGTTCTCCCTTCTACAATCAGCTTTCTAATTGGGATCAGCGCATCAGTAAAAGCCACTTCCGTTATTTCACCGGCGTTCAGCTGTATGGCCTGTTCAGCAGAGCCCGTTGCCACTTCCGGAATCTCTTCGACAGGTTCGGGAACTTCTTCAATCGTTGGCTCAGGGCTCTCGTCAGCAACGGCTGCGGTTGTTAAAGAGCGGGGAGTTTCTTCAGGAACGGGCTCAGGAGCACTCTCCGTTTCTGCACTTGCAGAACTGCTACTGCCGCCGCCTGCACTGCCGCCCGAAGACCCAGAGCTTCCTGATGAGCTAGAAGAATTATTGGCAGAGCTATCATCATTATTATTCTCATTGCTGCCTCCATCACTGTTGGAAGAATTATTTGACGAGTCATTTGAAGCGTTGTTGTTGCTTGAAGAATTGTCCGGAGAGGAATTTGACGAATTATTCTCCGGCAACCCGGTTTGGTTGCTCACGTTCAGGGCGAGAGTTGTAAAAGTATACACTCCGTTCGTCCGGCAATTACTGAGGTCGTCGCAGGCCGTAAGATTGTAAAAATAGATGGTTGAAGCGTTAAGCGGGGTGAGCAAGAACGTCTGTGTTGGAGCGAAAGAGACGTTTACTGCCGTAAGGCTTTCCTGGACTGCCGACCAGTAGGCAATGCTGGCATTGGCTAGTTCATCAAGCGAAAAAGTGATGGTGCTGGCATTCTCTGTCACATTCGTCAGCACCGTGCCGATTATCGGGCTGGTTTTATCGACGGTAAAATTGATGGCAGCACTCTGATTTTCCCGCCCTGTTGTATCGTTGACGAACGCCGTAACCACATGATTACCATCGCTCAACAGCAGCGCGTCCAGAGAAGCATTCCAGCTGCGGTTATCGAGCGAAGAGGCAAAGAGAGTTACATTCAGGGTTTCATTTGCGGCAGTCAAAGACGCATTGGTAACGACAAAGCGGACGCTGGAAACAGGCTGAGAGACATTCACCGTCGCGTTAAAAGAAATAACTGCCCCGCCAAATCGGGAATTGTTGAGCGGAGAGATGAGCTGGGTGGATAACGACGTGGGGGTGGGTGAGGAATTATTCTCTGAGCTGTTCCCGCTGTTCCCCGCAAGCTGGAGCATTCGTACTCCGGTTTTTCCCGTAGTTCCAACTGCATCACTTCCGTACACCCGATATGCATGCAGCCTTTTCTCGAGTACGGAAAGATTGATGGAGAACCGTTTCAGTTCGTCATCAACCGGTATCATCGTGACATTCTGCACTGTCCCATTGGGATACTGCCATTCCACTATTGCCCTATGCAGCGGAACATCAGAAGTTATTCCCACCGTTATCGTCACATTGGTGCTATTAGTGCTATTCGAGAGGGGAGTACTGTTCAGCACCGTGCCGTTTTGCGGCGTGTCTGCAGTGAAATTGATGAAAGGCTGCATCGCGGCAAGTAAGGCAATGCGGGAAAAAGTTGTTCCGGTACTGCCGTCAGCAATGGGAATGCCGCTCAGCCGCAGCTTAGTAGCTATCTCTTCAGGAGTCGCTTCTTTGCCGTATGCGAGTTTTCGATAGTGCTGAAGCAAAGCCACTGCACCGGAAACATGGGGCGTGCTCATGGATGTTCCTGTATACGTAATGCTGCCGCCGTCTTTCTTCAGAGAAGTAATGCTTACCCCGGGTGCAGCCAGAATCTCCGGAAAGTTCTGATGCCGGAAAGCAAAGCCAGCAATGGCATCGTTATTTGTCGAAGCGGTCACTTTGGTAGCGTTTTTGACGCACGCGGGAACTGCAATGCCCGCCGTGGGATTATTGAATCCTCCGCCAGTATTTCCTGTGGCCAGAACCACACTGATATTCTGCCCAACGGCAGCGTTTATAGATGGCGCATACGCGGCTCCCAAATCAGCATCGCAATAATCGCTAGACTGCTCCCCGCCCAAGCTGATGCTGATAACGGAGATATTGTAGATGTTGGCATTGGAGATGCACCAGTCGATTCCCGCGAGAACATCACTATCCTGGCAACTCCCGGAAGGGTCGCAGACTTTCATGGCAATGATCTTCGCATCAGGCGCAACCCCTTTATAGGTGGCATCCGTCGAAGCCACAATGCCCGCGATATGTGTCCCATGCCCATGATCGTCCATAGGGTCGGCATCATCATTCACAAAATCATAGCCACCCAGAACCTTTACGCCTAACGTGCCCCCTAAAGCGGGATGCGTGTAATCGACTCCCGTATCAATGATGCAGACCGTTTCTCCTGCTCCGGTGATATTTGTGCCATTTACCTGCACCTGCCAGACTTGTGAAGCGCCAATGAGCGGCACTGAATCGTCCAGGAAAATATGCTTCACGCCATTGAGAACTACTGCTTCAACCGCCGGATTCTTAGCCAATTCCTCCAGGCCGGCCTCTGTAACTGTTCCGGCAAAAGCAGGCAGGACGGCATACTGCTGCTCGACGGTAAACTCTTTTTCTTGAACCGTAAAGCCAAACAGCCTTTTCTCTTCTGGGCTTAAAGTCTCCAATACGGCTGCTTGCTGCTCTTGCACCGCTTGCGCATCAGAAGAAGCGCTCTCTTTCAGCACGACGATTACCGATACTTCCCCTTCTTCAGCAACGGCATCACGAACACGCTCATCAAAGACGCTTTCAGCACTCCCGTCATTCTCTGCTGCTGATTCTCCCGTGGGAACTCCCAAAACTGCCCCCATAATGCTGCCCCCCGTAAGAAATACCACGCTGCTAAGGCCGATCACGAAGAGCAGCACCGCTGCAAACATCCATACTTCTCTTTTTTCGTACGCCAGAGGGTACTTTGCTTTATTGTTCCGTCTCATTGATTTTTCCTTATCAGGTCAACAGTATGCCATTTGGTGAGCGCAGCAGCAGGGATGCAAAGCCTTCGCCCATGCTGAAGGAAAAGCCGGAAAAAACGCCAGTGAAAAGCTCAAAAAAGCCCACTTCCCGGCGATATTCCACATAATCAACGCTCTCCAGGCCATGCACGGTTTTCAGATATTCTTCAACAGCAGTTTTATCGCCCAGCTCGTCGACTAAGCCGAGAGAAAATGCTTCTACCCCAAGAAAAAATTCTCCGGTTGCCAGCTGTTCAACTGCTTCCTCGCTCAGCTTTCTGTTTTCGGCAATTTCCTCTTTGAAAAAGCCATGAATGGTATTGAGCTTGCTTTGGAAAATGCTTTTCTCTTCGTCCTGCAACTTGCGGTACGGCACGCCCATATCTTTGTACTTGCCTGCGGTCAGCTGCTCATAGCCCACGCCATACTCTTCCATCAGGCCGCTGAATTCCAGATAGGAGGAAATGACGCCGATGCTGCCCGTGATAGACATGCGATTAGCAATAATGTGGTCCGCAGCAGAGGCTACCCAATAGCCGCCGGAAGCGCCCACTTCGCGGATCAGAGCCACAACGGGCTTTTCTGCTTTCTTGACGGCAGCGGCAATTTCATCCGAAGCGACGGCAGAGCCGCCAGGCGAGTTTATTTCCAGAACAATAGCTTTTACTTGCGGATTTTCTTCTGCTTCTTCCACAAATTGGATAATGTCGGCAGAGGAAATTGTCACTTCACCCAGCATCTTTCCGCCATTGGACGTAATGATACCTTCCAGAGGGATAAGCGCCACATTGCCGAAATTGGAGCCATCGAAAAGGCTAAAAGCGAGCGGAAGGAGAATAAACAGGACAACGAAAGCGGCAACAATGGTAAGAATGATAGGAATAGCTTTACT
>DATDWF010000051.1:0-8775 GCA_035289745.1 Candidatus Nanoarchaeia archaeon
AGCTGCTCTTTTCCTTTGCCGACGCTGCGGAAATAAGCAGTGGGTTCCGTTACAACCCGTTTGATAACTTGAAATATATCCATGGTCTTCTCCACTTATAGCATCCTCTTCAACAAATCATTCATCTTCTCGCCCCGGTAACCAAGAGTGCCACCCGCCCGGAAAGCGACTTTGATGCCTTTCCGGCCAAAACCTTTCTGCGGCGGCTGCAAGGCAAAATACGGCTTGTACTTTTTGCCGTTGTAGTCGAACGCACGATGATAGGTATATTTCCCTTTGGTATCCGTTAGCCTTCCCTGATACAGCTGCCCCCGCTTTTCGACCAGCTCTTTTTCCATATCTGAAGTAATCTCTCCCCACGTCAGATAATCCTTAGCTTGCTGCAGCATGCCCCGTACACTGGGCGTGTCGGCAACGACAACGCAATGGTTCTTGCGATCCAGGCGGAGCAAGCGCAGCGTCCCTTTGACGACCTCCCGCCCTTTGGCAACACCGCGGACTAAAACAATAGCCAGTTTCTTGGAGTTCTTTTCCGCAGCAGGAGTATTTGCCATGATGTTTTTCTCTACGCAGGAAGCGTACTGGCCCCCGCAGCTGTTTGCTCTTCCGGCATGACTCTATCCGTATCCTCAATGCCTTCTTCCGTTTGTTTAAGCTTCCCTTCAGCCAGGCCAAATGCCGCAACATCTTCTGGCCGTATTTTTACTTCTGAAAGCTTTCGCAGCGCATCCATCAACGCCATAACGCTGTTTATTTTCGTGCGGGTCTGCCCCCGGCTCTTGCTCCAGATATCTTTTATCCCCGCTAGTTCTAAGACTTTAGCGCACTCTTTCTCGATACATAATCCTTTCCCTTTGGGAGCGGGAAACAGCAGCATGCGTACGGAACCGCATTTTCCCTCAACTGCAAAAGGAATAGATCTCGGCTCTTTGGAGGCCGATTCCCAGCTTCCGGAGCCGCGCCGTATTTGAATGATGTTCAAGCGGGCTTTCAAGCGGGCTTTATCCCGGGAAGGAACAGTTTCTTTGCTTTTCCCGAAACCCACGCCCACATAGCCATTTCTATTGCCGACAACCGCACAGACGGTAAAGTGCGGCTTATTTCCCTCCTGCGTTTTCTTCTGCGTCTGGCGGAAGATTCTACGCTGCCCCCCGCCAAACTTTCCTTTGGCCTGCCCGATAAGCAGCAGCTCTTCTTCAAGATTCGGTAACAAAGCATCGACAATCTCCGGCTCCAGGATGCGCTGCCCGGAAGCAAAGATTTCCGCAATGTCCGTAATGACACCAGCCTGCACTTTCTTGCCGAGCTCAGTAACGGGCTTCCATTCGTGCTCTGGAGCGGGAACTTCTTTTTCTTGAAGGACCTCCTTCGGCACTTCTTCGGGCAAGACTTCTTCAACAACTACGGGTGCCGGTTGTTCGTTTGGGGTGGTCATTTTTTTGGTATGAAGTTTCTTTCCATTTTTTTTACTTTGTTCCTTTCTTCATTTTTTCTTTCTGCTCCTGTTTCGGGGAAACGCCCAGCTTCTTGCAGAGTGTTTCCCATTGTTCAGGCAGGCTCTCCACATGGAGGCCATTTTTTAAATATTCCGCGAACTGCGGAGCTCTCCCTTTCTCCTCTTTTCCAGGCGCCTGTGCCGCAAAAACTGCAATATGCTGGCCGCGTAACCGTTCTGGTGAGGGAAAAATCGCTTCCCCGTGAGGGATGCGCAGCCCCGCATCCAGAGCCCCCTGCAAAAAGGCAAAAAGCCTTCCCCGGGGCAAAGGCGTTGCCAGCCCCGTATCAAAGATAGCTTCTGTATGCTTTTTGACCAGGGCCGCTTGTCCCGCAAGAACCCCCATGAGATATGCTGCAGGAAGATTGGCAGCGGAAAACTTCCAGCCGAGTTTGCGGAGTGCCGCTGCATCCACAGCCGCTTCAACGCGATCCCCGGAAGGCTGAAACGTTACGAGCTGCGCTCGGATCTGCTTATTACTAAAGCGGACCACCAGCCGTGGTTTTCCTGACTCCAGAAGCCGCCGGCGCTTGGCGTAATTCGTCCGGCCTTCCCGTTTCCTGCGGTAGGCTACTGGTTTTGTTTTGGTATGGATCATGGTATTTTGTTTTTATGATGCGTTTTTATTATCTTTTTTATTCTATAAGCCCGTCGCTATTTTCCTCTCTGCGGGGAGCGGCTGTTTTTTAAAGAGCTGCTGTTCTGTCAAATACAGCTTCAGGTGGCGCTTGTTTCTAAAAAATCCGCCTTTGGACTTCCGATATATTTGCCGATAATCAGCTGAAGCCAGCAGCCCTTTGTCGCGGAGCATCTTCAAAAAAACGCGCTGGACGCGGATTTTTGCCATCCATTGCTGCTTTCTCGGAACCGTAGCATACTTAGCCCCCCGCTGGCTGCCCCGGCCTTTCCGCCGGCCTTTCCGCTTTTGCACGGCGATCTTTCGAGCTCTCCCTCGCGATTGCTCCGAAGAGGCCGCTCGATAGATTTTTCCGACGGCAATCAGCCCCCGCATATCCGAACGGGTAATCGCTTTCGTCACATCCTCCAGCGCATCAGCGCGGAATCTGATCTTCCCGGGCGAAGTCTTCAGGATTTTCCCCGCCAATCGTTTTTTGGTGTTCATGGGAGTAAATGATTTTGTGTGAATAAATTTTTTTGTTTTTTGCAAGTCATTCTTATTGTCGTTTAGTGATCGTTTGTTCCATCATTTTTCGCTCTTCTTCGCGCTTCTTTTCCAGCTCGCTTGGCGCTTCTTCAGCCGCAGCACCAGGAGCATTTGCCGCTTCTGCCCCTTCCGCTTTTTCATTGCTTTTTTCACTTTTTTTCTCCGCTGCTTTCTTCTTTTCCCGTTCCACAGCTTTCTGGCCTTTCTCTTTCAGCTTTTCCTCTTTGCGTTTTCTCCGCTGCGCAAAGGCTTCTTCAAGCTCCCGGAGTGTTTTGGCCACATCACGAGCGTTCAGGACGGGAATGCTCTTCTGCTGCGCGAGGCGGAGCAGCTGCACGCGGGCTTTCTGGCCCAGAGTTCCGGCGAAAAGCGCACCTTGCTCCGGCGTCAGCGCTTCCAATTGGGCTACGGTATGCACGACGACTGCTTCCAAGCCGCTGGGATGCAATCCCCGTACGGCGCGCGGCGATCGGTATCCGGGTGAAGGCCGAGCCGGCCTGCCCCCTTGCCCCTCACGGAAAGCAGAGCGTCGGCCTTGTGGATAGCGCCATCTCTTCTTCACGGCAGGGGTAACTTTGGCATCAGGAGTAACAAATGCAGGTTTCCGTTTTTTAAGAGCAGCCCGGACTGCCAAGAGCCTCTCGCGCTGCTGTCCCGTTCCTTGCTTTGTGGTGCTGGCCATGGAATTATCCTGCTCTCACTGCTTTCTTCGTGATATAACATCCATCCTGGAATACCCGGCGATCGCGGTTCGTGATCCGGCAGAGCTGTTCGATGCGTGCCGCCATCTGGCCAGCGGCTTCCCGATCCACACTGCTAACGATAATCTCCATTCCCTGAATCTTCACCTCGACGTTGGGAAGCAAGGCTACTTTTCGAGGCACGGCTTCCCCGAGGAAATTCTTGATGACAAATTCCTGCCCGGCAACGGCCACGTTCATGGGAAAATGCCCAGAGCAGATCTTGAGCGTGTATTCGAATGGCTGCTCAACACCCCGGACGAGATTGCGCAAATGAGCCTGAAACGTTCCCACAATTTTCTTTTCCCGCTTGGTAGCCTGCTCTGCAGAAAGGACAATCTTCCCCTCCCCAACCTGAATATGCACTCCCGGGTGCAGGAATTGCCGCCGCACTTCGCCTTTCGGCCCTTTAAAAGTAATAAACGAATCAGCTTGCGATACGGTAACGCCTTTCCCTAGTACAATTTCCTCGCGAAGATTTTCTTTCATGGCAAAGAGCAGACGCACTTAATAGCAATAAGCGACGAGCTTTCCTCCGATGTGTTTTTCTTTCGCTTCACTATGGCTCATCAGTCCCCGGGATGTGGAGACGAGCAGGACACCGAAGTCCTTAGCCGGGAGGAAGCGCTTTTCCCATTTTTCAAAGCCATCGCGCTTCGTCGAAAAGCGGGGCTTGATGACACCGCATTTGTTGATGTTCCCCAAGAGCTGCACCGTCAGGAGATTGCCTCGGCCATCTTCTTTCTCTGCAAAGCCGCCCAGGTAGCGGTGGTTTTGGAGAATGCCAAGCACGGTCTTGATGAGGCGCGAAGCAGGCTTGATCTCTACTTCCCGCTTGCCCACGCGTTCCGCGTTGTAGATTTTGGCAATCGCCGCTGCTAATGGGTCGTTGAACATGGTCTTTTCCTCGTTAGCTATATTTTTTGAATCCTAATTGCAGGGCCATCTCCCGGAAGCAATGCCGGCAGAGGTGCAGCCCATACTTGTTGATGTGCGCCCCGACATTGCCGCAGGTGCGGCACTTCCGTAAGGCATACCCGCAAGAGCGCTTCTTGGGCTGGTTAAACTTCAGGAACTTGGCTTTTTTAACCGGCTTAGAGTTCAGTTGGGTAAACGCTTTTCGGTAATCGCTGGCGGTCATGGTGTTGCTCTTTGTTTCTTTATTTTTTAATGTGTTTTGTAAGCTTTTGTTTTTTTTTTATTTTTTAAATTTTCACGCCGTGATATTGACCCCCAGATTTCTGACAAAGGTTATGGATTCCTGCTTCGTGACCTGGTGGGATTTTCCGACGGCCTGCGGCCGGATTTTTCGCCGTTTTATCCGATAGCCGGGCCGCTCTACCGTGACCGCCACCTCTAACCCCAAAATCTTGAGGTCGGGGTCGTATTCCAAGCCTTCGATATCGACGTACTCGGGAATGCCAAACGAAAAGTTCCCGCACTCGTCAAAATTGGATTCGGGAAGAGTGAATTCTTTGGCAGCCAGCAGGCGGTGCAAGAGCTTTTCTGTATCTTTCCGGACGGTTACTTTTCCACCAATAGCTAAACCGGGCCGCAAGCCCCAACCAGGAATTCTTTTTTGCGTGATGGTCTTTACGGGTGGCACGGGAGACAGCCGTTCCAAGAGCTTCAGGCCTTTCTTCAGCAACTCTTCATCTTTTCCGGCTCCCACATTCAAAGTAATTTTGGCAATATGGATGGCTCTCATGACGTTCACTGCTGCAGCAGCTGAAAGATTTCCTCCCTCTACATTTCTCGATGGTTGCGCAGGTGTCATGGTGTCTGTTTTCTCCGTCAGGATTTCCCCGCGGAAACCTGTATTTTTGCTTCTTTGCTGCCGACGGCAAAGAGGTACGCAGTGGCTGTGTCAATTTCTTTTCCATCAAGGACATAAACAGCTTCTTTCCCTTTGATTTCTTTAAGTGTTCCCAGATCGCCGCCGTGTTTTCCCTGGCTCAAGAACACCAAGGCGCCGGGCTGCAAAGGCACGATTTCTTGGGGCTCAAGGGAAGGCAGGCGGAATAAGATGCTATCTCCAACCCGCACCGGCTTTTCGAAGAGGATAGTTTTTCCGTCATGGAACTGCAGCTGCACTTTTCCCTGCGGGAGGGTTTTCTTGCCCACCACTTTGCAGATTTTTTTCTCGGCATCTTTCTCGGAAATCTGCAGGGGCGTAATGCGGCCCTTCTGGTCTAACATGATACGATAATATTCTTTGAGCGAGGGCAAAGCAATGACATCGAAAAGGCCGACGAGGAACTGGTGATCCTTCCGGCGCTTGCCGTCGACGAGCACTTCATTCTGCTGCAAGAGTTTCTTGACTTCGGTCATCGTTCGGGCTTTTTGCAAAAAGTCCCGCAGCAGCACGCCCAGCGGCAGGCCTAAGTAAAAGGAATGCGCGCCGGGGTTAGGGCGGACAATGAATGGCGCTCCTTTCCGGTCGATCTGCCAGGTCCGTGGCGCGGCGATGCGCTTCAAGTGATTTTTCATGGTCTTACTCGTTCTTAGTCGTTTTCACTGGTGATTTTTGTTTTTCTTCTTTCGGCTCTGGATCTTTCGTTTCCTTTTTTGCCGCTTCTTTTCCTTTGGCTTTCAGCTGTTCTAATTTTCTTTTTCGCTTTTTATCGCTCAGGTCGAGATCAGTAAGCAGGAGATTGGACGGAGCAAGTGGATACAGCACTTTCGTGCCATCATGCTTGACCAACTCGACGCCATGCACAAACACCCGTTCCCGCTTCAGGTTGACCCGTTCCACTTTGCCTTCTTTTTTCCGGAACTGGCCACGCAAGATCCGCACTTTGTCGCCTTTGCGCACCTGCAGCTGCCGGGTGCCATAGACGCTGCGCAATGACGGAGCGAGATGCACATGGAGCATCTTCTGCTTGACGTGCAGCGGCGCGTTATAGCGGTATTTCCGCTGCTTCCGCGGCTGGGTACTTTTTTTCCAGCTGGTTGAAAAGAGGCGTTGGACCATGGTGTTCGTGTCGATTTTTTGTTTCTGGTATTTGTTGGTTTATTGTTTGTTTTTAGTCGTTTATGATGTTGGTTTTATTGTTCAGAGGATCATCCGTGCCACTTTAGCGACGGCCGGCCAGCGCTCGGCGACTTCTTTGGCAATGGGGCCTTTGAACAACGTTCCTTTGGGATTGCCTTTGTCATCTTTCAGCACGATGGCGGCGTTATCTTCAAACTGCACCCGCATGCCATCCAGGCGGCGATATGGCCGGCGTTGCCGGACAATGATAGCTGGAACTACTGTCTTACGCATCTCTAATTTCCCTTTCTTTACTGCTCCTAAGATGAAATCACCGACGCCAGCGGCGGGGATTCTGCCGCGCACCGTCTTGTGACCCTTCACCGAGGTAATTTTCAGGACTTTAGCTCCGGAATTATCACAGGTTTCTACGTATGCTTGCGATGGCAGTCCTCTGGTGACTCTCGCTTTAACGGCTTTCATGCGGCAGCCCTCTTCGTTTTCTTTTTCTTCGCATCGGGCGCAGATTCAGCTTCCGCCAGAGGCTGTTCCGCCTTGCTGCGAACCTGAATAATAACGTGATGCTTCATCTTGCTTAACGGCCTCGTCTTGGCCACGAGCACGTCCTGCCCTATTTGCGCATTCAAGCATGTCGGATTGTGCACCCGCAGGCGGGATCTCCGCAGCTCATACCGCTCGTACTTGGGCACGTAATAGTTGCGGCTCCATTCGATCGTTGCGGAGCGGTTGCTGTCCCGCTTGATGACCTTGCCGGGATAGAGTTCCCGCTTTACCAAAATCTCCCCGTGGAACGGGCATTTTTTATCGGTACAGGCTTCCTGGGGCGCTGCAATGCCCAGGACGGCTCTTGGTGTTTGATTCATTTTTTGTTTCTGATTTTTCAGTTTGTTTTCTTGATTTTTTTTTTCTTTGTTGTTTCCTTTCTTGTTGGTCTTTTCTCACGTATTGTTTGAGCGTGATGGATGAATTATCCTTTCAGGCGGTCTTCCGGACGCTTGAGCAGCGTTTTTCCGTCGATGACTTTTCCAGTCCGCACCAGCTTGAAAGTCACGGCGCTCTTCAGCAGGGTTTTTATCCCCCCTTCCTGCAGCACGCGGATCGTCGCTTTCGTCTCATCGACGATTTTCCCACTTATGCCCAGGAGCGCAGGGTTCGCCGCTGTTACGACGACAACTTCCTCGCCGATGAGCTCGTGCGGAAACACTGCTTTTTTCATCTGCGTTCATCCACCAGAAAGCCTGCTTCTGATGGCTCCTACACCACCTCGATGGTCTCTTCGGGAAATCCCAAGCCCGCCAGCACCGGCTTGATTCGGTCTTTGTGATTCCCTTGCAGCTCGATCTGGCCGCTTTTGGCCGTCCCGCCGCAGGCGAACTTGGTCTTCAGGCGGCGTGTGATTTCTTCGACATTCGCTTCTTTGCGGATCCCGCCGACAATCGTATAGACCTTCCCGAACTTGCGCTTTTCCGTCTTGACGGTTATTTTCTGCTGTTCCCGCGCAATGACCTCGCACACGCAGAGGTCCTGGGGCAATCCACACTGGTTACACACACCGACCATAGGCCTTTAAGCTGGCACCTCTTTGGTTTTTTCTGGATTAGCTGTTTTGAGCATCGATTTTTCCGTAAGGAGCGTTAAGACTCTCGCTACATTCTTCTTAGTCTGCCGCAGCTTTCCCGGATTGGCGGGATTCGCTCCCGTCGCGGCTTGCCCGTTTAATTTCAGCAGTTCCTTTTTAAATTCTTTTAAGCGTTCGTGCAATTCCCGTTCCGACAGTTTTCGGAGGTCTTTGGTGGTTTTCATGGGAGATGGTGTAGTAATTAATTGCGGGGGTTGTTCGTTCCTTTGTTTGAAGGGGAAGATGAATGAGAGTCAGCCCTACGGCTATATTCGTCAGCATATCCCCCAAGAGTTTCTTTGATCTTTTGAAGTCTCTTGTCTGCTTCGCCGGAAACGGTTGTGATTTTTTCCAAAACAGCTATCAGCTCTTCCCTATTCCGACGCTCATGCACAGAGATCCCACTTATAGTGAGAAGACTGGCAGCTGCAACTCCCGCAACCCAAAAGGGGTAGCGTGAGTCGATTGCTGCCTCTTCCGCAACGAACGCCATATAGGTTTGACCACTAGTAATTTGCTCAGCTTCTGCGTTTAGTGATAAGTATTCTGCTCGAGCGGAGCTACAGTCGGCAGCAGGATCGGCCGTGCAGTTGATATATTCCTGTGCAAGATGCCCTTGCTGCTCCGTAATCTCTTCCAACCGCCGGTACTCGGGAGAACCTCGAATACTTCCGCCATTTACCATCTCGTAAGCGACGCCCCCAGTGATCCCCAGGACTCCAACTACTCCAGCAATTGCAAGTCCTTTAGCGACGGGTTTGG
>DATDWF010000052.1:0-2282 GCA_035289745.1 Candidatus Nanoarchaeia archaeon
GGCGGAAAGGCCGCATGGAATTGCCATGGGCAGAAATAGCGACGTTAATCCGCTCTTTTTTCATTTTTTTCAGCAGGTCTTTGATGAAAGAGCGCACCCGTTTCTCGACGGTTTTCAGGCTTTCGCCGTCCGGCGGAGGGATGTCATAAGACCGATGCACAGCCTGAAAGATCTGCTGAGCGGCTTCCGCACCAAATCTCTGGCGTGAAGGGTTCTCCAGCTTCCCATACTTCTGCTCGACTGCTGCTAGCACTTTTTTCTTCATCTCTTCCTGAAACGAGCGATGGCTTCGGCTTTCCAGATTTCCATAACACCTTTCGATGAGGCGGTCGTCTTCGAGGATCTCCCAGCATTCGGGATGAAATTGCAGCACCTCTTTCAGCGTCTCTTTGGAACGGGAAAGATGCGAATGGTAGGCAACATCAATGTTCTTGTTCTGGAGCTTTCGGGCAATCGTTCCGGCACTCCGATATCCGGATTTTGTCATCTTCGCATCCAGGCAGCCCGTAAACCAGCCGCGCTCGTTGTACGTCGTCTGGCCGTGGCGGAAGAGGTAGATATGGAGTTTCATGGGATAAAAGAAGAAATAAAAAAGAAATTGATAAAGGTTACTCTTTATCCGGACTGATTTACTTACGGTGAAAGTTCACAAGCATCCCCAATACCATCCCCATCAGCATCCGCTTGGTCGGCATTTGCCGTTCCCAGGCAATTATCACTCCCCGTGCACGTGCTTGGCCCGGCACTTGAAGCACTCGGATTACAGATGCCATCACTATCTTTGTCAACCTGTATCTCTGAGCAGCCGTTCGTGTCGACAGCGTCGCCCACAGAAGTTGCCGGGCAGAGATCAGCACTATCGCTAACTCCATCATTATCAGAATCTATAGGCGGCGGAGTTACTCGCTGATAGCACGCACCGTTGATACAGCCATCGAAACAAGTTACGATACTCCGGCGATAAGAATTATCGGGAGCACAGGAATACTCCACCACCCGAGTAGCATTGAGACAGCGGTCACTATAGATTTTTTTAGCAGGATTGCCTGAATAGGTATACGTCAACGTAACGGTTCCTGCTTCTTCGGTGGTTATGCCGCCATCGGAATCAGAACAGCTCTCCCATTTGAAGAGGCTAACTGTTTTTTTAACAGCAGCAGGCGCTTTATAGATGGCTTGTCCAGCAACCGCGCCCTCTTCTTCCGCCAGAGCTGCATCTAGGTCTTCATCGGACAGCTCTTCAAGCTCTGCTAACGCATCTTCTTCTGACGGCTGCGGGGCACATGCCAACACGAACAAAGCGGAAAGAAGCACAAATGCTAAAACAATGATTTTTTTCATGACCAACACCTCTTTGTAAATAGAGATAAATCTCTCTTTGTTCTTAAAGTTTTTGTCTCACATCCAAATGAATATCAAAAACATGCTCCCCCTGCGCAGCTTCTTTGCCGTATCTCTGGACAGCTCATGGTCAGTCTCCCGTACCCCTCACCTTCTTTTTTGCAATAATACTCCCGGAGGTGGCTGGTGTTCAGGCAATAGTCAACATAAGTCATGAATCTTTGAAAGCCCTGCTTTGAATAGTTTATCCGAACGGCTCCTTTCACCAGAAGATTTTTTCCATTTTTATTGGCGGTTAGATCACTGTCTGAACATTCTTGCCAGGTAAGGGCGGCCAGCGCTCGAGCTGTTTCAGCAGAAAGCATGCCAGTAAGGGCATCCGGGCTCACCAGCACGGCTTCCAGCTCTTCATCAGAGAGGGTTTCTAACTCCACGAATACTTTTTCTTGGGGAATTTGTTGGGAACAGGCGGCTAGGAAAATGGAAATGGCCAGAATCAGAACAAAAAAGAAATGTTTTTTCATGGAAGCACCTCGTTTTTACGCTGTACTGAAAGATGAAATACTTCTATAAATGTTTCGATTTCTTTCTTAAAAAAGTGCAAATCTTTACCAAAAGCCTTAAAAATACCCCCATAAATGGAGGGGGATTATACACTGAAAATGGTACTGCAAACCGTCGAAATAATGGTGGAAGGGGGCAAAGCAACTGCCGCCCCGCCGTTAGGGCCAGCGTTAGGGCCAACAGGTGTAAACATCGGTCAAGTAGTTATGGAGATAAACAAGAAAACGGCTGACCTGAAAGGCATGCAGGTCCCCGTCAAAGTGACGGTTAATACGGAAACCAAAGAATTCTCTATCGTTATTGGCACGCCGCCAGCGGCCGCGCTTATCAAGAAAGAAGCCGGCATTGAAAAAGGGGCGAGCAATCCGCTGACAGAA
>DATDWF010000053.1:0-4811 GCA_035289745.1 Candidatus Nanoarchaeia archaeon
AGGCATAGGCTCTTTAACGGCAGTTTCCAAAGTTTTCCAGGTCGAAGTCTACTCGTATGAAAAAGAAATTGCTGCCGAGCTTATTGCGCCGAGCGTGAACGAAGGGACGCCCATCAATTTCAAAATCAGCGTGCAAAGCCGCTCGTACCAAGACATTGATGCGATAAGCAGCGAGATTACGGTTTTTGACAAAGAGAACCGTTCCATCGGAAAGCTGACGACTGATGAGCAGCCTTTGCCATCGCTTTCTTCTATAATGCTCCGTGCCCCCCCTTTTCCGACGAAAGGCTTAGAAGCCAACGAATATAGTGCCCGGGCAATGGTCTTTTACGATGGCCAGGAACTTGCTTTAAACACCACGTTCAAAATCGGCGCCATCGATATCTCGTTGCTCAATTATTCGCAGGTTCTTGAGCAGGGCTTCAATGAATTTTTCGTCGAAGTAGAGAGCCGCTGGGGTGACGTCTTAAAGAATGTCTATGCCAAAGTATTCCTGAACGATGAAGAGATCCTGCAAACGCCCAGCATTTCCCTCAATCCCTGGGAAAAAAGCGTACTTAAAAGCCTTGCCAAAGTTGATCTCTTGCCGGGAAGCTATGCCGGAAACATTGAACTGTTCTTTGAGGGAGAGATGAAAGAGGTGCCCATCACCGTTTTGGTCAAAGAAGCAGCTGCTCCTCAACAGCAAAAGACCCCCCTGCTTCTCATCACGACGCTCGTCCTGAGCATCCTGCTCGCCATCGCTCTCGTGATCCTTCTTCTGCAGATGAAGCGCCGGAATGAACGCGCGAAAACCGAGCCGGAAAAGAGTAAGAAATAAGTACTGGTTCGCTCATCGGAAGAAGAATATGCCTGGCAAGAATATGTTGGTGTTATCCCGTAAGAAAGCTGCTCTTTTTTTAATTCTGGTTATTCTCCTCTTCGGTGTCTCTATTTTTTTTTCTTGGCCGCGCTGCTCCGAATTGCAGGAAATTCCCGCTTCCGTAGAAGTGCGCACCGTGCCCGGAAGAGCTTTCCTGGGCTTTAACACCGACACGGACAGCCTGAAATTTGGGGGCGTTTCTCCGAACGCCGAAGTGGTCCGCTCTATGAACGTGCAATACCCGTTCGATGCCAAGGTTCGCCTGGTTGCAGACGGCACTTTGGCACCCTGGCTGTCCATCAACCCTGCAACCTTTCAGCTTGCTGCTCAAGAGCCGCAGCAGGTTACTTTCCGGCTTCTGGTGCCCCAAGATGTTTATGATGGGAATTATACCGGCACGGTTCGCATCTGTTTCCAGAAAAAATAAATCTCTCGTGCCTCAAAAATGGAGAAACTTGCTCGGCCTAAACCCCGCGCAGCTCCTGTCCAATCGTTTTTACTTTTTCAATTTTCTTCTCAATCGTAGCCATCTTCTCTTCGATAGAAGTTTTCCGTTTTACCAGATCGGTTTCTTTTTTCATGGAATAAGAGATCAGATCCCGTAACTTCAGCTGCTGGGTTTTGATGGTTTCCAGTTTGGAAGACGTGCCTCCCAGCATTTTTTCCAGCTGTGTTTTCGAGGAGCAGAGCGTTTTTAATTCTCTATCCAAATCTTGCAACGCTTCCTTAAGAAGATTTTTCTCTTTTTTTAACTTCATAAACGAGTGCACGCTCTTTTTCTTTTTTCAAAGACAAAGGAAAGGCGATTTATAAACCTTTTGGCAGATTGCCCGGCTCCGAAAAAGTGCTTTTTTCGTCGGCAGTACGGAAAAAAACCAAGACGCTTTTTCCTATTTTCCCCGCAGCATCTGCTCCAATCTCCTCTTCGCTTCCTGATATGATTTTTCCCGGATAAAGCCTTTCTGATGCCCTTCTTCCAGCGCTGCCAGCTTGCGCTTTAGCGCGCTGCGGATGGCGCCCGTATCTTCTTTGACAACTTCTCTAATAATCGGTTTCTCTCTGATGATTTTCTCTGTGGTGACTGTCTTTTCGACCACCGTCCGGACTTTCTGCCGGCCAATCTTGCGGTGCAGGAAGTAGAGCAGGACAAACGTCGCTATGGCTAGGACAGCGAGGACAGGAATGAGCAGCAAGACGGATGGGCTGGAAAAAGGCTTTGCGAGCCGTGAAGCGAGCTGCGCCAAGGGCGCTTCGATGTGGAAGATTTCCGTAGCCGTCGCAAAAGATTGCTCAAAGAGCACTTTGACGCTGAAAACGTAGTCACCCGTGGGGATGGTGGCCGGCAGTGGGATAGTTTTGGAGAACGACGCTTGCTGTTCCAGGCTGATGATTTCTTCTTCTTCATAGAATTTTGCATTCTTTACGTCCGTAACGGTGTAGATAAGTTTGACATCGGCAGGATGCTGTTGCCGCCGTAAATCGACGAGCGTTATGGTCGCTTTCAGGTCTTCTCCTGGGAGCAGCGTTTTCTTGAGGACGTCAACGCTGGCATCAAAAAGCACGACTTCTGATTCGATTTCAAGGACAACCGCAGCTTCCTCGATAACTTGAAAGTCGTTGTATGTCCCTTTGAATCGCAGCAAGCCGCTGTATACGTCCGGCCGGGCGCTTTTGCCGGGATTGAAGAAAATGACGAGTGTGCGGCTTTCTTCCGGCTGCAGCTCGAAGTGCTTGGGGAAGACGTCTACTAACGGGCTGAGCGGATTTTCCACTTCTATTTCCAACGGAACTTTTCCCGTATTATTCACTCGCAGGGTCCGTTCCAGAGATTGTGATTCGCTCAGCGTCACTTTCAGGACTTCTTCGCTCAGGTCGAAAGAAACTTCGGGAGCCTTTCTTGGCGCTGCAGCTCCTCCGCCTCCACCGCCTGCTGCGGCAGCTGCAGGAGCAGCAGCCTCGGCTGCAGCCGCAGCCACTGTCAGGGTGAAAGTATCCGTGCTATTCTGTGCCAAGCAGCCCGCATCATCTTCTACGGTGATGAGGATGTCGTGGCTTCCCACCTGTGCAGAAGAGGAAGCGAAGCTAATGATCCCCGTACTGCTGCCAATGGCAAAGAAGGACGTATTGTCATAGAATGTGAGACTATTATTGTCATCTCCATCGCTCGCAACTACAGTCAGGCTCAGCGTATTCCCGGCAGTAACACTTTGATCTGCAATCGCCGTTATCGTGGGGGGGCCATCCAGGCACAGCTGCACGTCTCCAGTGTTGGAACTGATGGCGCTGCCGGTAAAGTGAATCAGCGAAAAGAGGTTTATAATGCTGAAAGAGAGGAGAATCACTGCTCCGACTATCAGGATAAGCCTCTTTTCAACCATAGGTTTTAATAAACCATTTTAGCTATAAATACTTATCTTTTCGAATCTCTTTTCAAATCTTGACGATGCACCACCGTAAACTTTAAATATTCAGTACCCTATTTGTTTTTTATTCAAGAATAAAGTGAAACCATGGCAGAAAAAGACCGCAGCTATTCTCGGGAACTGATAGGGAAGACTATTGTTTCCAAATCCGGCAAGAAATTTGGTGAAGTGGGGGATTTAGTCTTTGAGATTGGTTCTGGCGAGTTAATTCATCTGCTGTTGCGGAATCCGACGGTTTATACCGAGAAGATGGAGCTGGAGCGCACCAAAGAAGGTGGCATTCTTATTCCGTTCTCGGCTGTTATGGCTACGGGTGATTTCATCGTGGTGGCGGAAGAAGATATTATTTAATTCCTCATTCTGAAAACCGAAAGTTTTTAATAGTTACGTATAAAAATAGATACATATGTATCACATTAGAAACAATGAGTTTGAAGTAATCTCCCTCTACCGGGGGGATTATACTTCCCAATTCTACCTGAGACAGATAAGCAAGCTTTCAAAACTGCCACTGAAGACGTGCCAAAATACTCTGGCATCTTTAGAACACCTAAAAATTCTTAAGAGCAAAATAGACGGAAAAAATAAATATTTCTCTTTGAATCTTGAGAACATTAGAGCTAAATTCTCTTTACTTCACGCTGAGATTTATCAAACCGGCTTATTTATGGAAAAATATCCCCCCTTTAAACTATTTCTAAAAAGCATAAAAACAACTGCTCCCCTCATCGTTTTTGGAAGTTTCGCCAAGGGCACCGCAGATAAAAATTCTGATGTGGACCTGCTCCTGGTCTCCGAGAGAGAAATAACATTGCCTTTTCATCTCCTGCCTTTCAAGCCCCATCACTTTAATCTCACCGAAAAAACTTTTTTAAAGGCACTTAAAGAACAAGAAAGTTTAATAAAAGAGATAGAACTGAACCATATCATTTTAAACAACCACTCTTTTTATGTAAATGCTCTGTGGAGTTATTATGGAAAATAAAAAACCAAACCGCAGCAAGCTGCGGGGTTTTTTAATGTTTGTTGGGAACCTATTAAATTCATTGCAAGCAATGGGGTTTTATGCCCAACAAACAAATAAACAGTTGCAGTGGTGTTTTAAGATAAAAGGGGGGCTGAAAATAGTTGAACCCAATGAAAGGGTATCAAGGTCCTATCTTGAACAAGCAAAATCTTCTTTACTTCGAGCTCAAAAAAATTTTGAAGACAAAGATATGCTTTGGACGACGGTGGCTATTTATTACGCGGAATATTATGCTCTTTATTCCTTCCTTCAGGGAATCGGAGTAAAATGCGAAAATCATTCTTGTTCAATCCTCGCTGTGGGTATTTTATTGGGGGAGGATAAAACGAGGATAATTAACGAGCATAAAGAGAAGAGAATAGATGCTCAATATTACATAAAGGTAGATCAAGAGAATAAAGTGAAAATAATGCTTACAGAAGCACAGCTTTTTGTCTCAGAATTTGATGCATTAGTCTCTCATCTTTCTGATAAAGAAATTAAAGAAAATAGAAATAAG
>DATDWF010000054.1:0-4395 GCA_035289745.1 Candidatus Nanoarchaeia archaeon
TGAGGTTACGGGGGCTGTAAACGAACCCATAACCACGAAAAGCGTTCTTCCTGAAAAGAAAGAAAATCAGGGCTTTGTGCCCCAATAACTGAGGATGCAGTTGTTGTTTATCTGCATCATGTATTTCGCCCAGTATTCCGCAGCATAGAGCCGCTTCTTCAAAGCTGGAGAGATGTTCGCATAGGCTGCGATAGTCCGCATCTCCCGGCACAAGCTGTCCAGGATTTCCTGGTTGGTCCGCATGACCTGTTCGTACTGTTTTTCTTGCATGGTTCATCACCTTTTTTGTTTTTTCTCACCCTTTGGCGCAGGTGGGCTGAGGTGGGTTCTCGCTGCCAAGCGAAAGCAACCATCTGCCTGCCAAGTTCCCGTAAGAAAACCAAAAAGGGAAGGAATGAACGTGCAGAAAATACTGATACAACAAGGAAAAGCCGGCAACCACTGGACATGATGCTTGTCCAGTGCAAGGGGGTGTGTATTGTCAGTATCTTTGACTTTTAGCCAATGAAAAGAGCCACTGGACACACTGGACAGCTGCGGACAAAGCTAATAAATGACTACCCTCACTGAAGAGAATAGGCAGCGTTGCATAATCTGCTAGTGCGAGAGTCTTAAAATCCCATCGCTAAACCGATAGGACATAAGGCAACTCTGTCTTAGCGGACTTCCGGGTTCATGCTCAGAATTTCAAAGAAATTCTGGCAAGTTAGAGAGCTTGGCTCTCAAACTATTCCCAGCGCTTCCATATAAAACTATTTCGGTGAGAAAATGGACATTTCGCGTATGATTGTAAAAGAGGGCTTGCGCAGAGGATTAAGCCCCAGAACGATAAAGACGTACTGCTTTGGTGTAGAACGCTTTTTCCGGCGCACGCCTAAAGATCCGTATTCGGTGAAAAAAGAAGATGTTCTGGCATTTTTGGATAGCCTTATTGAAAAGAATGCTCCCGGCAACACTATCAACGTCTCCGTGCACGCCCTGAAATTCTTCTACGAGCAGGTCTTGCATCGCCGGCTTACTCTCAATATCCCTTTGCAGAAGAAGCCGCGGCGATTGCCGGAGTTTCTGAACAAAGAGGAAGTGGCTCATATACTCAGCGCAATAGAAAATGCGAAGCACCGGCTGTTAATTTCGTTACTCTACGGCGCCGGGCTGCGGGTGAGTGAAGTCGTACATCTGAGAATAAAAGACTTTGATTTTGCGGGCAATTATGGCTGGGTACGGCAGGGAAAAGGAAGAAAAGACCGCTTGTTTATTCTTCCGCAAACATTGAAAGAAGAGCTGCTTGCCCATATCACCAAAGAGAACCTTGCTGCTGACGACTGGCTTTTTCGAGGATGGCATGGCTCGTTTTCACCACAAAGTGTTCGGCAGATTCTCAAAAAAGCCTGGCAGAAAGCCAAATTCCAGAAGAGAGTGCATCCGCATATGCTCCGCCATTCTTTTGCGACGCATCTCATTCAGAATGGCTATTCCGTGCTTGAAGTGCAGCCATTGCTCGGGCATAGCAAGATGGAAACGACGATGATTTACGTGCATCTCGCAGCCCCACAATTGTTAAAAGTGCAGAGTCCATATGATGCCTTAACCAGAAAGGTAACGCCATCAGCAGATGAACATCCAGCGCGTCAAATACCGGGACATTGAGCAAATCCCCCGCTTGCACGTCCAGCAGCAGTTTAAGCAGGATTTTCAGGGTTCTGCTCCTGCGCCATTCATCGGAAAGTTTGGCTATCCGAAAGTCAACATCGGCATTCTCAGCCCGCAATTTCTCGGCGACGTTAGCAGCTACGATTCACCGCGGCAGTGGAGCGCTCAGAACACGTCCATCGGTGACGTTGCCAGCCGGCGGTATAGCCTGGTCAATTCCCGGACCAGTTGGAACGTCAAAGCCGTACACCAGAGCCATCGTTTTCTCGATATTGTCAAAGAGGTCGGAATGGCAAAGCGCAGCGTTGCTGTGGAAGTCAGCCTGCAAAAGCAGCCAAAACTCGATGTAAAATCCGAGCGGGAGATCATCCCTTTCGGGCCCGCTTCCGAGATTAAAAGCGCCCAGCTTACGGGAAATCCTTCTGTTGATTCCCGTGCTGAGCGGGTGGTTGCTGATACGGACTTGAAAGCTGCTCCAGCGCTCCTGCAGCTCTATCGAAAAGGCTTTGAAGAGAATTTTTTGACAAAACTGATATCAACAGCCAATGTGGGATTGCAGCAAAGCCGCAAGCTCGTTCCGACGAGATGGAGCATCACTGCTGTCGACGATACCCTGGGAAAGCAGTTGATTGCTGAAGTGAAAGACTTTCCTATAGGCGAGTATCTGGCATATTTCGGTGGCGGCTGGGGGAATTACTATCTGGTTTTATTCTTCCCGCAGGTGTGGAGCTATGAGCTTTTTGAGACCTATCTCGATAAAGCGGTAAACCCCTGGTCAAAGAACGGCTATAGATATTCGACGGATTTTGAAGGGTATGAAGGACGGAAAACGTATGCAGAAGAATGTGCCGGCGGCTATTATGCAGCTCGGCTTCCTATCCTGGAGAAAATAAAAGAGCTCAAGCGGCAGCAGGCCTGCTTGGTGCTGCGCTTTATAACACCCGAGTACAACGTGCCGCTGGGCGTCTGGGTGTGCCGGGAAGCGGCGCGGAAAAGCCTGGTGGCGCCTCCCCTCCGTTTTTCATCGGAAGAGTTATTATTGACGTATGCTCGGGCGCTCGCTAAGAAGAAATTTTCTTTTGATCTTTCTCTGCTCTTATCGACGAGCAGGCTGCTGAAAGAGAAGAAAGAACAGAAACAGTTAGGGGAGTTTTGGTAATTGCTCGTCCATGACCTTGCTGCTCATTTTCTGGTTTGTGCCAGCTCAAACGCTTCTTCATTCAGCACGCCCAGATGCCGCAATCCGCGATAATGACCATTATAATCTAAGCCATAGCCGACCACAAATTCGTCGGGGATGAGAAAGCCGAGATAGAGAGGATGAGCAGCAAGCTGTTCTTGCAAGCCGGGCTGGTGCCGTTCCGGCTTGGTCAGCAGTGCCACAATGCTGGTGCTCTTTGCGCCCTGCGCAGCCAGTTTGTCCAGCGTGGCCCGCATCGTTGTTCCGGTATCAATGATGTCTTCAACAATAAGAACGTCCCGGCCCTCGGCTTTTGAAAAATCAAAGCCGGAAAAAGTGACCTTTCCGGTCGAGGCATCTCCTGCATAACTTTTTGCTTTCAGGGTTTCCACTTCGAACCGGACTTTCATCGGCTCGCTGTACAGCAATTCCACAAAGAAGCGCATCGCTCCATCAAGCATGCAAAGCGCAATGATGTCTTTTTCATTATAATCCGCTGAGATTTCTTCTGCCAGCCTTGCTACCCGTGACGTGATTTCTCCTTCGGGGATCAGAATCCCAGAGAGATGGCTGCGATAGGAAGCATCGACGGCAAATTGGTCAATACCATAGAGTTCTCGCGTTTGGAGATTGATGGGCAGAGACATGGGGGTTATAACAAAGCGCGCTTTTATATGGTTTTTGCTTATCGTGAATATGCTTCTTTTTGTCTTTTTTCTGGTAAAAGTTTTTATATGCTCTTTCTTTACCCCTAATAAGAAAAGCAGCCAAAAAGAGGTACAGAGCAGAACATGGCGAGCCGCATCGATGCTGATAACCAACGCTACAAACAGAAAGTGAAGCAGCTGCTCAAAAAAAAGCTGGGGCGGTACATCGGCTCGGAGAAGATGCGGATTTCTAAAAATGGCAAAAGGGTTTCTATAGATATTCCAGTCATCCATATGCCCCATTTTGAGTACGATCGGGGGAGCATCGGCGGCGTGAGTGCTGGCGACGGAGAAGAAGGCGATCTGCTTTTTGGCGATCAGCCCGGGGATGGCAGTGGTGCCGGTGACAGTGGCTTTGAGGAAGGCGACAATGTTGATTTTTCCTGTGAAGAATTGGCCGATCTGCTTATTGAAGACTTACGGCTCCCGAAGCTGAAGCCGACGGATTCTGGCGATATTACGGAAAAAAGAGTCCGGTATGATTCCATCTCGCGGACTGGGCCGCAGTCTTTGCGGCATCCTCGCCGGACCTTAAAGCAAGCGCTCAAAAGGTCCATTGCCACGGGCACGTACCAGCCCGGCGATCCCCTCATTCCCTCTCGGGAAGATTTTCGGTATCGTGCTCCGGCCATTGAAAATATCCCTCTGGCAAGTGCGCTCATCATTGATTTGATGGATGTTTCTGGCTCGATGGACGATGAGAAGAAAAAAATTGTGAAGACTGAGGTGTTTTGGCGCGACCGCATTCTTGAACGCTTATATCAGCAGGCTTTAGGGCAGAACTATCAGGGGATTAAGCGTCGGTATGTAGTGCATACAGCCGATGCCAAAGAAGTTTCGGAATACGATTTTTTTCAC
>DATDWF010000055.1:0-2416 GCA_035289745.1 Candidatus Nanoarchaeia archaeon
AGTCGTTGATGCTCTTTCCCGATGAACCAAAAAGAGTTCATCGTGAGGCTGAATGCAATGAAGCCTCACTAGAGGGAATTTTTATCAAATCTTTTTGCGAACGCAGTGAGCAAAAAAGGTTGCAACTAGCGAGTAGAACACAGTAAATTATATAAAGAACGGCCCGCTCGAGGTTTTGACATGAAACTGGTTCTCGCCGATCCCAAGTACTTTAAAGAAAGCGTGGCTATCATTTCTGATCTCGTAAGCGAAGTCAAGTTTAAAGCCACGGTCGACGGGCTGGAAGTGGTGGCCATGGACCCGGCGAATGTAGCGATGGTTGTCTTCAAGCTGCTCAGCAGCTGCTTTACGCAATATGAGGTTTCTGGCTCGGAAGAAGTGACGGTGAATCTGAACCAGGTGCGCCAGATTCTCCGCCGGGCGAAGAACGACGATGTGCTGACTTTGGAAACAGAAGAAAACAAGTTCAAGATCATCCTGAAAAGCGCCACAAAACGGGCGTTTTCCGTGCCGGTCCTGGAAGCCGATGCCAAAGAGCAGCGCGTGCCGGAATTACGGTTCCCGCTTAGCGTGGAGATGGACGCCCAGCAGCTGGCGGATGCGATTGAAGATGTGAGCGTCGTAGCGGAATCCGTGACGCTGTTAGGCGAGCCGGAGAAGCTTTCCGTGAAAGCGGAAGGGGAATTATCTAAGGCGTTCATCGAAATACAGCCCAATGAAAATACCTCCATCCGGGTTGACGGTGAGGACAAACATAAAGCAAAATATTCTTTGGAATACTTACGAAAAATGATTGCGGGCAGCAAGCTGGCAGACAAAGTCACGCTGCGCTTTACGAATGATTATCCGCTGCAACTGGACTATAAAGTAATCGATAAGCTTTCTCTGAGTTTTATTCTGGCGCCCCGAGTGGATAATGATTGAAGGAAGCTGTAAACCCCCAGAAAAATTTGAGCGAGCAGTTTGAGGCGAGAGCTTCTGGAGATTAGGAGGCAAAAAGCGCTTTTGGCGCTCGTTAATGACGGTTGACGAAAGTTATATATATATGTAACTTTTGTTGATCTTTATGAAACCGATCATCCAGCAGCTTAAAAAACAAGCCCACCGGGATATTGCCCGGGCGCAAGACCTTATTGTAGAAGTCCTCTTTAGTATAATCGCTTCTGCGGTTATGCACGGTGGTACAGCTATCTGGCGCTGTTATCAGGGGAACCGCTTCTCGGAAGACATTGATGTATATCTGCCCAAAGACCAGCAGAAACTCAATGCCTTCTTCCAAAAACTCCAGCAGCAGGGATTTCAGATAGAAAAGAAAAAAATAGGAGAAAAAAGCCTTTTTTCCCAACTCACCTTGAATAGGGTGGCCGTGCGCTTTGAGGCAGTGTGGAGAACCGTAGATGGAATTCTCGGAGACTATTTCACGGCAGAAGGAAACATCATCCCCATCTACACGTTATCTCCTGAAGACTTGATCAAAGAAAAAGTCCAAGCCTATCTGAAAAGAAGAAAAATACGGGACCTTTATGACATCATCATTCTTTTGCGAGCAGTAAAGAACCCCGCAAAAGTACGGCCAGAGCTGCAGCGGCTGATTGCTGCTTTTCAAAAGCCGGTTGATGAGCCGGAATTGGCAGTTCTTATTCTCGAAGGGCTGGTGCCCTCGTCGCAGAAGATGGTCGAGTATATCAAACGGTGGCCATAGCATGGGAAAGCAAAAATACCAACAGGCAATAGGGGAACTTCTGGCCAAAAGCCCAGTAATAAGTTTTGCTTCTCTGCAACGGCTGGTTACGGGTAAAAAAAAAGTGAAAGGCTATGGAAAGCAGCTCGTTCATAATCTGGTGCGCCAAGGAAAGCTAAAGCCCCTGGCGAAAGGCTGGTACACCACCCATGATGAAGCTTCTTTAGCGGTGTATTGCTTCCAGCCGGCGTATCTGGGATTGCAGGACGCCGTCAGCTACCATGGCTTTTGGGAGCAGGAGACCATCCCCATCATCCTGACGACGAGAAAAGTGCGGCGGGGAATACGGAAGGTGCTGGGAAGCAATGTGCTGATTCGCCATCTTGATACCAAATATTATTTTGGCATGGCGCCAAGTGCAGACCGCTTTGCTGTGCCGTATTCTGATACGGAAAAGACGCTGATTGATATGGTGTATTTTAAGCAAGGCATCAGCCCTGCAGTCCAAAAGGAATTCAAGAAAAAGGTTGACCAGAAGAAATTGAAAAAATATCTGCAGCCATATCCGCTTTCTCTCCGGAAAAAAGTGCTGAAGATGATGAGATACTGAAAGATAGACATCATAAACCGACTGAACTTTCCGGCAACTACAGTCTAAGAAAGGCCCATTTTCAAGCGCGCGCTCCTGCGGAGCACTTCTTAACGACGACTACGACGTACCCCACGCAGGCGAGC
>DATDWF010000056.1:0-7985 GCA_035289745.1 Candidatus Nanoarchaeia archaeon
TGTATTGATGCATTCCTTCGATAAACCCTGCAGAAAAACAGAACGGCTTTCTTGCTTCTTTGGATTAGATTTATTCTTCTCTTACTCTGGTACGAATGGATACGCTTCACTCCTTCGTGAAGCACGTGAAGTTTGAAAGGCTCTATCTTTCTCTAGTATTGAAAGGAATGAAGCCCGAACGTAACCCCCGAGTTCATTGCTTGGGTTTCCCGTCGGCTCCCGCAGGTACTCTCACCTCGGGCTCTGGATAAATTTTGCAGTCCTTATTTTATAAATGTTTCGGGCGAGAAATCTGAAAAAGGAAACATTACAACAACGAAAAACCCCAACAAGCCGGTTTGACCCGGCCTGCTGAGGAGCACAAAGGCTTACGCCTTTGGCTCCGCTCAAGGAAAGGTGACTTCCCCTAAGCGGAAAAGAGGTGGTTTTGAGGTGTTATACCACTTAAAAATAGTGCTATTATATAAATGTTTCGTAATTATTAGTACTGTCAAGTTGTGATAGATAATGTTTATAAAGAGAGCGTCATTTTTAAAAACCATGAACATTGAAAACCCTCTCTCAGAAAAGAGCTTAAAGTATCTTGATATAGTTACGGAACACAGTAAACAAAAATTTGTTTATGTACGATGCAGCCAGCATGAGCAGGAGAATGCTATTGCACAACAGCTTTTCGAATACTTGGCACCCCAAAAAAAGGCTGCTATAGACCGGTTATCTCTTGATCATACCCATCTCCCCCCAGCGGTGGCAAGAAAATACGGAGAGTACTTCAAAAAGCGGTTTTCTTTGAGTGATGAAGAGCTGAATCCCTATTTCAGCAATCCCCTTAATCTGTCTTTACCGTTAAAATTAAGAGCCAGGCTGGAAGCATACCACGGAACCGGGGTAGAGGTTGTTATCATCCCGGATTTTGTTACCGCTTTACGACAAGAACCAAAGAGCCTTGAAGAAGCTATAGCAGCAATAAACGGGAATCGAGAATTTCTACATCAGCCAGAAACCTGCACTATTATTATCTATGAACCCGATGATGTAGAATTATGGGGGAACCATCTCTTTGTAGATTTTCGCAGCTGGAGTGGAGGTCATGTTACTTTGTCTGAGTGCGGGATACCAGTACTTTGACTAAAATAACAGAAAAACATGGTCAAGATCTCATTTGGAAATCCTATAGAACCCATGGGACCTTACTATAGCGAAGCGGACTTAAATGACCTGCCCGTAAGCCAGACGAGTGTAGCTCTTCTAGAAAGCCTTATCAATGAGGCAGGAGGAAGCTTAGCCTGCGAGCTGAAAGAAGACGGCTTCCGCTGCCAAGTCCATGTGGACGGCCGGGATGTGAAACTGTTTACCCGCGGTTCCGGCGAGTTTGAGGTACGGTGTTTTCCGGAAATTGTTCAGGGGCTCCAAGAGCTTGGACTCGAAAAGGCCATCATCGACGGCGAGCTGCGGGGCAGCGCAGGCAAGTACGACGGATTTAAAGCAATGCAAGCCCGGGCCCGCTATGCAGGAAGAATTAATGAGAAAGCCCTGCGAGAATATCTTCAGAAAAAACTCCAAGAGTTTCCGGTGCAGCTGGTGGCTTTTGATATATTGATGAGCAGCGGAGTGCCCCAGATTCAGGAAACGAATGAAACGAGGAGAGCGCTGCTGGAAGAAGTGCTGGGAGAAGATCAAATAATTGTTCCGGTTTCCCGAACGATAGCAGAAACACCCCGGGATATCGTAGCGCTCTATGCGCAAAAAGTGCAACAGGAGAACTATGAAGGTATCGTCCTTAAACAGCCACTGCTTGAATATCTCCCCAGCGACAAAAAGCATTGGGTCAAGCTCAAAAAATTCGAGCCGCTGGACCTCGTTGTTCTCGGCTTATCACGCGGGAAATCGCCACATAAATACAGCCAGGCGCTGGTTGGTTCCTATCTCCTAGAGAAGGATGTGTATCAATCGCTGGGGTTTGTGAATCTGGTGCGGGAAAATCCGGTTACAGGCCATTTATTTGCTGAAGATGTCTTGGCTTTGGTTGGAAAGCAGCAAGCAACACTGCCGAAAAATGTAGTGGTAGGAACGAAAAAGCCCGAGGTATACGTTGCGCCAACCGTCGTGCTGGAAATACGAGCCATGAACATCGATCGAGGAAATGATTTTGCCTGCAGCCTTGATGATAAAACGTTCTACTCGCTACGCATTGCCTATGTGCGAGGGATACGGGAAGATAAGAATGCCGAGCAGGCCACCACTTCGGAATTTGTGGCGGCGTATCAGAAACGGCAGCGGTGAACGATGATGACATACACACTCTCCCCGCACGCCCTGAACCTCTCTGTCGAATGTCCGCGCTGCTTCTGGAATGAGAGGCACGGGGATAAAAGGCCGAGCGGACCATTTCCTTCTTTGCCATCGGGAATGGATAAAATCATCAAACAACGGTTCGATGCCTATCGAAAAGCAGGAAGCCTTCCTGAAGAATTGGCCGCTCTCGATGACGTTATCTTGTTTTCGGACGAAAAACTTCTTAGAAAATGGAGAGATCAGCGAAAAGGCTTACAATGGACGGACGAGCGGGGAAACACGCTAGCTGGCTCTTTGGACGAAGCCTTGCAAACAAGTTCGGGAGAAATTGTCGTCTTGGACTACAAGACACGGGGGTTCCCGCTGAGAAAAACTCCCGACTATTACACGCTGCAAATGGAATGTTATGCGCTACTCCTGCAAAAGAAAGGTTTTTCAACAGCCAATTACGCTTTCCTGCTGTTCTATTATCCGAATAGTTTTACGAATGAAGGTACTGTCAAATTCAACCACCAACTCATCACAGTTGCCGTTTCTCCAGCCCATGCAGAAGAAACCTTCCGGGCTGCAATTGGTTTCTTGGAAGGAGAAAAGCCGCCCCGGAACAAAGAGTGTGAATTCTGTTACTGGAAAGAACGCTGAAGAAAATCTCAGAAAAAAGCCAAATCACTTCCAAACGTATATAAAACGCGCTTCTTTCTTGCTCTTCATGGTCACCAGAACATACCAAGAGCGCTTCAAGACCCTGAAAGGCGTCTTTGACGAGTTTACGAACCGCACCATCTTCACCCTGCAAAGCCAGGGCGTTTTTGATGATCTGCTCAGCCCCCTTTCCGTGGGCAAGGAAAGCAATGTCTTTATCGGCCAAAAAGAGGGAAAGAAAGTTATCGTCAAGATTTACCGTGTGCAGAATTGCGACTTTAAGCGCATGTTTTCTTATATTGGCAAAGACCCCCGTTATGCCTATTTGCAGCGGCAACGCCGCCAGATCGTCTTTGCCTGGGCACAGCGGGAGTACCGGAATCTGCTCTGGGCCGCCAAAGCCAAAGTGCGCGTACCCGAAGCCTTGGGCTGGCTGCAGCACATCATTGTTGAAGAGATGATCGGCACGGACATTCCGGCCCCGCGGCTGAAAGACGGGCTTCCAGAAAACCCTCAGCAGTTCTTAGACCTGATTATTGCAGAAATGCAAAAATTGTATCGCAGCGGCCTGATTCACGGCGACCTTTCGGCATTTAACATCCTCAATGATAAGGAAAATCCCGTCTTCATTGATTTCTCGCAGGCCACGATGGTAAAGACACCAAATTCTGAAGAGCTGCTGGAACGCGACATAAAAAATCTCGTGCAGTTCTTTGCCAAATTGCATGTGCGAGCATCTTCTGAAGAAATATTTAAAAAAGTAGCCGGAAAATAGGCATTATGGTGAAAAAAGAAGCAACCAAAGCCCCCGCAGCAGAAGCGGCTGAAATGCCCGGAGAAGCGCCTGCGGAAGAATTCTCCTACGAGCTGAAGATCCCCCAGGAACGGGTAGCCGTGCTTATCGGCGAGAAAGGGGCAACAAAAAGAGAGCTGGAAAAAGCCACGCACACTAAGCTGCAGATTTCGCCCGAAGGCGATGTAGTTCTTATGGGAAAAGACGGGCTGCTGCTCTATACGGCGCAGGAGATGGTTCGAGCCATTGGCCGGGGGTTTAATCCTAAAGTTGCGCTCCTACTGCTCAAGACGGATTATGCTCTGGAGCTCATCGACATGAAAGACATTGCGGGAAAAAGCAAGAACACGTTGGAGCGCATCAAAGGGCGCATCATCGGGACGCAAGGCCGGGCAAGACAGGAAATTGAGCATTTGACGGATACGCATATCTCCATCTATGGAAAAACGGTAGCGATTATTGGTGAAACGGCCGATGTGGCGGTAGCCCGGCAAGCTTTAGCGATGCTCCTCCAAGGGTCGATGCACAAGACGGTGTACCATTTCCTTGAAAAGAAGCGGAAAGAGATAGCGTTTGGGTAGATGCTTGATTAGAGATGGAGTGCATGATAAAAGCAGTCATTTTCGACGTGAATGGCGTGTTTCTGGAAAGCGAATTCCTGAGCGACCGCTTGGCAAAAGATTTTGGCATTCCTGCTCTCGAAGTTTTCGCCGCTTTGAAAGCAATCATGCCTCTGGTTCGGAGACCGGAAGCACCTTCTTGCTATCAGCTCTGGGAGCCATACTTGGAACGCTGGAAAGTCTCTTTAGACGAAAAAGAATTCTTTGATTACTGGTTCTCAGGAGAACATCTTGTGCCTGAAGTAGTAAAATATGCCCAACAGCTGCGAAAGAGAGTGAACGTTTACCTGCTGTCCAATAATTTCCGGGAAAGAACCATCTACTACCGGCAGCACTATCCCGAACTATTCGCTGCCGTGAACAAAGCTTATTTCTCCTGGGAAACAGGCTTTGTGAAACCAGAGGAAATGGCGTGGAAGAACATCTTGAAAGAAAACAAGCTTCTTCCTCAGCAGTGCGTCTACTTTGATAATGACGAAGAAAACGTTGCCGCAGCCCGGGAATTTGGGCTGTATGCTGAGCACTGGAAAGGGCTGAAGCAGGCAAAGGGAGTACTGGAAAAGCTGTTGCACGAGTAAGAGAAAATTTCAAAACGATGCCAAAACCCCACCATAACGTTTATAAACATTTTTCTTTCTTTCTGCACGCATGGAGAAAACCGCCGAAGAGCTGGCCAAGAAGCAACGGGAAATTTCCATCGCCGAATTCTTTGAGAAAAACCGCCATCTGCTGGGCTTTGATAATCCACGCCGAGCCCTTCTTACGGCAGTGAAAGAAGCAGTGGACAATTCTTTGGATGCCTGCGAAGAAGCGAGAATCCTGCCGGAGATGAGCGTCGAGCTGTTGCAGCTGGCCGAAACCCGCTTTCGGATTAGCGTCGAAGATAACGGCCCAGGCATTATTCCCAAGCAAATTCCCAACATTTTTGCCAAGCTGCTGTATGGCTCCAAGTTCCATAAATTAGCACAGTCCCGCGGCCAGCAGGGCATCGGCATTTCGGCAACCGTATTATACGGCCAATTGACGACGGGCAAGCCCGCTTCCATCATCTCGAAAACCGGCGCCGGAAAAAAAGCCACGCAGATGAAATTGAAGATCAATACGCAGACCAACTCGCCAGAAATTGTCGAAGAGCGGGAAGTGGATTGGGATGGAAAAGACCATGGCACGCGCATCGAGGTAGAGCTGGAAGGCAGTTACATGAAAGGCCGCCAGTCTGTTGACGAGTACCTGAAGCAGACTGCCATCATTAATCCTTATGCGACGATCGTGTACACTAATCCAGAAGCCAATCAGGTCATCTTTGCTCGGGGAACAGAACAATTGCCGCAGGAAGCCAAAGAGATCAAGCCGCATCCCTACGGCGTGGAGCTGGGCCGCTTAATGAAGATGCTGGAGCTGACGAAAACCATAACCTTACAGCAATTCCTGACGGAAGAATTTGTCCGCATCGGTCCGGGGACGGCCAAAGAGATCTGTGCCAATGCGGCCCTGCTGCCGAACACCAAAGCCGGGCAGATGAGCCGGGAGCAGGTCGAAAAGCTCTATGTGGGAATCCAGAAAACCAAAATCATGGCTCCGCCGACGGATTGCCTGAGCCCCATCAGCCAGGAACTGTTGGAAAAAAGCCTCAAGAAAGAGATCAATGCCGAATTTTATGCGGCGATAACTCGGCCGGTGTTTGTCTATCGGGGAAATCCTTTTCAAGTGGAGATCGGCATTGCCTACGGCGGCGAGCAGCCCAAAGAAGAGCTCATAACGGTATTGCGCTTTGCCAATAAAGTGCCGCTGCTGTATCAGCCGGGAGCGTGCGCGTTTACAAAAGCGGTCCTGAGCACCAACTGGAAACCGTACGGTCTGAAGCAGAGCAGCGGCTCTTTGCCCGTCGGCCCGGTAACCATCCTGCTGCACATTGCCTCGGTCTGGGTGCCGTTTACGTCAGAATCAAAAGAAGCTCTGGCGCATTATCCGGAGATCATCAAAGAGATAAAGCTGGCGCTGCAGGATGTCGGAAGAAAATTGCAGGCGTATGTGAACAAGAAAGTGCGCGTGCAGGCCCAGCTGGAGCGGGCGAATCTCTTTGAGCGCTATATCCCGGAAGTGGCGGATGCCCTGCACCGCCTGACGGGCGAAAGCAAAGAAAGCGTTACCCAGAAGCTCTTCGCCATGATCAAAAAAGAAGAGATAAGACAGCAGATCATGAGCATGGAGCAGCTCAAAGGCGAAGTCGAAGAAAGCACGAAATTGGCCGAGAAGAGTGAGGAAGAAGAGGGAGGATGACTCCGGGACCAAAGAGAAATAAGACACACTGTCGTTGAAGAAAACCATGACCCAACCAACCCAGAAAACAAAGCCAGGATTGCAGATGACTTTGCCGACGAAAAAAGAAAGCGGGAAAAAAGCCACGCCAAAAGAAGAGCTCGTCAGCTTGGGAACATCCGTGCTTTCCGATATCAAAAAAGGGACCAATCCCAAAATCGAGCTTTCGGTGCGCGGATTGAGCAATGTCACGTTCGACAAAGAAGCGAAAACGCTCGTCCTGGGCAGCAAGACGGCGCAGCGCTATTTCTTCAATGTGGCGCATGCCAAGAAGTTCATGCAGACGCTGGAAGTGGCTGCTATCTCTAAGTCTTTGCTGGACGTGGAGAAGCATGCCAGCTTGCGGGATGTGTTCTATATGGCGAAGCGGACTATTCCCGGGACAAAGACCAATATCGTCGATGACCAGAAAGAGACGGACAAAGCCATCGAAGACCTCGAGCTCATCACGAGTTTCCCGCGGGAGATGCTGCAGGTCAATGCCAACAAGATGGGCAGCGTGGCCGGGAAAGTCGTTGTTGAAGATGCCGGCGATACGATTGACTGGTCCAAGCTGGGTTCGGGTGGCTGGAGCATCCCCAGCAATGTGGAGCATATCACCTTCAAGAAAGTGGATGCCAAGTACGTTCTTTACATGGAAAAAGCAGCAGTGTGGGAGCGCCTGCACGAAGACCGCTTCTGGGAAAAGCAGAACTGCCTCATCATGTCCTCGCAGGGGCAGACCACGCGTGGCATCCGGCGATTGCTGCAGCGGCTGAGCAGCGAGCATGGATTGCCGGTCTTTGTGCTGGCTGACAATGATCCGTGGGGATGGTACATATACTCGGTGTTGAAGTATGGCTCTATAACACTTGCGCACATGGCGGGAGAAATGGCGATCCCCAGCGTCAAATTTATCGGAATCACGTGTGACGATGTCATGAAGTACGATTTGCAGAAGCATTTCATCAAGCTGACAGAGCAAGATCTCGCGCGGCTGAAGCAGATGCAGAATTACGAATGGTTTGCCAAGAATAAGGAATGGCAGCGGCAGTTCAAGATGATGAAAGATTTTGGAGCGAAAGTAGAAATCCAGGCTTTGTCTTCGCGGGGAATCTCTTTTATTTCTGAGCGCTATTTGCCGGAGAAGATCAAAGGGCAGCAGTTCTTGGATTGAGTATTTTATATTGCTTCATATAAAACTTTTTAAAGACCATCCCCGTTTAGCCATCCTGACGGGCCCGTAGCCTAGTCTGGATAGGGCGACAGCCTTCTATCGCAAGAAAGAGAGCTGTAGGTCGGGGGAATTATTGCAAAATAATCCCGAATTCGAATCC
>DATDWF010000057.1:0-7324 GCA_035289745.1 Candidatus Nanoarchaeia archaeon
GCAGCCTTCTTACGACTATGCCAATAACAACAACTACCAAAATCCCGACTTTTACCGTGATCCAGATTCAGATCCGTCGCAGTGGGATTGGACGCAAGTAAATTGGGCGGTTTTTGACTTTGAGCGTGCTGATGTGTATGACGTGCCGGAATTTTACCAGAGTCTTCCCATCGAACGGTACAGCGATTTGAATTATCGGTTAGTGCCGGATTTTGCTCTCATCACAGACCACAGCTTAATCGATGGAACAAAATATGTACAGGATTTCGGCTGCGGAAACTGTCAATTTGCCGCAGGCGATCAAGGAAGTTTTCTCGTGTACACAGAAGAAGGGCGCGTGTACCACACGCGGAGCCTGGACAATGTTTTTGTTGGTGATTTTGGAGCGCAAACCCAGTTTGTGGTGACGGAAGACGGCATTGAAGTCTTGCTCCCTGCTGAAACCGTAGCCATTGCCGTTCCCGAACGAGGCCGGTTCATGGTAAACACAGAAGAGCGTGCTCTCGAGTATCTCGGCCATACCGTCTCCGGTAGGCTAACTTTTGAAGACGGCCAAACGCTGCTAAGAAACGGCCAAGAAGTAATTCTCGATCACATCGCCATCGGCGACAAAAGCCTGAACTCTGTCAGTATTTACTTTGATGGAGAAGAGCATTCCGGGAATTATGTGGCGTTTGGAGAAGATTCTCTGAGTATACATTCGACAACCGGAGAAACGCAGTACGCTTTCTTTACGGGCAATCCTTACTTCGATGTTCCATTGGGTGAAGAGCGTGATCCGACCAAGAATAAAATCCTCCTGACACCGGCGAGAGAGGCGCAAATAACTATTGAAGATCGCAGCAGCCAAAATCTTGTTCCTCTAGTCCGTGTTGCAAGCTCAGAAGAAGCAACCGTGATGGTCAATGGGATGAATGCAGTTCAGGTGCGGCGGTTTGATTATTTCTTACGAACGGTTGGCGAGCCCCGCAAAAGCGCTCCAATGGCTATCGTAATAGAAGCTCCTCCGCCACAGGTCGCTCCGCAGAGCACCGAAACAGGATGGCCGGGACCAGCCGTCCCCGTTTTTTTTGAAGGGCAGCCCTATCTCATCTTTGATGGAAGCAACAATTTTGTGGAAATTCGGGGCGGCGGAAATGCAGAAGAAACCCAATGCTACGAATGCCTTCCAGATCGCCAAAGAACTGATCTCGTGTACGATATGGTGAGCGGCCAGTTTCTGGATCTCACGATTTTAGTGGAGAGCGAGGACCCTGAAGAGCGGGCGGAAGTGCGGCGGGAGCTGGTTCTCAACCTGCTGCAAAGCTCTGCAGATCTTCGCGGGAGCATTGCATCCATCTTAGTCGTGCCGGAAGAGCGAATAGAGGAATTTTGTGGGGAAAACGCCGCGGCCTGTGCTTTTGATGAGGAACGGCGCATTATCATCACTGCAGAAGGGAGCGCTAACGACATCCTTCACCATGAAGGCACACACACCTTGGCTTTCCTGCTCGGTGAGAAAACGACGAAAGAAGGACTCTTGGAAGGCCGTACCCTAGATGCTCTTCTGGATACATATGGAACGTTTGAAAACATTCCGCCGGACGTGTGGCAGGCAGCTCGGAGTGACATTGAGCAGCGGCTCGGTGAACAGCTCTTCTTCCGGCAGCGTTGGGTGAGCATTGCAGGCGATGTCTATGGCCAACACCTAGGAGCGCCGACCGTACAGGGAAGGAACGCCAATACGTGGAGCGATGGAAGCAGCACGGCACGTTTCGGCTGTTTCCGGGCCTATGGATGCAATAGTTTTGATGAGGACGTCGCTGAAGCGGTGGAACTCTTTGCGGAGGGGAGGTATGAACTCATTCGTAATCTACTGAATCCCCAGAGCGATTACTATCAAGGGTATTTGGGATTAGCGATGGGGGGTATCATACTTACTCAGGACGTAGCTGAGGACTGGGCAGCGAGATATCGGGGGAAAGTGGAGCTGCTCTATGAATATGGTTTCATCACCGAAGAAGATTATCAGCGGGTAATCACACCATGAAAAAAATGATTATTCCTTTATCCCTATTGCTGCTGCTAGCCATTTTTGTTTCTGCCCAAGAAGAAACGGAAGACCAAAATTTGAGCCCGTAAACTATTTAAATTGAAGAGACTTCTGACAGTTCAGGAAGGACAATGACCCAAACAGCCGTTTTAAGTAAGATTCATGAAGACCTCGAGCTCCTGAAGCGAGAGATGATGGAGATTAAACAGTTGATACGCTTCGAGCCAGAACTTCGTACAGAAATAATAGGGCGAGTTCAGGAAGCTCGACAACGCTTGGCAAAAGGGGAGTTTGTGAGTAATGCTGCCATTCTTAACGAGTTTGATCTAGAATGAGTTATGAAATTATTTGGGATCGTAAAACCCGGGATTTTCTCAAAAAGATCCACAAAGAAGATGCTCAAAGGATCATCAAAAAAGTGAATAGTATTGGAGAAGACCCCAAACATTATCTTGAAACGCTCGTTGATATTAATGCATACAAGCTAAGAGTGGGCGATTATCGAGTCCTTATCGACATACATGAAAAAGAAAGAACATTGTTTATCATTCTCATTGGTCATCGAAAAGATATTTACAAATATATTCACAGAATTTGGTTTAGGAAGAAAACGTAGTTTTAGCACCTCGTAATATAAGTCTGAAAGCTATTCTGTTTTGTGTGGTGCCCGTTCAAAAAAGCAACAACTTTAATATAATCCTGCATCTTCTCTCCTCACATGCAAAAACTTCTCCCCATAACCCTCGCAACCGCCCTTAGCGGGATTTCCTTCCCGTCCTACACCCAGCCCGAGCCAGAGCGATCAGAAATACAACAGCTGCAGGAATTGCCGCCGCATGATTTGACAGACATCTTAGACACCCGCCATGGTTTCATCCTCTTCTCCATCGACGGCTGTCCAGCATGCCGGCGAGCCCATCCCCGCTTCCAGGCATTGGAACAGGAAGCAGAAGCTGCCTGCATTTCCTCAGATGCGTTAGATTTTGATTACGTGAATCTCTCTCACGAACGGCCGGAACCTTCCGATTTTATCCGTGAAGAAATGCAGTATGTGCCAACTATTATCGAGGTGCAGAACGGCAGAGATGTGCACCATTATGTTGGAGCGGGAGAAGAATTTGGCCTCTTCGAGGCTCGGGTAAGACATTTTATTCAGCAGTATCGGTAGAAGCAGCACCGGAAGTTCTACGTCGTAAAGATGATGATGGTCATCATTGTCGCCAAGCTAAGATACGGTACAAGCCTCTTCTCGGCCAGCATAATACCGATGACCTCGACGAACACGATAAGTATAGCACGGCTTGAGCGTCGAGCATTTTTACCCCAATTCATCCGCCGGCGTCATTCTCTGGGGCGGATCTTCTTTCTTACTCAATATCACATCATCAATCCGCAAAATCATTTCCGCCACCTCCGTAGCACTGCTGAGCGCCTGGGTCTTCACTTTCAGCGGCTCAATGACACCGGCAGCCCAGGCGTCCATGACTTCGCCGCGAAACACATCGACGCCCGCCCAGCGTTGCCCCTGATCGTGCGCTGCCCGTAACTTGGTGAGAATATCGATGGGGTCTAATCCGGCATTCTCCGCCAACGTCCGGGGTATAACCTCAACGGCGTCAGCAAAAGCCTGCACCGCTAACTGCTCCCGGCCCTGCAAAGTCCGGCAATAGCTCCGTAATTCTTTTGCCAGCTCCATCTCCAAAGCCCCAGCGCCCCCAACGACTTTGCCGTTCTGAACGGAAACTGCCACATCGCCCAAGGCATCCGTTACCGCTCGGGCAATTTCCTCCACAATGTGTTCCGTCCCCCCTCGCACCAAGAGGGTTACAGCTTTTGGATTTCGGCATGCTTCCACAAATACCATCTCTTCATCGCCAACTTTTTCTTCCCGGACCTGCCCTGCCAGCCCTAAATCGGCGGGAGAAAGCTCTTTCCAGTTGCTGATGATTCTCGCACCGGTCGCCAAAGCGAGTTTCTCCATGTCACTCTTCTTCACCCGGCGGATGGCAAATATTCCGGCTTTAGCCAGGAAATGCTGCGCCAGATCATCAATGCCCCGCTGGCAAAACAACGCCGTCGCACCGCTTTCCTGCACCCGCTCGACCATGCTGCGCAAGCTCTGCTCTTCCTGATCCAGAAACGCATTCAGCTGCCCGGGATCGGTAATCTGGATGCGGGCATCAATTTCCGTATTCTTGATTTCCAGCGCCGCATCGAGCAAGGCAATTTTGGCTTGTTCCACTGTTTTTGGCATAGAAGGATGAGCCCGCTCTTTGTCCAGCACCAAGCCTTCAATGAGGGAGCTTCGCTCTGCACTCTCGCCGGTGCGCTTCTCAATTTTCACATGATCCAAATTGACGTCGATCTTTCCCGGATGCTCTTCAGCAATGCGCTGAACGGCTTGCACAACGAGCGTAGCAAGATGCTCGCGGTTCGCTTCTGCGCCTTTTCCAGTCATGGCTGTCATGGCAATCTGCTGTAACAGTGCGGTATCGTGCAGAGCAACCGGCTCGCCCAGCAACCGTAATAGCCGTTGCGCTTCTTTCTCAGCTAAGCGATAGCCTCTCGCTAACACCGTCGGATGGACATTCTGGTCCAGCAAATCTTCAGCTTTTTTCAGCAGCTCGCCAGCCAGCACCACCGCCGTAGTCGTGCCATCGCCAACGGCATCTTCCTGCGTCTTGGCTACTTCCACAATCATCTTCGCCACGGGATGCTCCACCTGCATTTCTTTGAGAATCGTGACCCCGTCATTCGTCACAATCACATCGCCCAGAGAATCAACCAGCATTTTGTCCATGCCTTTCGGCCCCAGTGTGGTCCGCACTGTCTGGGCGACGGCTTGGGCCGCCAGGATATTGTTGCGCTGCGCGTCCTTTCCCGTCGCTCTTTTCGTTTCTTCGGGAAGAATGAAAATGGGCTGGACAGTGTTGGTCATGGTACTTTTCTCCTCAAAGAAAAAGGTGGTAGGAAGTCTGCTTTTATATATTATGAAAGAAAAGCTTTGAGCAACCGAAAGGCTTTGGAGGGCCTGCTTCCTCGGGGCTGGGCTTATTCTTTGCGTATCCTTCTCTGGTAATACTGCACCAGCCGTTCTTGATTATTCAGAATGACATACCCAACCACATCTTCCCGGGCCAGGCCACACTGATCCCGTAATTGGCTGGCATAATGAGAAAGCGACGTGTGCGTTATTCTCTGCCCGAGGGGATAAACCTGGCTATTAACCTGCTGCGGCTCTCCCAGCGGAAGAAAATCTTCAGCTTCTTCACGAGTCAATTCACGAAGCTCCCAGCGGTTTCGGGGCATAACAGACTGCTCAAGGCTTTGCTGCATTTCTTCGGGTGGTTCTTCGTCCATTGCGGGATGCGCTCAGAGTAAAGTGTGGGAAAAGAAGACGTTCCTCTTTTAAAAGTTATGTAATTATCCTAAAGTGAGTTATGCTAGGCACCTCTCAGACAAGCCCAGCTCTGAAGAAGCGAATCAGCCATGCACTAGGGAAGAAATGGGGCTATAAAAATCTCACTTCTTTATGCTCACAATCTTTATTAATCCGCAATGTTCAGACGGCTCCAAAGCATGGCCAGACTCGTTTTCTTAGGAACTGCAGGATCGAGTACCGTCGCCAGGAAGCAGCTCCGCTCTTCCGGAGGGTTTATCCTGCAGATGGAAGAATTGCAGTTTCATTTTGACCCCGGCCCCGGGACGTTGCGCAAAGCGCAGGAATGCGGCATTTCCCTGCAGCATACCACCGCTCTGTTAGTGAGCCACAGCCACCTGAATCATTGTAATGACCTCAATCTCATGATCGAGGCAATGACCCATGAAGGCATCGAACGGAGAGGCTTGCTGCTGGCCAGCAAGTCCGTTGTCCAGCCGCAAGATGAGGCACACCCCATCCTGACCAAGCATCATCAGCAGCTCCTGGAAAAGATCATTCCTTTTGAAAAAGACCGTAAAATAGGCATTGAACTCATCGAGATCAATGCCCTTCCAGTAGACCACACTGATGCGACGGCTATCGGCTTCAAGATTTTCTGCCCGAAATTCACGCTGAGCTATCCTGGCGATACGGCGATAACGCCAGAGCTCTTGGAAAGCTTAGTGGGCTCCGATGTCCTGGTCCTCAATGTTCCTTACCCAGGAAAGCAAGCGCAGGGGAAAAATCTGGACACACAAGCTGCCGTGCAGATCGTTTCCCACGTCAAGCCCAAGCTGGTAATTCTGACACATTTTGGCATGGAGATGCTCAAAGCGGATCCTTTCCTGGAAGCGCGAGACGTGCAACGCATTACCGGCGTGCAGACCATTGCTGCCAAAGATGGGCTGGCTATTGCTCTCGGCGCCGGCGATATTTCCCAAGCGCCGGTGAAAGGGTTTTAAGATAAGGAGTTTGAAGAAAATGCAACTGTATAAACTATCATCCAACGAGAAATATAAGATTTATGAAGCGGATCACTGTATCCTTGAGATTGAATATCATCAGGCAGCCTATTCTGACGGAGAGATAGATATAGATGGAGAATGGATTTTTCTTGCATCTCAGGCTGCTGTTCTTTCCATAACCAGAGAGAAAGCAGAAGAACCCTGGGTTACCTCCAACACTTTTGGCGACAATAAACTAGACGATAAAATTCTTGATGCAATAAAAATGCTTCCGGAACATATAACGTCGTTAATCATCAAGGGATTAGAGCGAAGTGCTCTGCAATAGGTTATAGTCCCAGAAGCAAAATAATCCCCAGTCCCACCAAACACCCCGCACCAATAAAAGGCATCGCCGGATAGAATTTCTTGTCTTCACTTCGCCACAGAAGGTAAGCCAACCCCAAGGCCGCAAAAATTGGTATCAGGAAGCCCTGCCACAACCCCAGCTCTTTCATGACCACGCCGGCAAAGATCAACGGAAATCCAATGTCGCCACCGCCCAGAATGGCCGTTCTGACTTTTACTCCAGCAGATTTTATTTTTTCAGTTTTCCTTCCTTTTCCGACGGAACTTTCCTTCAGCTGATACGGCAGCAGCAATCCCGCAAACATATGCGCCCGGGCTTGCGACTTTGCTAAAGTCACCATGTGCTTTGATTTCCAGACGGCATAGGCATCGTACAGCGCAATGAGCACCAGCAGAATGCTGACAGAAAGCAAAGAGAAGAGCGGCACAAAAATAACTGCCAAGCCGCCATAGATAAAGAGCTCCGTGAAGTTATGGACAAAAACATTGGGACGGAACACTTTCCAGGCTCCTAAAAGCAAAGCGATAACAGCCGCCAGTGCCGGCTTCAGGAAAGCG
>DATDWF010000058.1:0-11045 GCA_035289745.1 Candidatus Nanoarchaeia archaeon
GCGCTGATGGAGAATGCTATTATCGAAGGGAATGTAATTGTGAATAATAGCTTTGATGGCATCCGCATCGAAGTTTCCGGAGGAACGACCGAGAAGCCCGCAATAATACGCAACAATATTCTCATAAATAATGCAAAAAGAACATTTGAGGAACAACTCTATTTTTATGGGGGCATTGTTCTTTCACTTTCCCACGATGTTCTTATCGAGAATAATCTTATGTATGATTCGCCTGCTGGGGTGACGGGTATAGTTTATACTACACCGGAATATCCCTTACGGCAAAATACCATGCGGAACAATATTTTCATAAACGTGTCATTCCCTCTTACCATTCCAAGGCCAGAAAATGGATTAGCAGAAGACAACACGGCAGATAATAATATTTTCATGAATCCAGGACCGTCGTTTTACTGGGACAACTTGATACAATCGTATCCAACAATGTTGGGTCACATTGCCCTCTGGGAAAAGCTAGACAAATCCATCATCTTCTGCTACGGTTCGTGTTTTGGCTGGGATGTCAATGGAAAGAATTTCACCCAATGGCAAGAATTAGGATTTGATACTAATTCTGTGATGCTGGAACCCCGTGGAATAAATATTTTTGATTACAACATAAATTTAAACAAAGCTCCAGGTACTCCTGGGGCGTATAATACCAGACTGATTATTTCTAAAATAAGGGCTGATCTAGAGAATAGATGAATAATAATTATGCTCAGGTATAACCCTTTAAAACACCGGCGGTTTGGTTCTTTTATAAAACAAAAATTTTAAATGGTATAAGAAAATAGGAACCTTTCATGAAACTCCCGCAGTTCCAGCACTTCCTTGGAAAAGAGGGTATTGATCTTGCTCTTCTGGGGGCGCCCGATCCCACAGTAACATATTTCGCGCAGCAGAAGTTTTCTGCTGCCCAGTTGGCTGTCTCTCCCTCGCAAGCAGCACTGTATGTCAGTACGCTGGATAATAAGCCCCCGCAAAAAGAATTCTCTGTCCTTTCGCTGAAGAAAGAATGGCTGAAAGGCCTGCAAAAAGAGCACCCCCATCCAAAAGTGCTGGGCATCAATAAAGAGCAGCTTTCCATCGCTTCCTTGGAACGGCTCCAGAAAGCTTTTCCTCGCGCCAAAATAAGAGATATTGGCGAAGAAATCAGCCGGCTGCGCTCCCAGAAAACAGCCGAGGAGATCAAGCAGATAAAACAAGCTTGCACTATCACTACTAACGCTTTACAGGAACTCTTTCCCCCTCTGGAGAAAAGAAAGCTCCGCACGGAACAAGACGTCGCTTTCTTCCTAGAGAAAAGCATGCGGGAGCAGGGAGCAGAACTAGCGTTTCCGTCCATCGTTGCTTCTGGCCCCCATGCGGCCATCCCCCACCACCAAACATCTTCTGCTAAAATTCGTAAAGGATTTCTGCTTCTCGACTTCGGTGCCTGCTTCAAAAATTACTGCGCGGACATGACGCGGATGCTCTATCTCGGCCAGCCCAGCGCAGAAGAACGGCAGCGCTACGCGCAACTTCTCGCTGTGCAACGAGATGCTATCCGGAGCGTGAAAAATGGCCAGCCTTATGCGGCGTTGGAAAAAGGCGTGAGAAAAAATCTGGGGAAAGACGTTTCATACTTCATCCACTCTTTAGGGCACGGCATTGGCGTGGAAGTGCACGAAGCCCCTTCTTTCTCGGAAGAAAAAAAACAGACAGTGCAGCCCAATCATGTCTTCACCATAGAGCCCGGGATGTATTTCCCCCAAAAATTTGGCCTGCGGATAGAGGACACCATTGTTTTTGATGGAAAGACCAAAGTGCTGACGAAGGCGACGAAAGAACTCCTCTTGGTTTAGAGCGAAGGCTTTTCTCTTTTCAATGAATAGCGAAGCTTTTGTACAACAGTTTCTTCTTGTTCGAGGAGCTCATCGATATCAACCAATTGATATACAACATTGGCTTCTGCGAACTGCGGTAGTAAGAGATTGTTCAGCTTTTCTCGGAGCGCAGCGCGATCCATTTGGAGGTCAATTCGCAAAAGATCTTTATACTCAAAAGGGCATAGCTCTATCTCCGGCGGAAAGGCTTCCCTCACGGCCTTTTCTAACTTGCCAGGCAAGCCGCTGCTCCTCCTTTTGAAAAAGACGGGAAGATATATTTCACACCAAGTTTTTTCCCACTCCCTTTGGAAAAAAGGATCCCGAGGAGGATACCAGTAGGGTGATTGCAAGAAAGCGCGGACCAAAAGCGGCTCTGCCAGCTCTTTTTTAAAGTCGTTTAAAGCCTCTTCTGTTCCTTTCGCTTTCTTTCTCCGTTCCACATTTTCTCGGGCATGAGCCACAGCCCGTTCAAATTCAGGATTAATGGGAAATTGCACCGGATAGAAAAAAGAAGAGCCCAGTGGAGTTTTTCCCAGAACTCCTGAAAATTCTTGAAGATGGGCTTCATAGAGCTCTGCAAATTCTTTTTTGAATCGTTCATCAAAAGCTACGAGGGATTCTTCCTGTTCTACTTTTTTGAGGTAGCAGCAGATTTCGTTCCGTTGGGCTAGCTTTTTGGCTGTTTCTTGTAGCTCTTTGTCTATCTCTCCCTGCAAGGTTTCTGACCATTGTTGCAGGGCTTTATCATACTGCTGCAGTTTGGCATGTATTTCTCCTGCTTTGTGGTACATGTGCTGGGCTTGTTTTCCTAACGTTCTTCGTTTTTCTTCTAAGCGCTCTATTTTTCTTCTTGTGGAACGCGTTTGATGAGAGAAGTCTCTGATCCGATATTCTATACTTTCTTTTTCACTTGTTTTTTGGTGATTGCTTCGCACAAAAAGAGAGAAAACACCCTTTTATATAATTCTTACTAACGCAAAGTAGTACTTTGCGGAGGGTGGCGCTCTTTTCCCCCAAACTCTTTTAAAATACGCCAATTTCCAGCATAATATTTATAAATAGCTCACGGGGCTGTAGTGTAGCTTGGCTATCACTAGTGGTTTGGGTGATGGTTCATCAAGAAAACCACTGAACCCCGGTTCAAAGCAAGCAATCGATATATGCCGGTTGCTTCTAGAAAATCCGGGCAGCCCCATTTTATAAGGAACGAGGAAAAAACATGTCAATTAAGCGTTTTGGTGCACGGTACGGAACCAAGCCGAAGAAAAAGTTTGCCAATATAGAAAAGCTGCAGCATCTCCGGCACCAATGCCCTTCCTGCAGAAAGCCAAGCGTCAAGCGGCTGGCCCTGGGCATTTGGCAGTGCCGCTCATGCCAGAGCACCTTTGCCGGCAAAGCCTATGTTCCCTACGAAAAGTAGGGGGAGCAGCAACCATGTATTACGTCTGTTTTGATTGCGGAAAGCACGTGGAAGATGAGTATACCAAGACGAAAGTACGCTGCCCTTATTGCGGCGGAAAAGTTCTCTATAAAGACCGGCGCACTGTTACCAAAGTAAAAGCGCGGTAGTGAAAATTTCAGTTCACCATGGCTCAAGCGAACGTGCAGCAGCTGCAAATAGTCCAGCACAATTTGCAGGCCATTCTCGCCCAAAAGCAGCAGCTCCAGCAGCAGCTTATTGAAATAGAATCCGCCCTTGCGGAACTGCAGACGACGGGAAAAGCCTATAAGATGGTGGGCAAGCTGCTCGTTGCTTCTTCACCAGAAAAATTAAAAAAAGAGCTGCTGGAAAAAAAAGAGACCACCTCTTTGCGTCTGAAGCATTTTTCCCAGCAGGAAGAAAAAGTGCGGAAAAATGCTGAAGAGCTGCAAGCTGCCGTGGTGAGCGAGCTTAAGCAAAAGAAGTGAAGACTCTCGACATGGTGTCCCCACAATTCCAGGAGATTGTTACTTTTCTGCAGGATTTCCAGGAAGAGGAAGGAGTGAGCAAAAAACTGAAAGAGCGGGTAAACAGCGTCATTCTGCTGCTACAAAGCAATTCTTCGCTCGTGGTCGAAAAATCGTTAGCAGCACTTGAAGAGCTCGGCTCTTTGGAGTTGTCTTCCTACCATCGCACCAAAGTATGGGAAGCAGCGAGCATGCTGGAAAGTGTGCTGGCTCGCTAAGATTTGTTGGCTTTTTTCTGGTCTCTTTCCTCTTTTATTTGGTTCATTCCCGAACCCGAAACTTTGATTTCAGGAAAAGAGCATTCGGCACATACAGCGTATCCCCCCGCTCCGTGCGGATTTCCGTCTCCAAATAGCTGATGCGTTCTACAACTCCCGCAATTTCTTTCACGGTAATGCTGCGCCCTACTTTGATGTGCCCTTGCTTCTGGATGACCAGCCAGCCGATAAGGTTGGGAATGACATCTTTCAGGCCGACAAAGAACGTCAAAAGCACCAGCAGGAGCAGCGCTCCGGCAAACAGGTAGAGCGCATAGGAGCGGATGCCCAAATGGTCCAGGAAGAAAAGCACGGTAAATAAATAGATAATCCAAGAAGCCAACGTGCTCAGCCATTTTTCTCCGTCATAAGGCAAGCTTACCTTGCGCAGGAGGGCGTTCAGCTCCAGCTCTTGCAAAAGGCGCTTGAGCAGCTTCTTGGCAAGGACGCCCACACTAAATCCCACTAAGAGGATGACTATGCCGACGGCAATTTCGGTCATCTTCCCCAGCAGGGGCTGCGTCGTTTCCAAGACTTTAGCGACGGCGCTGTCATTGACCATGAGCGTATAAGCTTATCAAAACTTTATAAACATTGCGAGAGGCCAGCAATAGCCTGATGGCTTGCCTGGCCAAGAGGGCGAGGCGAGCTTTGCCATCTGAAAGCCTCTCTCGTCCCTTCCACCGCTTTCGGGAATTACAAAATTTCTGCTGAAAGAGTCATCACCAGCGGTGGCGAGCCTCACCAGCCCGCCAGCCATCGGCCAGGCTTAAACATGCTAGAGGGAATTATTCCGACCCCAGATTTTTTCTGTCTCCCCAAACCTTTAAAACATCCCCGCTCTTCAGAGGAACATGGTCGATTACAATACTAAAATAAAAGAATTTCAGGACGAGCTACGCAAGACCAAGTATAACAAAGCCACGCAGGGGCACCTCGGCTTAGTAAAAGCCAAGCTCGCTCTTTTGAAGCAGAAGCAGGAAGCCCGTAGCCAGCAGAAAACCGGAAAATCGTCGTACAGCTATGTCGTCCGGCGAAGCGGCGATGCGACTGTCTTGCTGCTGGGATTTCCATCATCAGGAAAATCCACACTCTTAAACAAGCTTACGGGCACCCAGTCGGAGGTGGCAGCGTATGCTTTTACCACGCTTACCGTCATCCCCGGCATGCTTGAGTATAAGCAGGCGAAGATCCAGATCCTGGACGTGCCCGGCATTGTGCAGGGTGCTGCTTCCGGGCGAGGCCGCGGCAAAGAAGTGTTGGCAGTCATCCGGAATGCGGATTTAGTCCTTATCTTAGTTGACGTGCTGCATCCGGAGCAATATCCGGCGCTCCTGCGTGAGCTCTGGGAAGCCAATATCCGCATCAATAAAGAAAAGCCAGACGTTTTTATTAAGAAAAAATCTCGCGGCGGCCTGCAGATTGGAAAGACGGTTCCCCTGGATGTTGACGATGCCACGCTGATGCAAATCCTGCGGGAATTTCGCATCAACAATGCTGAAGTTTTAATTCGCAGCGTCATTGACCTGGATGATTTCATCGACTGCATCGAAGGGCAGAAAAAATACCTGCCGGCCATAACCTGCATCAGTAAAGTCGATCTGGCCGATGCTGCCACCGTCGAGCGCCGCAAACGAGAGATCAATGCTGACTTGGTCATTGCTGCGGAGAAGGACCTTAATCTCACCTCTCTCAAAGAACTCATTTTTGAGCGCCTGCACTTCATTCGCATCTATCTGAAAGAGCCGGGGAAAGAGGCAGATAAGAAAGAGCCGCTCATCATGCGCTCCAATGCCACCATTCAAGATGTCTGCGAGCGCCTGCACAAAGATTTCGTCAGCACTTTCAAATTTGCCCGCGTCTGGGGAAAATCTGCCAAATTTCCCGGCCAGCGGCACATGCTCAAGCACGTCGTGCAGGATGGAGATGTGCTGGAGTTGCGGATACGGTGAAAAAGATCTCAGGTCTGCGGGAAATTGTTGAGAACCGAGATTACCGGCTAAGCTCTTTCTCGACTCGTTGAAGAATCTCCTTCTTCTTCATCCCTTGAGCCGTATCAAAACTGAGTATTTTGTGCCCCCGCTCCTGCGCTTCTAGCCAGCAGACTTGAAAGATCTCCGCCTCCAGATTCTCCCGGATTTTTTTTCGGGAATACTTTTTTTTTTTCAGCCGCTTTTCCAGCGTTTTGAGGTCGGAACACGTCAGGATGATGCAGAGGTTCACCAGCTTTCTCGGCAGTAGATGCGCCACATGCGAATCGATGATCACTCCTCGCCTTGCTCTTTTTTTTTCTCGGCGGACGAGTGCCGCCACTTTTTTAACGTCGACAACGTAGCATTGTTTTTTCCGGTCGTAGCTTGTTGCAAGGCGCTTATAATGCTCATGCAGATCGATACGAGAAAATCCCAGCGCTTTGGAAAGAAATGTTGCCAGCGTTGTCTTTCCCGTCCCCGGCGTTCCAGAAATGGCTATAACCGCTCTATGGGGGGACATTCTTGTTTTTCTTCGCCAGTTCGCGATGCTTGTGATGGTGCTGCTGCCAGAAGCGGTGAATAAAGTGCTTGTGCCAGAGCCAGTCTAGCAGAAGGATAATCCCAAAGAGTCCCGCGGCATAGCCTACCAGAGTAAAGAACTCTCCCGCTATGCTTGCAAAAGGCACCTGGAAAATGAAAACTTCCCGGACCATTTTTTCGGCGATGACAAAAGGATTCAGGGCTACAATCTCCCGCACCGTAGGCGACAGCCCTTCCAACGGCAAAATAACGCCGGAAACGAAAAGTAATACACTGCCCAGAGAAACCGATGCCAGCGTTCCCGTGTCTTCGGAGACAAAGAGATAGCCAACTCCCATGCCCAGTAACGTGAACACCGATGCTGCAATCAAGAGGATGAGGGCAACCGGGAAGATTGCGGGAATAGCATTTTCCAGGAAAAAGAGGGCAATGCCCAGAACAATAACAATTTCAATGAACGCCAGAATCATATTGGTAAAGTACGTCGTCGCGATAAACGTGGCGCGGTTTATCGGCAGGAAGAAGTTTCGGAAAAAAGCCGGGCTGTGCTTTTCCATCAGCACCAAGGTCGTCCCTAAAAGCAGGGAGCTGAACATGACGATGAGCACCAGCAGTGCTGGGAAGAGATAGCTTAAGTACGTGCTTTCCTGGGCTACTGGCTCAATCTTCGTCACAATGGGTGCGGAAATTGTTTCCGCTTCCGTCACTTTCTGGCCAGCCAGAGTTGCATAGACCTCATTGAGCGAAGCATAGAGGCTATCCAGGGAGCTCACGACCCCTTGGAGCACTGAAACGACTTCTCCAACGCTATTCTTGGCCTCGTCTCTCGTAGCACCCGCGGCGCTTAGTTTCATCGTGGCATCTTCTACCTGTTTTTCGAGAGTGGTCAAGACTGCTGTCAGTGTGTCCGTGCTATTGCCCGCCGCTAGATTTTTTATCGCATCCAGCTCTTTCTTGGCATCGTTCAGCAAGCCTTTAATTTCGTCTTCTTTCGCTTCATCTTCTATTCCCGCACTGCCCACAGCACTCTTGGCATCTTGTATGAAATCCAAAGCTGCATCTGCCGAGCCAGTAAGATTAGCCAGGAGAACCGTGCTGGAAACATTTATCGCTGCATCCGGAGGTATAAGATCCATGCCCACAAGTTTTTCTTGGGCAGTTCCCAGGCTGGTTACGGCACTGCTGACCTTTTCTTTCAAGCTCTGGATTGTCGTGAGATGCTGCGCCAGGGCATCTTTGGTGCTCATGAGCCGTGACAGAATATCTTGGGTAAGCACCTGGGAAAGCTCTTGGGACTTTAAATTAAATTTCTCTTTGACTGTTTCCTGCACCATCCAGACAAGATTGATCTTGCTGGGATCGACGTAGAACGTCACTTCCTTTTGCTGGTTGCTTTCCACCCGCAGGCTTTCGGGAACGAGAATGCACGTATGTACCACACCACTCTTGATATCTTCCAAGCAAGGAGCACTATCTCCTTCGTACGGAAAGACGGTGAACCCATCTGCTTCCAGAAGCTGCTTGAAAGCGGCCACATCATCAGATATCGTCGGAGAAACCAGTCCCAGTGTCAAGCCATATTTTCCCGCCGTGTTATAAGAAAGGCCCAAGAGCAGGATGATGAGTAAAGGCGCAAAGATAACAATGAGTGCCGAGCCTTTGGCTCGAATAAGGATTTTCAGGTTTTTGGTGGTTAAAAGCCAGAGGCTGTTCATGGTGGTGTTTCCTCTTTTTTTCTTTCTCTCTTTTACTTATCTTTCTTGCTGCTGGATGCGGTTCTGGTTGGCTTAGCGCTCCCGAACAATTTTTTCAAATATCTCCATGAGCGATGGCTTGCGTACATCCAAATGATGCAGTTCCAGATGCTCTTTCTGGATGATACTCAGCAAACTGTTCATAATGCTTTCGACATGTTCTGGATAGATCGTAATGCTGTGCCCTTTATCAACAATTTTTTTCACAGGCAAGGCTTTCATCTGCTGGATGAGCTCCTCTTTTTTGTGCTGGGATCTCACCGTAATCGTAAAATGATCCTGTGCAAAAGGCGCCCGAATCTCGTCCAAGAGCCCATGCCCCACTTTGCCTTTATGGACAATGGCGATCTTGTTGCACATCCGTTCCACGCTGTCGAGATGGTGCGACGCTAAAACGATGGTAATGCCCTGCCGGTTGATGGCCTGCAGGAGGGCTGTTATCTCCTCTTGAAGAATCGGATCAAGGTCTGCTGTGGGCTCGTCCAAAATCAGCATTTTGGGATTGTGCACTAAGCTGCAGGAAATATCTAGGCGCTTTTGCATGCCGCCGGAGAGCTCTTCGCCAAGTTTTTCCTGATGGTCCCAGAGGTGGGTTGCCTCAAGCAAGTTTCGGATATTGTGCTGGAGCGTATCCGGGCGAATCCCATACAGCCTGCCAAAATGCAGGAGATTTTCCTGAACCGTCAATTTTGGATAGAACGAGCTATGCTGTGGCGCGAAGCCGATGTCTTTTTTGAATCGGGCCAGATTTCTGGGCAGGTTTTGCGGCTTTTCTGTCGCTCTGCCATGATACAGAACTTCTCCTTCCGTGGGCTCTAAGAAGCCAGTGATAATATTGAGGAGCGTGGTTTTCCCGCTGCCGGACGAGCCGATAACGCCGAGGAAATCGCCTTCTTCGACGGAGAGCTGCACATCTTCCAGAATCTTCCGCTTGCGGAATTCCTGCGTTACCTCTTTTAGTTCCAGGAGCACGACCTTTTAAAAGCATCTTTTCATATATAAACTTTTGGAGGGCGCGATTCTGTTTATTCTTCGGCATATACCTGCTTAATCAGATTTAATAACTGCCAGTTCTCTCCTAACTCTAAATTTATCTTGGCCCTTTCTGCTGGTGTTCTCCAAGTCTTTTCTTTTGGCACCCACTTTTTTGTCTTCCTACATTTTTTCATTAATCTTTGTTTATCGATGTAATTGTAGTACACATCCCCAATATCATACAACGATGATATACCTTCCAAGCCTTTGTTTCCCCTCGCATTTTTTTCCAACTTTCTGCTATACTGGTGATCTCGTTCAATGCAATTGTTATTTCTTTTTAATCCATATTTCTGGCACTTGATGGGAACACCATGCGTTAAAGTGGCCACATGAAAGAAATATTTGGTAAATCCTTTCTTGTAATGCGCTAACATGTCGGATGTAAAATTAAATTTCTTTCCGCGTTTCTTTGCTTCAAGAAATTGGCCATAAAAACGATTCTTAATGTCCGCATAAACTTTCTTTGGGCCATCTTTGTAGGTACGCTTTATAGACGAGAAAGAGTTTATTCTGAATTTTGTTTTTCTGTCTTTGCTTACCCAGCGGTAGAATTTTTTTTTGAAAACTTAGAAACGAATTCATCCAAATTAATTTTCCCACTTAATTTTGGAATTTGTTTCAGGTTTAAATTTCTCAAAACTTTTCCATATTTTTTAACCCAGTTGTATGCGGTTGCGGGGCAGATTTCTGCTTTACCATATTCTTTGAAATGTTTGCTCACTTCCTGATAAGGCATGCCTCTTTTTCGGCAGCTGATTGCCTCCGCAATCACTTCTGGTTTATGCTTCATTTTCCAGAAGCCGTCATTGGGAACAAAAGTACGATTACATTTTCTACAAATAAAGCGTTGCTTTTTACCAGTTTTATTGTCTCGGAAACCGGCTTTTACGATCTTTTCATTCGATTTGCAAAAAAGGCAGGAGGTTTTCATGTCTATCACCAAGCAAGAGAAAACAGTACTTGTATATTAATCTGCCGAAGATTAAACACTATCGGAGGGCGCCGCTTCGATAGAGGGTCTACCCCGCCAGTAGGAATCTGTATTTCATACCGTTTGTCGAAAAGTATCTACTTATCGAATGCATCAGCGCAGACACGGCGGGGATCCGCCGGTGCAGAAGAGAGATACCGCAGGTGACCGTCTGGAGTAGCATATCCCGGGATAAAAAATTCACTCATACTTTGATCGCCAGCAAACATTGCCGAAAGACAGCTCAGGTACGTATCGACTAACAGGATTTCTTTTTGATTCAGCAGAACTCCCACCACAGAGGAGCCGCCACTGTTCGCGACTAGGAATGTGTCAGAAGGAGAGCATTGGGGAGCAGGAAGAAAGGCATATTCTCCTTCTTGCCTTTCCACCTCAGCAACGATATTCCCATCAGTATCGTAGACGGAGAAGAGCATTGCCGGAGAATCACCACTGTAGCGCACGCTCAACGTCTGTGTATCGCACAGAGGGAAATTCTTCTCCTCTCCCTGGAAAAGGGCATAAAAACTAAGATTAACCACCTCCGCAACACTCACGTTGCCGAAAGGGGGAATCGCTGCCGGAATAAATTTTGCGACCCCCTGACCAGATTCTACCTCCAGGAGAAGACCCCTTGTAACACTTTGCAGAAAAACAATCTCTGTGACGGTAGAATCTGGTCAGGGGGTCGCAAA
>DATDWF010000059.1:0-14055 GCA_035289745.1 Candidatus Nanoarchaeia archaeon
GGGGAGTTTTACTTTCAGTATGGTTGCGCAGGCTCTCCTCTACGTCGTGGTCTTCATGGTCGGCGCCACTATTTTTAGCATCTTCTGGATGCAGACGGCGAATATGGACGCCAAGCATCAGGCGCAGCAGATCCTGGCTTCTGGGCTGCAGATACCTGGCTTCCGGCGCGATGAACGCATCTTGGAACGAGTTTTAAGCAGGTATATCTGGCCGTTGACTATTGTCGGTGGAGCTTCCGTGGGTTTATTGGCTGCGCTGGCGGATTTGACGGGTACGTTGTCGAATGGCACGGGAATTCTTCTGGCAGTTATGATCGTCTATAAACTGTACGAAGAAATCGCCAAGCAGCATATGATGGACGTGCATCCTGCGGTAAGGAAGTTTATGGAATGAAGGAGTAATCCTGTCTTCGCGTACAAAAAAATGATCTCTAAAACCTTGCAAGCTATTGGGGAACAGTATGCGGCCTATGCTGCTGCTGTTGATCGGGCGCAAAACCTGCTTGCTCAAGAAAAGCGCACCCCTGCAGAAGAGCACGAGCTTTCTACAGTAGTTGCCCGCCTGGGATCTGATTCCCGCACGAGGGACCTTCTGGCAGCGGAGCAAAGAAGAGTGCTGGAGCATGTGCTGGAAAAAATGGCTCGTTCTGCTTCTCCTGCAGATGGCGCAACGGGAACGATGTACAACGATGTTATCTTTGAGCCGAGAGCAGCATACAACGGCGATGACAAACAGCTCTTGACTTTCGACCAAAGCCTTGAGCGGCTTATCAACGCCGGGCATAAGCGCCATCCCCACCCTGCTGAAGCGTTCAGTTTGCTGATAGCGGGTTTGGAAAATAAATTAACTTCGCAGCAAAAAGCAGTTGCCGACGACATGCTTACGAGTTATGGCGAATGGCTCAGCGCTGCCGTAGAGAGAAAAGGCGATACACTGACGGTTTATTTCGATCCGCAAGGCTTAGTGTTTAATAGTTCTGCTCATACGACGAAGAATTTTACTTGCAGTGAAAAGCGGGACTTCCCGCTCGCTACCGGAATTCCCTCAAGCACTTTAGTTGACTTAGCTCGCTTCAGCACTGAACTGGTTACCACGCTGTATAGCCGGTCCTTTCAGCAGCTGCCTCAGAAAATGCGCGAAGGTGAAGGAAAAGCGCAGCTTTATCTTCCTCCTGACGGAATCATCCGGCATGTGGGGCGGGGCTTCGGCGGCAGGTTCGACTTTGACGGCGGCTTCTACGCTGTGGCTTCTCGCGGGTGTAGTCCCGTCGTCGGCGGCGCAAAAAAGACTCAATCTACCGGCCCAAGATGAGCGCTCCTTTTCTTCTTCGGTAGCGCATGCTGAACGAAGCAAGCTTCCCAGAGAACGGGCATTTCAAAATGTGAAAAACTATACCAGCACTTTTATAAATCTCCTCTCAAATCTGGGATTTTATCATGTCTTTTTTAGACCCCGTTTTAAATCCGGTACTGCAGCCGCTGCTGAACAGCAGCCCGTTCTTAGTCGTGCTGCTGCTGGCCTTGGTGGTTTCGCTGCTCATTACCTTGGCGTACAAGTTCTTTTCTGATCAGGCCAAGATGAAAGCGCTGAAAGAAGAGCAGAAAGCCTATCAGCAGCAGATGAAAGAGCTGCGCTCCCAGCCGGAGAAAATGATGCAGATGCAGAAAGAGTCCATGCGCAAAAATATGGATTATATGAAGCTGTCGTTCAAGCCCATGCTGTTTACGATGATCCCTCTATTCCTCTTTTTTGGCTGGATGGCGGACCATTTAGCTTTCGAGCCGATTTTTCCCGGGGAAACGTACAGCATCACGGCAACATTCGCCAAAGGCGTAACGGGGGATGCGGAGCTGCTCGTTGACGAGGGAACAGAACTGCTCAGCGAAGCAGTACAGCAGATTTCTGACCGCACGGCTACTTGGCGCTTGAAAAGCACAGAAGGGCGACATGAGCTCAAAGTGAAGAAAGGCGAGCAGGAATGGGCAAAGGATGTGCTGATAACGACTGCCGTCCAATATGAAAAAGCAGTGTCCCCTTTCCCGCATGCGGATTTGGAAAATATTCAGATTGATTATACGACGCTCCGCCCGGCGGGGCCGAATTTTAGCCTCTTGGGCTGGAAGCCAACGTGGTTGGGGTGGTATGTCCTTTTTTCCATCGTTTTTAGCATCGGGTTGCGGAAAGCGCTGAAAGTGTATTAAGAAGTCTTGAAGAGAATTGAGACATTTTTTGGGAAACGTTTATAAAATAGCAACAGTCTGATTATCCATCCCTCGTGGACAAGATCTTGGAGGCAACTCGGATCAGGATGTTCTGAATTGCCTGGAGCTTATGGAAAATGCCTGAAGGAAAACACAAATCAAGAACGTATCGGAGAATCTTTGTGAAGACACCGGGCGGAAGCACTGTTGTCCATTATCGCCGCAGAAAGCCGGCTAAACCGAAATGCGGCTCTTGTGGAAAAGTACTTTTAGGAGTTCCCCATGAACTCCCTTTCAAGATGCAGAATATGCCGAAGACGGCCAAGCGTCCAGAACGGCCGTATGGCGGTGTGCTCTGCTCTTCCTGCATGCGAGCACTGCTGAAACAGCAAGCGAGGTCTACCCCATGAGCATCTTTTCCGTCGGGCGGATGTGCGTTAAGATCGCCGGTCGGGACGCCGGAAGGAAGTGCGTCGTTGTCGAGCAGCTTGATGACGTTTTTGTTCTCGTGGATGGCAATGTCCGCCGCAAGAAAGTCAATGTCAAGCATCTGGAGCCGCTGGCGCAGGCGCTGGAGTTGAATGAGAAAGCTTCTCATGAGGATGTGAAAAAGGCCTTTGAAAAATCCGGCTGGCCGGTATGGGAGAGCAAGGCCAAGGAGACTGCGCCGAGACCGAGGAAGCAGAAGAAAGTGAAGAAAGGAATGAAAACTGCCAGCACCTCGGATGTGCCAAAAAAGGCCCCGGCTGAAAAATCTGCAGAGTAAGCTTTTTTGCTTTTTTTTCAAGAGTATTTATATAATCTGCTTTATTTTTCCCTCTGGGCGATACATCATGGATGCACCTAAAGAAGAAATCTCCATCCCTGAACTGTTTCGGCGGAACGACCTTTCTTTAGATGATTGTGTGCGCTTTCCTGAAGAAGGGGAGAACGATCCGGAAAAAATTGCTGCGCAACAAGCGTATCTGCATGCGGTGCTCGGCAAAGGCCGAAAATTAGCAGTTCATACTCTTCATCAAAACGTTTTTTCAACACGTTCTCTGATTATAGATGAAGTAGCGCAAGGAGAAGCAATTATTCCGTTCTATGTTCATGCAGAGGCTCAATATGCTCTCCTTCGAGATGGTGAAGAAACTATTGGGGGAAAGGCTAAACTGGACTTCGAGCATACTTTTCCTGAGGGGTTCCTAGACGAATCCGTATTCTGGCAATTTTTATCAGTGGCTGATTATTCCGGCTTTCAACGGGCGTATGAAATGCTCATAGAAGTGGGAAGAATAGACCCTGAAGAACTTCCCAAAACAGCTCAAGGGGGCATGATGTCCATTCTCTGGCTGAAAAGAGATTATCTGGAAAAGCTACAGCCTAAAGCGGAATATGTTTCTTAAGAGAACACTCTTTTATAGCAAAATGAATAGCAAGATGAATTCTTAGTCTTCTTTTTTCACCACTTCGAACAGCGCTTCTGCATCCATCTCTAATCCCACCGTGGGCATCAATAAGCCCCAGTTCGCCAGCACTTGCGGATGGACTTCACCAAAGAAGCCGAGGTTCTTGCCGTTGACGATGATCTCCGCACAGCGGCCTTCCAGGAAACTGGGATGCGCGCTTTCTTTCACTTTTCCATCGAGGCCCAAAGCCAGCAGCAGGGCATCCAGCACCTGCCGCATTTCTGTGAAGTCGGCTTTGTCATGGCATACAGCAATAGCAAGATGTTCCCGCTCTCCGATGCCCGTTTCGGCGCCGGCATCTTTCGTGAACGTTCGCCCGATCTCAAAGAGATTCTGCGGATATTCATGGCGCTGGTTTTCCGCCAAGTTTTTCATGAGGCTTGGGAGCAGCCAGTTCCGCAGGTGGTTGTGCTCGCCGAGCGCGTTCTTTAAATGGAGGGGAGCGCTCTTTTGCAGGGTTTCTTCAGCCAACAGCATCTTTGCTGTCAACGCTTCTTTGGTGCTGAGATGGTAATTCTTCACTTCCAGTAGCTGCAGTCCGATGAGGAGTTCACGAACTTTCCGCAGGAATTTTTCAAAAGCATCTTCTGCGCCGATGGTAGCAACATTCGGGATGATGGCTTCGAAATGCTCGTAGCCGTAGGCGATGGCAATATCTTCCATGAGGTCTGCTTGATGCAAGATGTCCGCGCGATACGCGGGGATGAGCACTTCGCCGTTCTGGAAGCCGTAGCCCATCTTTTCGAGTAATTTTCCGGCTTCTGCTGCGGAGAGCTGCAAGCCTAGCCTTTTGTTGCTGTACATCAAGTCTAATTTTATGGTGCGAGGAGCGAGATGGGGGGTGCTTATAGTCTGGTCCGGGTAGACAATATCAAGGCTGTAAATCTCTCCACCCATGTCCGCCAAAGCCGTAGTGATAATATTCAGAGCTACCTGCACATTCGGTAAGTCGGTTCCTGTGCATTCTACAAAGACTTCTCGAGTTTCCTCATCAACTTTTCCCGTATCCTCCGAATTCGTAAAAGGCAGCATGCACATCACGCTATTCTTGGCATCGATGAAGAAAGGATATTTTTTCCAGCCTGCAGTGAGATGCTGGTAGGCTTTTCCTTTGGGGTGCACTTCCGGCACGTCGGCAGCCGGCATCTCTTGCGGAAATCCCAGCGGCTTGAATGATATTGTAGCTGCATCTTTGGCGATATAACGGATGGGGAATTGAATGTTCTTCAAAGGATAAATGCCATACGCTGACTTTTTCCTGTTTCTCCCATGGGTGGTGGCAAGTTTTTCTTGCACTTGCATCAGCTCCCTAATCCGCTCATCCGTGAAAGTTATATTCTTTACTACTGCACATGCCGTATAGGGGCGCATCGTGACTGAAGGATCAACAATAACCTGCAATCCCGATTTTTGTACTGCATATTTTCGCAGCCCAGTTTTTACTCCGATAAAACTGGAGAAGGCTCGTGCAAACCCTTGTTCAGACAGCATGTCTGGCCGGTTGGGGAAGATCTCAACGTGAATCTCATCGCCTTCAATATTTTCCAGATCCGTTCCGAGCATGCTGATACGGTCTTTCAGCTCGTCGAGTGGCAGCTTCTTTCCGACGAGTTGTTCAAAGACCGCTTTGTTTAAGGTTATTGAGGGCATTTCATTTCAACCATAATTTCATCTCTCGAATCTGTTTGAGATCGTTTTTGTTTAAGTCGCGGATATCGGCGATGTTCCAGTATTCGGAGATGATTCGTCCCATTCCCTGGCCCCACGCCAAGACGGGGCAGTCAAATCCCAGCAGAGGCTTAACGACTTCTGGCCGGAAGATGCCGGCGCCACCGAGCTCTACCCACTCTTTTTTGATGGGGTGGAAGACATCTACCTCCAAACTTGGTTCAGTGTATGGAAAATGGGCGGGGCGCATCCTTACTTTTTCGTATCCCATCTTCTTATAGAACTGAGTAAGATATCCTTTGAGATGTTTCAAGTTAGCATTAGGATCAACCACAATGCCGTCCACCTGATAGAATTCAAACAAATGCTTCCAGTCCAGTGCTTCATTGCGGAAGACTTTCCCCACAGCAAAGAATTTTGCGGGCAAGTCTTGTTTTTTCAGTTTCGCGAGAGTCTGGGCCGAGAGAACCGTCGTGTGGGTCCGTAGTAATACCTGTTCCGTTTCTTCTTTCAAGAAAGTGTAACGCCAGCCGGTGCTGCCTGTATCTGCACCCGTTTCGTGCACTTCTTTTATTTTTTTCCATAGGTCCGGCAGCTGGGCTTTCCCTTCGAGATAAAACGTGTCCTGCATCTCTCGTGCCGGGTGATCCTGCGGAACAAATAAGGCATCCAAATCCCAGAACGCAGACTGCACATAATTGCCCGTCATTTCCTGAAAGCCCATTTCCAGCCAGATCGATTTTATGTATTCGATCGCTTCGTTTTCAAAGTGTTTCTTTCCCGGATAGCGCCGGGGGACGTTGATCTCAACATCATATGACCGAAATTGCTGATCTTTCCAGCTGCCGCTTGCCAGCATTTTCGGCGTGAGGCGATTGACGACTTCGCCGCTCAGGTCCAAAGTGGCCAGCTGCTGGCCAAGGGGCGTGAGCGTGATGTGCGTTTTTTTCTGCTCTTCGACGCTTATGAATTCTTTGCGATGCTTGAGCTCTTCCAAAGTTTTTTGGTCTTCGAGCGAGAGCTCTGATGCTTCCAAAGGAAAGCTCTTTGCCAAGAATTTTTCTTCCAGGCTCTGTTCAGAGAGCAGCTTCTTTCCAACTCCGGTAATCTTCAGCTGCAGCAGCTCGTCCTTCTGCATTTCTATCGCGCCTTTTTTTCTCAGCAACCCGATGCAGGCATTCACTTCTTCCCGGCTGAGCTTGGATTTTTTTGTCAGGACATTCAGCCCTTTGAAGTCCTCCGTCAGAACGCTGAGAAAGGCTTTTTCTGGCAGGCCCTCTTTATGATAACGTTGGCCATTTTTTCCCAGAATAATGATTTTTTTCTTTTCGCTGGCCAGCGTTACTGCTCCTTTGTTTTCCAGCCACTGCAAAGCCCGCATGGCTTCGACATCTGAGAGTTTTGCTTTCTTAACAAGCGCCGAGAGCTCTTTTTCTTCTTTGAGAAAAGGAAGAACCGCTCGTTCCAGAGGATGCAGCTTTGCTGCTAAAGCTTGTATGTCCATGCGTTCTATCAAAATGAATATTATTTATAAAATTATAGCTCGTGCGTGTGAGCACTTCTCCTCCTTTTACCACCACAGAAAAATGCGAAAAAGAAGAAATTAAAAAAAGAGAAGAAAAGAGCGAGAAAGCTTACTTCCCGCCGTTCCACATCTGGTCGAACATGGTGTCCATCGCCGTAGCGAAGTATGGTGTCTTGACCCAGATGCCCAAGTCGTAGGACGGATGCACCTCACCGTCGTCTAAGACCATGAATACCAGGTCTTTGCTATCGACGGTAACGAAGCGGGCTGCCACTTTGCTGCTATGCCGCACTTCGGCGAGGTCTTTCAGGCTTTCCGCCACTTCTTTGTTCTCTTTGGTGAGCGGTACGGCAATGCGTATTTTGACGCCTTTCTTCTTGGCGCGCTCTAAGCTGGAGCGCAGCCCTTCCGCTTTCCGCAGCAAGCCTTTTTCGCTGGTCATGATGTTGATGCTCTTCTTGGCATCTTTAATGAGCATGTCCAAGTGGTTGTAGATGTTCGGCCGGCCACGCAGGCAGCCGCTTAAGTCCGTAGGATCAACTAAATTAATGCCCGTCTTATGCAAGGTGTCTAATTCTCCCAGGAGCGGGGAATTTTTTACGGATTCTAAACGCTTTACTTTTTCCTGAGCCGTGAAGTGCATGTGCTTCTTTACCCGGTCAACAACTTCATTCGGGGGAATGGCAATGTATTTGATGGGCTTGCCGAGCTTCATGATGACAAAGCCTTTTTTCTCTAAGGACTCGAGAACATCGTAAGATCTGCTTCTCGGAACGTTCGCAATGTCGGACAATTCTCCGGCCGTAGAAACGCCGCGGCTTAAGAGCGCTGTCCAGAGCTTGACTTCGTATAAGTTTAAATCAAAGTAGCGGCGCAGCTTGCTTAACAATTCTTCTTTCACAATCATGTTTCCCAACCCCCTCTTTTTTTAGTAAATAGTATGGTAACGTTTTGTTACTTAGCTATCAGTAACGTATACTACTATTAAAAGGTTGCGGTCATGCAAGATATGCTTTTCAAGGCGAGGAAAAGAATGCGTATTTCTCGACGGGGACATCGCCGGCTTTCTCTCACCGTTTGGGGGACAATTCGTACCGCAACAGTGCCGCGATGCCGCCCAAGCCGTTGAGTTTTCGCCCGCTTTCCGATTGTGCCGAGAGGATATGCACTTTTCCCTGCAGCTGGTCGACCATTTTCATCAGATCATCGAGAGCAGCAAAGTTTCCTTTTTCCCGTTGTTGCTGCACATACTCATCCGTCAGCAGCAGAATGCGGACGGCGCCCGCGCGAACGGCTTTTTCCACTTCTTTCTTTCCATAGGCAGCGAGCTTTTCCCTGCGGATTTCCAGGAGCAGCTCTTCCATGAGCAATTGCTCTTGCCTCGCGCGGCTGTTCTTCAGGACATCGGCCAGTTCCGGCCGGCGCATGACTTCATCGATAGATCGCTCGCTGACGTCGGAGCAGATGGCTAAGGCAATTTTCTTTTTGAGCTCTGGCGCCGGTATTTTTTTTAACAGCTCGTCTTTGTAGAATGCGGGAGAGGCCAGGATGATATGCTCCGGCTGGTAGCGCTGAGCGTATTGTTCGATGATTTTGATGATCTCTTCCTGAAAGTCCTTTTTCACTTCGACGGTCTTTCTTTTTTTGGAGACTTCGCCTTGCAGCGTGGTAAGGATGTCGTACCCAAATTTTTTGGTGATGGCAAAGAGCGCTTCTTCCCGGTCGAACAAGCAGAGGAGGTAGAGATAATTGCGTTCCGACGCTTCCTGCAATTTCTGCTTCTGATAGCTCAGCCATTGCGGCTTTTCCAGGACGATTTCCGTGCCGATTTCCAATTCCAGAACATGGTAGCTATCCCGGGGCACATCTTCCGGCCCTTCTTTCACTTTGCCGTTGATTCGTAAAGAGTTGCCGGCACTGCTGAAGGTGATGGTCTCTGCTTCGATGCTCAGGGTCATGGGCTTCTTGACGGTCTTGGCGTTTTCTCCCTGGCCGATCTTGATTTTCCGGGTGGTTTTGCCGCGCAGCAGATCGCCGGGGTCGATAAGATGGCTTAAGTACCAGAGATCGTCAAGGTCGGTTACCCGGAGCTTGATCTTGCCGGCTTTGAAATCTTTGTGGATGAGGTCCATGGGAATGGAGAGAAGAAAGCAGTTTATATGTGTTTTTCTTGTTTTCAAACACTTCAGTGCGCATAAATATTGTCGTGATGGTCAAAATCTTCGAGAATCACCGTTTTCAAGTTTTCATCAACTGAAAAAGTGAGGACAAAATGCGAATCTACATGGACGCGCTTCCCGTGCTGTAAGGGTCTCCGCAAGTTTTTGTAGTGCTGCGGGTTTTGGACTATTTCTTCAGTCTTTTTGACTATAATTTCGGCAATTTTTGGTTTTTTCTTCGCAAGCTTTTCAAGTTTCTTTTGAAGAGCAGGCCGAATAGAAAGCGCATACATTTTTACCGCAATCCAATCATTGTTCGGAGATTCTGGGGAGCCCCTACCCGTATCGGCTTTTGCTTTTGGATTCGAATAGCTTTTTTCACGTATTCCGGGCGGAGCTTGGGCTCGAGGATATCTTCTTCATACTTTTCAGCCATCATTTCTATTGCCTGCGATTTGTCATTGAGGCCGTATTGTGCTTTGATGATGCTGATTATTCTGTTCGCATGTTCAGAAATGTTGATGAATGCTTGGACCATAGGTATGTGATGTTAATATGGCATTAATATATAAAGATTGCGACCGAAAAGTGGAAGTTCTAACTCTGGCTTACTTTCTTGAACAACTCGTCGCCTTTCTTCGTTCTCCGGTAGATTCTTCCCGTTTTTTTCTTTCGGCGTGAGGCAGATGATGAGCCCTTGGAACTCGAGCTCTTGAACAATACCCAGAACACCGGAAATGTATAGACCATTTCTAGGTATTTGATTGTTGATAATAGGGGGTATAATCACTAAATAACGTTTTTCGCAGATGTGGTTCGATTTGCGCCCAGATTAGGTCTGCATCAATAAAGTTTTCAATCACTTCACCTAGTTTTATTGGTAATACCTCTGTATGGTTTAAGTCTTTAAAATAAGTTCGGCAACGTTGGCAACTTTTCAGGACAGTTTTAGAGTTTTCTGTCAAATTGACGTGGAGTCCTTGTTGTGTTTTATAGGGGTGGCTACAATCCAAAACGAATACTACTTTGTGTCTAGTTTCTGTTCCTGTTGAATGAATAATTTCAATAAACGCATCTCTTGATTCTTGTTTTTGCTTTTTAAGACCGTGAATTTTTATCTCGTAGAGACCCCTGTTTTTCTTTGAACGGCACGTAATAGTGGTGTCTCGTGCGAAGTCATCGCTAAAGATTCTTTTGTTTGTTTTCTTTTGTTTTTTCTCGAAGATGTTCCCAAATCTTGCGCCGATCATTTTTACCCAAAGTCCTTTTCCGTCATAATGATTCCTTTGTGACCAAAAGCCAAAAGTTTAAAAGGTTTGAGAAACTACTCTTATAACATCAAAAAAGAGGTCACAAATGTCAAAGAAACCCATCCACCTATACCTTTTAATCGCCCTCGTCGCTATCGTCGCGATAACGGCGGTAACGGTCATTCTGTTAACGTATGCGCAGAAAGGTGCTCTCGTCGGCGAAGCAGCACAAAAATATCAATTAGGAGGAACTACTGGCCCGCTTCCCACGTACGTCAACGAGACGAAGCTGTTTTGTGATAAAGTAAATAATTGTGGTTTGGCTCCGGCTGGCGGTGGTTCGCTGAAAGTGGTGGATGCGACGGGGAAAGAAGTGGGGATTCTTGTTGATGGCCCGGTTGTGGGTAAGGGCGATGTAGTAAAAGTATTTGATACAAATATACAAAAGTTCTTAAAGTACAATCTTTATAATGTGACTAACGGTACAAATGAGTCATATCAGGCCCTTGCAGGTGAGTTTTTTTTTGAAACAGAAGATTGTAGTGGTCCGAAATATTTTCTAACATCCCCAACTGTTTTGGGAGGGACAAGTGTAGGAGCGAACAACCCTTACGTCCCCCTGTTTTTAAGAGGCACTCTCTATGCAATTTCAGATTATCAGAGTATTAACATAAGTTACCGTGAGGGTATGGTGCTTAGGAGTAGAACTGACTCCAGTGGTTGCAATGCAATCCCAGACGATAATTTAGTTAACCTTAGTAACCCTGTTTATGCTGGTTACTATCTTTCCATCCTAGAAGAAGTAATCCCTCCAACGTACAAAGGCCCGCTTTCGATAGTCGTCCGGTAGTCACTCTACCTTCTCCCTTTCCTTCCCCCATACAACCTCTCCACTTTCTCCCTTCCTTCCTTCGTCCGCAGCAATTCCTTGAGAACCCGTTCGTGATTCTGAAATAAAGCATTGATGAATTCCGTGTGCGGCTTTCTCCACTCGTCAGGATGCTCTCGGACAAACCGTGCCCAGCGTTCTACCTGCTCCATATGGGATTCTCTCATAGCCGTAACCGCCGTATAAGCTCTTTTACCTTTTTAATCTTCTCCTCATCAACTAGTTCTGCAAACACAATGCGGAGATGCCGGGCATCTTCTAAATCTTTGGGGCTTTTGAGCAGTTCTTCTTTAAACGCAATGTTCACATTGATGTCGCTGAACCACACGTCAAGGTTCGTGAGCGGCAGCTTTATGCGCGTGCGGAGCTGATATTCGTCCAGCGCATCTTTGGCAAATTTTATTTCCATCTCCGGCAAAGGCTTCTCTTTCCACGTAAAGCGAACTGAGAGGTTTTCCTGTAGATACGCATATACTTCATCCGCGTCATCAGATTGCATGCAGGCGAAACCCTCCTTTTTCAAGGCCGCAAAGATCAGCCTAAATTTCTCTTTGCTCACTCTTTCCATAATCAGGTCGATATCCTCAGTTCCCCGAGTTCTGCCGGAGGCGATAGCGACAAAGCCGGAGACAATGATATACCGGCAATACTGTTCCATAATCTGAGAGAACTTTTCACAAAATTCATTCAGAACATTGAGATTGGTAACTTCGCGCTCCATACCCTAGCGGGAGGCTTAATCTCTTATAAACATTTACCCAACGCCGTGCGGAAAGACGAATCCTTTATATATTTCAATTATTTCAAGACTGTTATGTTCGAAAAGAGAGGCCAGTCTGCTGCGGGAGCTGCCGTTCTTATCGCCGTCATTGCTGCACTAATCATTATGTTCGTCATTCTCGTGCCGCCGAAAGAGCGGGCGATCATTCTGGGCGATGAGCAAGCTCCCGGAGTTCCCGGCATTCCTGCAGCGGAAAAGAACCTGCTGACCGCCAGCCCCGGCCGCATTGATTATTTAACCCAAAAAGAAGTAGAACATCCTTTGCCTGCGGTAGCGGTCTATACGCGAACGGAAAGCAAAAAGCTGGCAGACAAGAACTTGGCGTATGCCAAGAACGGCCTCTTCTCGGAAGAAGTGAGCGAATTCCGTTTCATGCTCGCTGATGTTGCCCATACGGACAATGTAGTTCTGCATTTCGCCGTCGAAGCCCTGAGCGGCAGATTACAGGCCCTTTTCAACGGCGAAGAAGTCTATGATGCTGAAGTTCTTTTAGGCGCTATCCAGCCCATTCCTTTGCCGAAGCGGCTGCTCAAAGACGATAATCTTATCGTCTTTTCCGTGTCGTCGCCCGGAGCAGCGTTCTGGAGAACCAATGAAGTCTCCTTGAAGAATATCCGCGTCGTGGGCGATGTGACGGACCTGGGCGCGCAATTCTCCCGGAACGTCTTCCTGGTTTCCGAAACGGAGAAACAAAATCTTGAAAAAGTAACATTAAAGTTCCAGCCGGGCTGCGTTTCCGGCAGCAGCAAGCTGCAAGTCCTGGTGAATGGCCATGAAGTATACAACGCGGTGCCGGACTGTGCGCTGGCTTTTATCCCCCTGGAAATTGCTCCTGACAGCATCCGCCGCGGCGAAAATGAAGTCATCTTTACGACAGAACGGGGCACGTATCTGCTGTCCGGCGTCGTTATCCTCTCAGAACTGCGGGAAGTGGAATATCCGACCTATTATTTTGACCTCTCACTGGAAGAATATGAGCAGGTAAAAGATGAAGACCTGCGGGTTCGCCTGCGGATGGAATTTGTGGATATCACCACAGATAAGTTTGGAGAGCTGATCTACAATGGCCATACCCAGCACTTTGATACGAAAGAAGGATTCTTTGTCACGGATCTCAGCGAAGACGTCGTCCGGGGAGCGAATGCGCTCAAGATCAAGCCCCGGAAAACGATAGAAGTGCGGGAGTTGCGGGTGGATTTGGTAGAATAAGCTTTTTCATTTCTTGGTTAGCGGTAGTTAGTTTTTTATATTCTCGTTCTTATTCTTAATATAAAGAGGAAAAAAGAGGGACAGATGGTTGGCATACCGGGTGGCGGACTGGCAAAAGTTGGTGCAGCGTATGCGGTCACCAAGAGCGCTTTAGGAGCATTAGGCCAGTATTTCAGCTTGTTCTTGATAATAGTGGGGCTGCTGCACTTCATCTTCATTCGCGGCGGTCCGCTCCATGAAATGGCGGCCATTATTATGTTCATTCTGGGAACGGTTGCAACTGTGGGCTTTTTCCGCAACTCTGACTTCTGGGAAGGCAGCCCGCCTATTCATCACACGCTGGGCGCCTGGATCACGGCAACGGCGTTTCTTTTCTGGTATTTTCCGGGAGGGAGGACAGCATCCAGCTTGCTGTATACGGGAATTATCTGGGGCCTTCTTCTCGTTATCTACGGCCTCATTGCGACAAAAGGAGAAGGCACCAAAGCCTTTGCGCTGGGGCTCATTCCCGTCATTTTTTTCTTTATGGATGTGGCTGCCGCATGGCTTTTTGGCCCGGAAATGTTGAACTGGCGGATTACTGAAGGCTTGCAAACCCTCATTTTTTACGTGCCGTGGTGGACACTGTTGGGATGGATTTTGCTGCCAACGAAAAATGCCATCGTCAATATCGTTAAAATCGTCGGCCTCATCCTTTTAGTGCTGGTGGTCATCGGGCCTTTTCTCCCGGCAGTGGGCCACGAGTCTGCAGAGTCGCTGATCCCTGGCACCCAAGGATTTCTGGAAACCAAACGGCAATTGCAAGAAGGGCTGCCAAGGCAGGAAAACCCTTTCGTCTCCAACTTCAAATGCATTACCGCCGGCCGCTATGAGGATCTGCCCGCGTGCGTTGAAGAGCGACGAGTGGAGTCAGAGCTTCGC
>DATDWF010000060.1:0-9317 GCA_035289745.1 Candidatus Nanoarchaeia archaeon
TTAAAAAAGGGATTCTATACTTCCCAAACTCATTTTCCACCCGGTCTTTCAGGGGAAACGGAACTTCTACCGGTTTAACGAGTCCTTCTCCCAGAGCATCTAATTCTACCCGTCCATGGCTACCCAGATCAATAGTTTTCATTCGGTATACATCTCCTTGTTTCTCATACTGAAATTCTGCAAACAGCCGTGAACCCTCTGAAATATCAACACCGAGGAAATAGGTTTTCCCTCTTCGATCCGGACGGATTATATCCATCGTTAACCGACAATCTTGTGCCACACCGCCATCATAATCGACAACGAGTGTGGTATCATTCACCAAAAGGGGTTGCGCTGATCTTTCCTGCGCTTCTGGATATACACCCCGATGCTTAAAGATCCATCTATGTTCTGTATCACTGAACAGAATCATTTTAAGCTGCGCACCCGTATCTAATTGGAGCTTAATTACATATTCGGGTGGTTGATTCTCTGTTGACATGGCAAGCCCCATAGCTGTTTACTCCCTAAAAACCCAGTCATTATCCTGCCAGTAAACGACCGCTCCTCTATACTCCTCGCCCTCATGCCAAAGAGGCGATTGGTTGGCTTGGTTGAGGATGTCCGCAACTTCATTTGCCGTTGCTTTATTTGTTGCCTGCGGATAGGTTGCTTGAAGCACATAGCGCATCCCCTGTTGTCCAGCATCTTGAGCAAGAGTGACTACCTGAGGATTCCCTTGGACGTTCTCCATTCCTTCAGTTAATGAAAGCTCTAGCGCTGACGGCGTTTGAGCACATTCTCTTAAAGTAGGTATTTCTGCCTCAATCTCTTCTCTAGGAGCAGCACAGTAGAAAAAAGCATAGGCAGTTCCAACGTTTTGAGTAGTGTCTGTCATTTTAACCTCTCCGCTTTTAAGGTGTAAGCTCACCATATTTTTATCACTTATGCAGTAATAAATGCCCCCAATATATAAATGTTTCGTTTATTTTCTCACTTTTTAGTAACAACCAAACCGCAGGAAAACAGCTTCCCCCCGACTCCTCTTTTCCTGAAACGGAAGCCACAACTTTGACCAAAATGTCCCACTTCTCACCGAAACCATTAAATTTATAAAAGATCACTATACTCCAATCATTATATTATTGTGACACTAATGGCCAAGAAAACTCAGCAAAAGTCCCTGCAGCCCAAAAGCATCGAAGTGGGCTTGCCTCCGCTGCCCGGATCGCAGCCTCAGCTGCCGCCGGAGCTTGAGAAGAAGCTGAAAGCCCTGAAGACCAAGCTGGACACGTTCAAAAAGAAAGTTCTTGATAAATTCGGAGATTATATCGTCGGCATCGCCGTCCTGCCACCGGAAAAGCCCCTCAGCCCAGAGGAAAAAGAAGCATTAGCTGCGCAGGAAGTCCGCAAAGAGGGAGAAGCCAAAGAAGAGAAGAAAGAGGAGAAAAAAGAGGAACAGATCAACCTGCTGGTCGTCGTGGACGATACCACATCCCAGAAGATGACTAAGGACGAGCTGCATTACAAATTCTCGACGATCATCAAGCAGATGGGAGAAGAGGTAGACAAACAGCTGGCCCCCAAAAGCATTCTCCTGACCGATCTCTGGCAGAACTGCTATGATGCAAAATATGACCTCAATCGCTTAATCTCCCTGAGCATGCCGTTGCACGATACCGGGATGCTGGCGGCCATTAAGATTGCGGAAATCCACAAAAGCATGGTGCTGAAGAAGTTCGACAAATACATCCTCAGTTATGTCTTAGCCGGCTCGTTAACCCAAGGGAAAGCCACGCCGACGTCAGACATCGACGTCTGGATTGTCATTGATGATACCGATGTCAAGAAGATGACCCGCTTTGAGCTGAAAGACAAGTTGCGTGCCATCATTATTGGGATGGGTGCCGAAGCGGGCGAAAGAACTGGCATCAAAAACAAGCTGAATATCCAAGTATACATCTTAACGGATTTCTGGGAATCGCTGAAAGAAGCCAATCCAATTATTTTCACCTTGTTGCGGGATGGCGTGCCGTTCTACGACCGCGGCATTTTCATGCCTTGGAAACAGTTGCTGAAAATGGGCCACATCAAGCCCAGCCGGGAAGCTATTGATTTGTTCATGAGCACCGGCGAGCAGAGCTTAAAACGGGTCCAAAGAACGCTGAACGCCATGGGCATGGAGGATACGTACTATGCTATCTTAACACCCAGCCAGGCCGCTTTAATGTTATACGGCGTTCCGCCGCCCACGCCGCGGGAAACGCCCGACGTCATGGAAGAGATCTTTGTCAAAAAAGAAAAGATGCTCGAGCCGGAATATGTGAAAATCCTGAAAGACAATGTCAAGCTGCGGAAGGAGATTGAACACGGCGAGAAAAAAGAACTGTCCGGCACGGAACTGGATACCTATGTGAAGAACGCCGAGAAATTCCTGAAGCGGATCAGCGAGCTGTTTAAAGAGATTGAGGCGAAGCACGATGAGAAAGGCATCTCTTTACTGTATGAAGATGTAACCACGATCCTTCGCGACGTGCTCCGTGCTGAGGGCTTGGAGAAAGTTCCGGAAGGGGAATTGGTCAAGCGGTTTGAAGATGCGCTCATTACCCCTGGAAAATTGCCGGCGCAGCTGTTGCGGGACGTGCAGGATGTCTTGGCAGCGAAGAAGCAGTTTGAGCAGAAAAAATTAGCGAGAGCGGATAGTGAGAAAGCACGGAAAAGCGGCACGGTCCTTATCAAGTTCCTGGTCGAATACCTGCAGCGCAAGCGCGGCCGGGAGCTGGAGCGGGCCAAAATCCGCGTCAAGCACGGCAGCAAATATGGCGAAGTGACTCTGCTTGATAATGTTGCTTTTGTCAATCATGACCTGGATGCCAAAGAGCAGCGGATTGAGAAAGCTCCTCTGCGGGAAAATGGCAGCCTGGGAACCTTGGAGGCGAGCAATCTGGAAGAATATGAAAAAGCCCTGGCGCAGACCAAGCTTCCGCGAAGAGCCTTTATCAAAGAGCCCATCTTTGAAGACCTGAAGCGAATCTTTGGGCGGGATGTGGAAGTATTGGTGTATGGATAAAGTGCTTCTGGTGGTTTACACGAATTTTCCGCAGGATACCTTTTTATTGTAGGCATTGATTTCTCCCTGCAAGCTCCCGTAGTATAGCTTGGATGCTTTTTGATAAAAAAGCCAAAGAGTATACGGCCCTCCGGAGGAGGAGAAGAAAGGCTGTGACCGGCGTTCAAATCGCCGCGGGAGCGTTTGTTAATCAATCAAAGCTAGTTGCTCTTCTCTTCTTGCATAATTTTATAAAAAAGAGCTTTATTTACCAGAGAGATGGGCTCGTGGTCTTCGCGCAACGTTTTGAGCTCGCTGCGCTCGTCAAAACCTTGACCAAAATTCTGTCATGGGGAACATCCTTCGCTCTGCTCAGGAGTTCCCCCGAGCAAAAATGAGAGAGAAATCTATTTAAAACACTCCCCTCTTAGCAACCTAAAGGGCTCGTGGTCTAGCGGCTACACACTTAAATGTGCCGTACAGGACGTCGCCTTCACACAATCTTTTTGGCTCACTGCGTTCGCAAAAAGATTGGACCAAAATCCACTCAAGTAGGATTTCGCTTTGCTCAATCCTACGATATGCGGATGTCGAGTAAAGTCATGCCAATACAGGTCTGAGAACGGCGGAGATCAAGGGTTCGAATCCCTTCGGGCCCATCATTCAAATAATGGGACTCCAAGAACTGCTGCAGGAATTGAAAGCCCTTCGATTACCGGTGGAGGACTATGCAATATTTGGCAGTGGCCCTCTGGCTGTTCGAGGCATCCGCGACTGTAACGATCTGGATACTGTAGTCAGTGCCCGCCTCTGGGAAGAGCTCTCTTCACGGTATGCTCCGACGGGAAAAAAAATAGAGATCGGAAACCTAGAATTCTGGCGTGATTGGATGCCTTGGTTTTCGCCAGCGGAAGTCGATGGATTAATAGCGGGTGCTGAGATTATCGACGGAATTCCTTTCGTGAAGCTGCGATACGTCATTGAGCTCAAAAAGAAGATGGGGCGGGAAAAAGACAAACGGGATTTGGTACTCATTGACAACTATCTTAAAACTCATCCAGATGAAATGCCATGAGCAATTCGTAAAATTAATATGGTTTCAGTTTTCTCCCCTCATATGCTTTCTTTACAACAGCTCCGCAGCGAATACCAGAACTGTCAGCGCTGCGGCTTGTGCAAGAACCGAACGCAAGTAGTCTTTGGCTCCGGCAATGAAAATGCGGAAATTCTGCTGGTCGGGGAAGCGCCGGGGGCAGAGGAAGATAAGCAAGGCGTTCCTTTCTGCGGCATGTCCGGGAAAGTCCTGGATCAGCTCTTAGCAGGTGCAGGCTTGCAGAGAGAAGATGTTTTCATTACGAATACGGTGCTCTGCCGGCCGCCGAACAACCGCAATCCTGAAAAAGAAGAAATTGAGCAGTGCCGCGCACGGTTAGACCAGCTCATAGCCATTCTGCAGCCGAAAGTCATTGTCACCGTCGGCAATTTTGCGACGCAAAGAATTCTGGGGAAAACCGGCATCACCTCCCTGCGGGGAAAAGTCTTTCAGAAAGTGCTTGGGAATCGAGAAGTCACCATCGTTCCGACTATCCATCCGGCGAACTATCTCTATTCCGGCAGGAATCCAGATCTCTTTGCGAAAATGCAGCAGGACTTTCGGATGGTTGTGGAACAAGTGAAGAAAGCTGCTGAGCAGAAAGGGTTAAAAGATTTTGAAGCTTGGTGAGGAAAACAGCTCATAGCAAGTCTTCAATCAAAATGGGGCTGCCGCATCTCATCAAGAAGAACAAGAACTTTGCTCTGGCATGCTTCTGAACCGTATATTCGAGCCATTTTTTCGTACCACCGTATGTTTTCAGTACTGCTCATTCCTCCATGAGTATAATTATTGACCAGCCTAAGAATCTCTTCATCATTCAGGGAGCGGTCATAAAATTCTTTGGCGAGCACTGTAGCAAGTTCAGCTTCATGAGGGATATTGCTGGCTAAAATGTGTTGAAAAATTTCGTCTTTGAGGGCAGCTGATGTTGAATAGGTTCTGGTAAGGTCACAAGCGAGATAAAAATACTCTTGATGTGCAGCTGTTTTAATAAAATCCCCCGACGGAACTTTTTCAAGGCACCAGGCACTTATTTCATTGATGAGCTCTTCGGGAATTTCTCTTCCCCCGTACTCCAGCACTTTTTTGAGCATAAAACAGAGGGATTTTCTTTCATCGAGAATCCTGTGGAATTCCCACTCACTTCCAGTCTGATTCCAATCTAGTTTTATTTGCTCTCTTTTTTTCTCTACAGTTTTTATGTCTGAGAAAATCTCCTGAACAAGGCCAGTGAGCCCTTTTGGTTCAGCCATTGCTTTTTATTCTGCTAATATGCTTTTTATTCTTTTCTGTACTGTGGGCTACAGAATAACACCAGTGAAGAAAAAGCATTTAAATCCGCCGGTATTTCATGTTGAAAGTAAAGAAAGAGGTTTGATCATGCGCAAAAGATATTTCACGTTATTTTTTCTGCTTGCTCTTCTCTTCTTGGTAGGTTGTGCCTCAAAAACGGAACAAGCAGTTCTCGATGAAAACAGTTCTCTCCCCGCTGATCAAGAAGCGCCTCTTCTGAACGAAACAGAAGAAGAGCAAATGCCGGCTTCCCTTCCTTCCGGCGCTTGTACTCCGGGCTGGACGTGCATCAGCGGGCAACTCAAAGCGTATCGGACAGAGAATTGCACGTTTATCGAGCGACGGGAATGCCCATTAGGCTGCCAGAATGATACCTGCCGTGCTTCATCCGTCTGCGAGCAGGGGTTTAAGTGCCTTGACGAGCGGCGAGTGGGCTATCAAACTTTGGTCTGCACGTGGGATCATGTTAAAGAGTGCCCGGCGGGCTGCGCGAACGGCGATTGCTTGCCGGAAAATGCGACGGTGCAAAATGCTTCAACGGAAGCAGCTCCGCAAACCGAAGAGGCACCCGCACCTCCACCAGATACCAGTAAATCGTTGCGGCCGGGAGAGCAGGCACTTCTGGAGAATAATGGGGGAGAATATATCCTGGAAATTTATGTTTTAGAAGAATCTCAAGTGCGTCTCTCTCTCGATGGGGCAAAGAGTGACTGGCTGGAAGAGGGCGATAGCTTCACTGCCCGGAGTATTACGATAACGGTCAAAGAAATTCTCTTCCAGTCATATGGGGGCGGCACCCGGGAGATACGCTATACAATTGGCTAATAATAAGATCCCCTGAAAAATCCTCCACGATTTTCGATTATCCCTCTTAAAGGGTAAGAAATGTTTTAATACTTTGCTGTTTTCTTACTTGATTGTTTGTGGACAGTTCGGTTGTCCTGAAAAGGATGCAACCATAGCAGCCTCTGTCCAGTACTCGCCATCACTCCGGTGGCTGGACTATAACTCACCGGACGAAACCTGTGCTGGTTACCGCTTACGTATGGGGCGAAGAAGATCACCTGTAAAACACGCTGAGAGGTTAAGTTTGTATCGGTCTGTGTTTCAGGCACTTTTTCACCGAGTCCAGAATATGCAGTGTTCAATAAGTAAAATTAGAGGAAAAAGAGATTAGGCAAAGGGGGTAAAGAGAGCAGAAGATGGCAAAGCGAAAAGGAAGAGTGAAGAGTTCTCGGAAGTCACCGCATAAGGCAGTTCGCAAGTCTTCTCCTCGAAGAGGCGGTCGTCATACCAGCAACAAAAGCAAAGTATCAAAAGTGCAGAAGCTCATACGCTTAGCGAAGCAGCGGCGCCTGAAAAAATCGGTGAAGAAAGCAGGAAAGAAGAGATAGAGATAAATAGAAGATTGGTACATTAAGAAAAAAAAGTAAAAATGGTGATTGTCATGAAAATTGATATGCAGAAATTCTCGTTAGCGGCAGCAGCAACCATGGGCATGGTCTACGTCGTGTGTGCGATATTCGTTGCTTTGTGGCCGAATGTGGCCTTGCAGCTCTTTGGCTGGCTGATGCATCTGGTCAATGTTGACAAGTTCGCCGGTGATGTCAGCATAACGGTTGTAGGCTTTGTCGTCGGCTTAGTGCAGGCGGTCGTGTATACGTACATTGGCGCACTGCTCTTCGTCTGGCTGCACAACAAGTTTTTGAAAAGGTAGAGCGTGTTTTAAAGTATGACAGATTCTGGCTCCACTCCCATAACTCTTGAAGGGGTCTGTACATTCTACTCTGAGACCGGAACCGAAGGGGGCTATTGGGCTTTTCAGGACCTGCGCTTTACCTCTAAAAATACAAACAATTTTGTATGTAAGAAATGCGGCATCTGTTGGGATAAAGAGCGGGAGCCAGATGAGCCGCACTATGAAGAGTCCGAAGAGCAGCTTCCTCCCGAAGAAAAACAAGCTCTTGAAGAGCTGCTCGGGCATGCCGTTCCCCCTTACTGCCCTGCGGGCAGCCATATATTTGAACTCTATCCGGAGCGTTTCTGGTTGTATGAAGGGTTGCATGTTCTGGAGGATGGTGACCAGCTTACTATTTACAACCCAAAAAATAGAGAAAATGTGGTATGGGAAAGCAGCATTGCTCTCCAACACTACGAATTGTTTACCGAGAGTGCTTTTGGCTGGTGGATCCATGCTGACCAGCGAGGCATAGGCCGCAACGTCTGGGCAAAATACTTTTTTGAAGAATATCCGGCAAAGCTTGTGCCAGCGCCGCAGAAAGCTGAGGAAGGAATAGAGTAACTTTTCGTGTAGAGCAATTCTTCGTCTAAGAATCTCCTTTTATCGTCTGTTCCAGATTTGCCCGGGCCTGCGCTTCATATCGTTCTCTGAAGAATTCTGTGCAATAGATGCTGGGCCATTTCAGAAATTTGCTGAGCAGTGCTTTTCTCCCCGCATAAAACAGCTCATCCGGCACGTGCTTAAATTCTTCTCGGATATTCCTGCTATTCTGAGCGAATTCTTCCCACGGCAGCCCTAAGCTGGAAAGATCGACGTCCCATATGAGCCTGGCATCGTCGGTGCCGGGGTGGACCACATACTGCGTTGTGATAATCAGTTCATAGGCTCTGAGCCGGTCAAGGGGGTCTAAGCCGACATTCTCTCCAAAAGCCCGAGCCACTGCTGCGCTGTTCTTTTCATTTTCCGGGTTTCCCGGCTCGTACACGCAATCGTGGAACCAAAGCGCCAGTTGAACAATATTTGGCTTTTTCGCAAGATGCCGGGCAGCTTTAAACTCCGTAAGGCAATGTGCGATATGATCCAGAGTATGGTAATGCCGGTGCGGTTCTCCGTAGCGCTGTTTTAAGTCACGGAATACTTGCTGGGCTTCAGTCTTTTGGACAGTTAAGCGATCACAAAGGCCGTACCAGTTTTTGCTCAGCTTTCTGGGGGTCATCATTCTCTCACTTTTCTCGTTTCCTCCTAAAAATATATAAAACTAGCGCTTTTTACTCTCTTATGGATGCCCCGCAGCTCATCAAAAAGTACCTCGACTTCTTCAAAAGCAAAAAGCATGCTATTATCCCGTCTGCTTCTCTCACCCCTGCAAATGACGCGTCTGTTCTCTTTAATACTGCCGGCATGCAGCCGTTAGTGCCCTATCTTATGGGGACGCCGCATCCTTTAGGCAAGCGCTTGGCGAATATCCAGAAATGCCTCCGCACCGTTGATTTTGAGAACATCGGTGATAATACGCACCATACGTTTTTCCAGATGTTGGGCAATTGGTCGCTTGGCGACTATTTCAAGAAAGAAGCTATTACCTGGAGCTTGGAGTTCCTGACAGCCAAGAAGTGGCTCAACATTTCCATAAAAAAGCTGGCTGTAACCGTCTACCAAGGCGATGCTTTTGTTCCCCGGGACGAAGAATCGTATGCCCTCTGGCGAAGCTTGGGCATCCCGGAAGAGCGCATTGCTTTTGTCGGCAAAGATAATTTCTGGATAGCGGGCGAAACTGGCCCTTGCGGCCCTTCCACGGAAATGTTTTACTGGACCGATGAAAAAGCTGCGCCAAAGAAATTTGAACCCGCTGACAATCGTTGGGTGGAAATCTGGAATGATGTGTTTATGGCGTACGACAAAAAAGCAAACGGGACCATCGCTCCGCTAAAACAACAGAACGTCGACACCGGCATGGGCCTGGAACGAACGCTTGCCTTGCTCAATGGCCAGAAGAGTGCCTATGAAACAGATCTCTTCCAGCCCATCATCCAGAAAATTGAGCTGCTCAGCAAGAAGAAGTATGCGCACGAGCAGCGCACCATGCGCATCATTGCCGATCATATTCGTGCTGCCACATTTATTCTGGGCGATGAGCAGGCAGTGCTTCCGTCGAA
>DATDWF010000061.1:0-3008 GCA_035289745.1 Candidatus Nanoarchaeia archaeon
GTAGATTGCTGTATGAGTTCCACCATCGACACACGCATTGAAGAACTGGAAGATCGCATCCAATTATACAACATTCCTGTTCCGTATGATGGCGGGGAGTTGCATGATATTGGCTGGGGCAAGAATAGCAGGGAGCTCCAATTTGGCGGGAAGAAATTTCTTAACGGTGGTAAACCGTTAAGTCAGGAAGAGCATGTACGGCGAACTCTCGACACCGAGTTTAAGCTGCCTTCCGGCCTCGTGTATGGAGCCAGTTTTCTGGCTTTGTATGATGCGAAGGAAATCATTAAATCTAAACCTGCGGAAGAACAATTTTTTTACCAACTAAAAAATTTCTTCGAAGAAAGCGTTGATTGTTTTACTGTCACCAGCACGCTCCTTCGCTATAAAGCGCAAGGTCCAGATCAGATTATCCATGACTGTGGCTATCCTAATGCGCAGCAGCGTGACGGAACTCTTGTCGGTCCTTTGATAGGATCCCCACGATTCTCTCCTTTGATAGGACCCCCAAGGTTCGGATACGATGATGCAGATGTTCTCGAAATGCTCTTTGGCACGCGGGATGTGAAGAAGTTCAACGCGGCCATCAAATGGCTGCTGGGCGAATCGCTGCCGCTGCATTTCTTGCGGCTTACCGCTAAGCCGCAGCAGGATGATGTGCGCGTGTTGACCCTCAGATACGGCGATAACAACTGGGGAGATGACTGGAGAAGCACTTACGTCTGCATCGATGCCTGCACCTCTAATAGCTTCCAGGCCTTTCTCGCTGACGGAGCCGTGGTCACCCCGTCCGTTGCGCGTCAGAAACGCTGATCCTTTTTCTCGAATTCCAATTCCATAACGATTTTATACTGCCTTTTTCCCGCTTTTCCGACGATGAACATTGCCATTATCGGAGCCGGGCCCATCGGCTGTTATGCGGGGTATCTGCTGGCGAAAGTCGGGAATAAAGTGCAGATTTTTGAGAACCATTCACAGGTCGGCTTGCCCATCCAATGTACGGGATTATTGACGTCAGACTTTGACCAATTCCACCTGCCGATGGATTCGTTCTTGGTGAACACTTTTTCACGGGTGGAGGTCTTCTCTTCAAAGCAGAAGATTGCCGTCCACCAGAAAGAATATTTAGTCTGCCGCAGGCGTTTTGATATTTTTTTTGCGGACTTGGCGAAGAAAGCGGGTGCAGCAATATTTTGCAACCATGCTTTTGTGCGCAAGGAGGGCAATATTTTGATTATCAAAGACTCGAAACAAGGGGAAGAAAAGAGGCTTACACCGGACATCGTACTCGCCGCTGACGGCCCGCTCTCTCCGACGGCCAAAGCCTACGGTTTCTACCATCCGCAGCGGGAGAATTATTTCGGCATTCAGGCCACCGTTGCCGGGAACTTCGATCCCGCAGCTTTTCAGGCATACTTCGGTGTTTCGATCTGCCCCGAGCTTTTTGCCTGGATTGTGCCGGAATCAGGGAAAACTGCACGGGTGGGATTAGCGATGCGCAAGAATTCTCGGGAATATTTCGACCGCTTTATGCAGCGGCATGATTTCAAAGCGCTAGAGATGCAGGCCGGAACCATTCCCGTATATCATCCCCAGCAGCGCCTTGTGCATGAGAACTGTTATCTGCTCGGCGATGCGGCCGGATTCGTGAAAGCGACGACCTTGGGCGGCTTAGTGCCGGGATTGAAGCAGGCGGAAATTCTGGCAGATTGTTTGATAACTGGCAAGGGCTACGAAAAAGCCGTCAAGCCTTTAGCAAAACGATTGAAGCTGCATCTCACCGTCCGCAGAATTTTCGATAAGTTTTCTGACAATGACTGGGATCGCTTCATTTCCTATGTTGCTCAGCCCAAAGTGCAGCGGGTGTTTGAGAAGTATACGCGAGATAACCCCGTTCCGCTGGTTACTCTTTCTTTCCTGAAAGAGCCACGCCTGTTGCGCTTTGCGAAGCATTTGGTATGAAAGCTGGCGTAAATTTCTGCAGAATAGTTTTCACCTCTTCGTTCAGTCCTTCCAGCCGGAAAATAACGACCTCGGAGACATTTGCTTCCGCTGCCCAGCGCAATTCTTTTTCGAGAACGGTGCTGGAATATGTCGGTTCAGTTCCATAAATGCCGGGCGCTATTAACCCAATAGCCAGGGCGGTTCGTTCTGATGCTGCTTTCCGCACTTTTTTCTGATAGAACGCATCAACCAGCGCATCGGGCAGGAAAGGGCGCCGAAAACTGGTGTAGTACAGCTGCATCCGTTTATTGCGGTACTCTTCCGGACGAAAGCTCATGCCCAAAAACCGAAGCAGCCAGCCCGGAAAGTACGATTTTTCAACGGTGATAATGCTGATGTTTTTTTTCGGCGCTTCCAGCAGGAATTGCTCTATCAGCTGCCGATTTTCTTTTTGGGAATTCCAACGCGTAAGCACCTGCAGCTTTTTCTTTGGAAACTCGAGGTCCAGCATTACTTCGAGTGGCATTCGTTCTTCCCGTTCACGAAGCTCGCCGAAGATCCTCTGCAGCGCTTCCGGCTCACTCCACGGCGAAATCCAGTACCCCTCTTCTTCGTCGAGAATTGGCCAGTAGACAATCTCTTTGATGTGCTCGTTCTTGGTTTTTATCTGTTCTTGATGCGCTAAAAAATCGGAGATGTTTGGTGCTGCCAGGTAGAGCCTGGTTTCAAAGTCAAGGTAAATGGCTTTCTCTCCCGTTGTTTCGTTGGGAAATTCCTCAAAGAAGCTGATGGTTGTGGCCCTCGCTGCGGTAAGCATAAGGAAAAAGATGGCCACAACAATTAACCGTTTCATGATCGTTAATCCGCAAACCGTGCCAACAGATGGGCATATTCTTTCGTCAATCCCCCCAGCCGAAAGATAATGACCTCTTTCATTTTTTGTTCTCGAGCGATGGCCAGGTCTTTTTTTAGCTGTTCCAAAGGCAAGCGGGGCTCATGGCCTTGCATCCCGGTTGCAATGGTCCCGAAGGCGGGGATATACTTCTTCCCAAAGACTTTCCGCC
>DATDWF010000062.1:0-4086 GCA_035289745.1 Candidatus Nanoarchaeia archaeon
CACGCTATACGTCCAGTACTCCTGCCCTTCCGGCAAAGGCTGCAGGCTGGTTTCTTCCAGCAAGCGGTAGGGAACTTGCCGTGGCGCTAGATCTTCCAGGCGGATGGGCTCGTCTTCCAAATCAATATCCCGAAAGGAAAATTTCCCCTGTGCATCTGCCGTCGCTTTTTCCCAGGCCTTTTCAAAATCCGGCTGATACTGGAACGTACGCTGCTTGTACACATAGAGATAGATGGTTGATCCCGGTTCCGTTTCTCCGCGAATCGTCGTCTCCACGTTCCCTTCGTAATACTCGTTGCCTTTTTCCAGTTCAGCGGTAATTGTCGGCGCTTGGGTATCTGAAATAAGGCGGAGCTCTTCGACGGTTTCCCAGCCCGCTCGATCAATGAGCACCATGCGCACCGGATTGCTGCCTTCTTCGAGATTGATTTGTGCGGTGAGCTGTGTTCCCTCCCCCTGTGCTTGCGATTCGTTCTTGACAAAGACTTCGTACGTTACTTCCTCAGAAATCGAGCCTTGGAGCGTGAACGTGCGCTCTTCAATGAGTTCGGGTATCGCTTCCAGCACGATCGTGGGGCGGCTGGTGTCAGCATAGACCTGCCCGGCAAAGGTCGCTTTATTCCCCGCAGCATCTTCTGCTTCCAAACGAATAGAATTCGGCGTTTCTTCCTGCAACTCAACAGCCGAAAACAAGAAGTTGCCATCTGCTGCAGCCTGCGTAACGGCGGCCAGCGTCTCATTCACAAATAAGGAAACATCCGCACCGGCTTCGGTACTGCCATTAATCGTCAAGCTGCTGCCGGCAATTCTGGCGGGAAGCGTCACGATAATTTCTGGCGCCGTGGTGTCGGCTGCTGCCGTCGTAAAAGAGTAAAATTCGCCGTTATTGTTGTTGACGAGCGCATTGCTCTCGACTGCATAGAAATACTTTTGGCCCGCAGCAAGATTCTGGAGGGTGAGGCGATGCTCAGTTACGGACGCGGCATCGCCTACCCGCGACGATACGGTTTCTTTGCTCGTTCCATAATTGACAAAGCTATTCGCCAGCTCGTCCGTCTGCCAAAGAACCGCAGCACTTGATGAAGTGATGCCTTCGACGCGGACGTTGGAAATTTGCAAAGCACTAACAAGTGGAACATTGACAAAAAGCAGAAGGACCAAGAGAACCGAAATGGTCTGGAATTTCTTTGGCCATCTCTGGCTGCTTTTTTTTCCAGGAAGTAGTTTATGGAAATTCATGAAGCACCACCTGTTCTCTGTTCCATAACAAGTTCCGGAGCAGAAACTCCGCTGCTTTTCTCTTCCAATGCTGCGAAGAATAATAACCGCTCTTCATCATCAAGATCTTCTGCGCTTGCCGTATGGAAAATAATCTCCTGCGCCTGCTGCAGATCGCGCCAGGGGAGCGTCCATCTCCCTTTATAGCCGCTCACAAACTTGCCCTCTTTAAACACCAACACTTCGAGATCATAGCTAAAGTCCGCTTCCGCCAGCAGTTGCACGTCCTGCTTGCTGCTGATTTCCTGAGCAGCAGGATCAATGACAAAAGTCTGCTCATGGAATGGCTCACGTTCATTTGCTTTGGTAAAGCTGAACTTGACGAGTGCTTTCTCGCCTTCTTCAAGCGGCGCGGTGGTTCTTATTCGCCCGCTACCATCCACCTGATGCTTCAGGATCTGCATATTTGCCGGTGAAAAGGGGAAGAGGGGCGCTAAATACAATTCAGTTTCTCTGCCCGGGGCCGTAACGACGCGTTTCCAAGACTCTTTATAGCCGTCACGGGTGCCGCGGAGAATGCCACCCACGCAGTACGGGAAATTTGTCCGGTATGCCGCGACATCGCCCAAGCCTGCAAAATCGTATTCTGTTTTCCCAATCGGACACTCGTAGCGCAAGCAGGTAAAGCGCAGATCCACATCTTCCAGCGGCTCGGCATCATATACACCTCGATCATTGTCGACGAGGCTGTAGGTAAAAGCCGTCATCGGCACCTTCTGGCTCTCCTGGCAGTATTCTGCATCATTTACCGCGTCGAAGAAAATAGTGGTTTCCGGTGCGGCAGCGGCACTCCTCTCCGGAAGATTGTTGTTCAGATGGACGGTAAAAGCGGTCTTGAAGGTGTAGCCCGTCGTTTCATCACGCAGCTCGACGAGCACCGGATAGGAAACATCGTACACAAATTTCCATGTCTGCAAACAGAAGAAAGAAACGAGTTCATTATTGCTGCCCAAGGGGCTGCTGCGGAGCGTGGTTCCCCCTCTCGGGCGAACGTCAAAGGCAAAGGGGAACGTCGGGCTATACCGAAAAACGACAGAAACTTTCGGCTCACGCAAGTCGTCGCCCAGATTCCAAGAATAGTGATTTTCATAATAGGGAAACCCTTCCGGAAATTCCAGCACATCCGTGCCTTCAATACGCACTTGGCCGATGTTCACGCGCAGCAATTCCTGCAGCGCCGCTTTCACGTCGCTAATGCGCCAAGTCTTCTGCGTGCAGCCCACTTCCAGGCCGGACAGCGGCACGTTCGGGGATTCTAATGCCAGCAAGTCTTGTGTGAGATCTTCAAACTTTGTCTCACGCATCTCCCGCTCGACGATGCGCCGGGCGACGTCATAGGCGCTCTTCAGCTTCACGTCGGAATCAGCACTATGCTCCCGCAGCTCGGTAATGAAATTTCCGGCTTTGTCGTGGATTTCCACCACCCACAGAACGTTAAAAAGCACTTTTTCATTCGTGGCTTGAGTTTCTGCTGTGATAGGGCTGCGCTCCAGAAGGTCATATCTCTCTTGGAAAGCAGTGGTCCCAAAAAGGCACTCCCGCAAGCCCCGCTCAATATGCCCATCAATGCCTTCTTCAACTTCTTCCAGCGGCGGAATGCGCAATGTCTCTCCGTATGCCCAGAAAGGCACCAGCAGGAAAGGAGCCGTTTTCAGGTGCAAGTTCGCCGCGGTGGCAATTTCTTCCGGCACTTGCACATAGCCGCCCTGCTGGCCGGCTCTCGCAACCGCTTCATTACCCAGCGTTTCCAAGCACGTCGTTATAAACTGCTGGACTTTTCCTCGTTCCGTGGGCAGCACTTCTTCCGGCTTGAATTGGACAATTTCCTTGCGAAAAACAATTACCAGAACAACAGCCACAAGCAGGAGAATTCCCAGGATGATAAAGATGGTTACTTGGCCTTTTTTATTGCTTTGCGGGGGATAAAGCGGAGAACGAGACGTACGACTAGCTGCCGAACACCTCTTTTTTTCCATAGAGAGAAAGATTATATTTTAGTTTATAAAGATTATGTTGAAGCCTATTTATAAATAAAAGGCATTTAGCCGCTTTCACCGGCAGAATTAATGATTTTTTCCCCGAGAACTACTTTCCGTTTAATCTATACATCTGTTCACCAAGTTCCTGCAGCCGGGCACTATCCTGAACCTGCTCCACCCAATGCTGTGGCCAGCACTTTCCATGTCGAGCGCCCGCCAACGCGCCAAACATGGCTCCCGTCGTATCGCAGTCGCCGCCATAATTCACGGTTTCTATCAGCCCTTCGACCGGCTCGTCCCAATATTTTTGGAACATAAAAAGGGCAAAAGGATAGGAACAAAATACTAAAGAATTTGATTTTAAATGGCGATGGGCTTCATCCGCAGAAGCGTCGCAGTTCTCGGAAATCCATTCCAAGCACTCCGCTAAGGTGCCACGATCAGCGAGAGGATAATCCGCAGGCGTTTCTTGTTCTACAGAAGTACAAAGCGACGTGATCTCCCGCAGGAAGGAACTGCGGTCAATGCCTTCGAGAAGGGAAGAGACCGCATACGCCTGCACGACGCCGGAAGCCAGAGAACGCGGATCGCGATGCGTAATGCTGCCAATGAGATGCGCAAAGTGCAGGCCTTTCTCGAGATTCATCGTCGCATGCATCCATAAGCCCAGCGGCGCCATCTTCATGGCTGGAGCGTTTCCTGGCCCTCCGATAACGCCGGATTCGTACGGCGATTTTCCAGCCAGGAGATTCTTGAATCCATCAATAGTCGTCTGGCCGAAGCCGCCGAAAACCGTTCCATCGGGCTGCAGGCGTTTGGTGTATTCTGC
>DATDWF010000063.1:0-11057 GCA_035289745.1 Candidatus Nanoarchaeia archaeon
GCTCCGTAATCTCTTCCAACCGCCGGTACTCGGGAGAACCTCGAATACTTCCGCCATTTACCATCTCGTAAGCGACGCCCCCAGTGATCCCCAGGACTCCAACTACTCCAGCAATTGCAAGTCCTTTAGCGACGGGTTTGGGGATGTTCACTTTTCTTCCTCTGTTTCAATATTTTCTTTCTCTCCCTCAACCACTTCTGCAGCAGGAGTTTCTTCAACGGCAACCGGTGCTTCGGGCGCTGCTTCCCGCATAACAGTCTCAGCACTCGTTTCTTCAGCAGGAACTTCTTGCTTCACTTCTTCAGCAGCACTTTCCGTTCCTTCTTTATGCTCTTCACTTTTCCCTTCTTCCTTCTTCCTCTTCTTCGCAGGCCGTTTCCTTTTTGGCTTTTCCGCTGCAGCTTTCTCCTCCGCAGCTTTCTTCTCTTTCTCCATAGCCAGCTCCTCGATGACCTGCGTGGCTTCCTGCAATACTTCAATGTGATCCGGCAGCCTCAGGTTCGGCGGCATGATGGCAACTTTGATGCCTACAATTCCCGTCTTTAAGAGTGCCGTGGCCTGCGCTTTGCGGACGCCGACGATAGCGATGTCCCCACATTTCTTGAGGTAGCCCTTGTAAAAGCGCCAGCTTCTCGCGCGGGCACTGGGAACTTTGCCCGCAATGACCACTTCGACGCCTTTGGCGCCGGAGTTCATGACCTGCTCCATCATCTTATGGCCCACGCCTTTGAAGCGCGATAGCCCGTACCGCTCCAAAGCGCCCGCGATGCGATCAGCAACAATCTGCGGGTCAAGGAAAATGTCCTTGACTTCCGTGATCTCTATCTGCGGGTTTTCCAGCCGGAATTTGTGCTTCAGCGTCTTCGTCATCTCTCTGATGTTTACTCCGCGCTTGCCGACGATTAAGCTGGGCCGGCTGGTCTCCAGGATGATTTTCTCCCCCATGGGGATTTTCTTCAGCCGGATCTGGGAAATGCCCACCCCCTGAAGCTTTTCTTCTATGAACTTCTTGATCTGGTACTCTTTCGTCCGCTGGGCCACGAATTCGCGTTCAATCATGCTGTGCTCTCCGTCACGTTTTTCTTTGCCGCCTGAGGAGCATTTGTTTTTTCTTTTCGGCTGCCCCGTTTTTGCTTCGTTCCCCTGGCTTTCCGCTCCTGCACCTCTATCTCCAGATGCGTTCGCTTGGTTCCCCGGTGGCGCCTGCCCCCGGTAACGGGAACGCTCGCTTTATTTGCCAGCAGCTTGGTGATTTTCAGATTACCGGTATCGAGGCCGAGAACCTGCGCATTCGCTTCGACGGAACGGACCAGCTGCAGGAATGCTTTGGCAGCTTTCTGCGGATATCGGCCTGCAGCCATGCCCGGCTTATGGCCCATATCTTTGTTATAACGACGAAACGGCACCGCTCGCCGCAAAGCAGCTACTTCTTCCAGATAGCGCTTGGCAAAAGCCGTATTCCGATAGCGCAGCGCATGGCTGATCTCCACACTCTGCTTGGTGGAGATGGAAACGCTTAAGGCCCGAGCATGGGCAGCTTTGGCTCCTGCTGCCGTTGCGGGCACCGCCATTCCTCCTGTTGCCATTCCCGATGGTGTACTGGTTGCTTTTGCCATTCTTTTAGTTTTGACTATTTATCGCGCAGAGATAGCTTTGCTTGATCGAGTAGCTCCGACGCCTGCCGTACCGTGCATCACGACTTTCCGGCTATGGGAAAACTCTCCCAGATAATGCCCAAGCATTTCCGGCGTGATAGTGATCGGGAAAAAATCTTTTCCATTATAGACGCGCAGCATCATGCCCAGCATAGAGGGAATGATGACCATATCCCGACACTGCGTTTTGATATTCTTGTCGCCACGCTCCACGCGCTTCAGCAGCTTTTTCTGCGCTTCGGTGAAGCCCCGCTTCAGCGACCGCCGCTGTCGGGCAGAAGCAAGCTCCATGAACTTCTTCATGTCGAGCTTCTGGAGCTCTTCTTCCGTCTTTCCCCGCCAGGTGAGTTGTTTTGCCATTTTTGAATTATTTTTTTGTTTTCTCTTTTAGTCCCTATTCTTCTCTTTACCTTCTCCGTCCCGTCCGCCGCGGGGCGATCTTACCAACTTTTCTTCCGGGTGGAGCACTGCGCGGAGACTGCGTGGGCCGCCCTTTGATATGGGAGTTCTTTCCACCGAAAGGATGGTCAACTGCATTCATGGAAATGCCGCAGACTCTCGGATATAATTTGTTTCTTGCCCGCATTTTCTTCATGCGCGTTCCTGCTTTCAGGAAGGGCTTCTCGACGCGGCCTGAGCCAGCTAACACGCCGATGGCTGCCCGGCACTCGGGAAGAAATATTTTTTCTTTCTTCGAAGGTAATTTGATGTGAACGCCCCGCTCGGTTTTTGCTACTACTTTTGCAAACGTGCCTGAGGAGCGGACCAGTTTTCCGCCATCGCCGGGGCGCAATTCAATATTATAAATAGCTGTTCCCTCTGGGATCTTTGCTAACGGCAGCACATTGCCCATTTTGAGGTCGCTCTCTTCACCAACCGAGATCTCATCGCCAATCTTGATGCCCTCGGGAGCAAACGCCAAGTCCCGCTCTCCGGTCAGGTATTTCACTTCCATCAGCGGAGCCGTATGCGCGGCACAGTGCACTAAATCGACAACGATGCCGTTCGTCGGCATAGTGGGGAATTTCACCGAGCCTTTGAAATGATGGCTCGGCGCCCTATAAGTAGGGCTGCCTTTTCCCCGCCGCTGCTGGATTAAGTTTTTTCCCATGGTGGTTTGGTTGTTTGTTGATTTTTATTGTTTGCTGGTTATTCATGAGCGATGATCAGATGAGCCCCAGATCAGCACCGATGTCCGACGCTGAGGATGCCGCACTGAGCTTGACAAGAGCGCGCTTCTCGCCTTTGAACGAATTTTGTACATTTACATCCAAGACTTTTACGGAAAAGAGCTCTTCCACCGCCCGCTTGACTTCCGGCTTGGTGGCCCGGGGGTCAACAACAAAGCTCAGCTTGTTTTCAAACTCCATCTGCCGCAGGCTTTTTTCCGTCGATAACGGGCGCTGGAGTATCTGGTAGGAATCGAAAGCTTCGGCATTTTTTTCAGATTTTTTTTTCAACGCCGCTGTTGCAGGCAGCGTTTTTTCCCCATGCTTTTCCATCGTTTTAGTCTTCTGTGCCATGTGCATTATATAAACAGTTTTTCTTTCTCCAGCACGTCCAAAGCCTTCTCAGTCCAGAGCGTCACTCTGCCCGGCATCGTGCCGGGGGCTAAGAGTTCAGCATTGACCGCCCGAACGGGAACAACATCAATGCCGGGAATATTGCGCGCTGCTTTACATAACGAAGAAGCTTCATCGCCGACGACGAGCAGGAGCCCTTTCTTTTTCTTATACCGCCGCCCGCGCAGCTTGCCGATGCCGGCGCGGATTTTCTTCAGGAGGGAGCGCTGCAATTCCTCGCCAAATCCCAAAGCAGAGAGCACCGCCTGCACTTCTTTGGTCGTCTTCAGCTGTTCGAGAGATTTGTCTAAGATGAAAGGGTATTCGGCAGGAATATGATGCCCTCGATGCGCAACCAGAGCGTTATTGAGCGTCGCTGCCATTGCCGACCGAATCGCTTTGCGGTTTTCTTTTTTATTCAGCTTTTTTTCAAAATTCTTTTCGGCTCGGGGAGGATGCGCCCGTCGCCCACCCCTGGTCTGCGGCGTTAAGGCGCCAACCCAGCCCATGCGGGAACCCCGCCGGGAAAGGATCTTGCGCTTGACTCTGCTGATGCCCTGGCCGTATGTTCCTCGATAATCATGGCGCCGCTTGCTGGTTTCAGCGGAATGCCGCTGGCCAGCTTCCAGGAACGTTCCGTACTTTTGACGGGCAGCACTCTGCAACGCCACCACCGCCCGGCGGATCAAGTCCGGCCGATACGCTTCGCTAAATTGCACGGGCAGCGAACGTTCGCTGAGCTTTTTCTTTTCCATCGAAAAAATCGGAATTTTGGCAGCCATTTTTGTTATTTTTTCTTTTATCTTTTTTTAGTTTTCTTTTTTGATAAACATCTCAATGGACGAGAGTAATCATCTCCGGCGCTTCTTTTGGCAATCGCGTATCCGGCCGGCGAGCCGGAGTTAAGGCCACGGCCCGCTTTCTTGAACCGACGATCGAGCCTTTAATGAGCAAGTAGGGATGCCGAACCAGGCCATACTGTAAAAGCCCGCTTTTAGGATTGACTTCTTTGCTGTCTTTTCCAATTTTAAGGATACGTTTGTTATACTCGGTCCGCAGATGGTAGCCCATTTTTCCGCTCTGCGCCACGCTAAATCGAACGCGGTTCGGATGCCACGGGCCCAGTGTCCCAATGCCTCGTTTCGTTTTCTCGGCTTTATGCTGCCGGACGGGAATGCCATAGCGCTTGACTGTTCCCTGGAAGCCTTTGCCTTTGGTGATGCCATGCACGTCGACAAAATTCCCTTCACCAAAAACATCAGTGATAGAAAGCTCTTTTCCCAGCAGCTCTTTGGCAGCAGCACTTTTCTGCTCCAGCGAACCACCTAAAGCCATTTCCAGCAGCTTGGGCTTCTTGGCGCCCGTCGCTTCGGGTGGGAATGAAGAAACCAGCAAACGAACATCACCGAAATCTTTTACTTCATCAACAGATTTAGTTTTTTTCTTAGGAAGGGGAATTTTGCGAGAAAGATGCGGCGGTAATTTTTCCGCCAGGACAGTAGCAGATTTTCGCCAGCCAAATGGTGATAATGTATAGAAAGCTAAACCCATCACGAAAAGGGGCGGGCATTCGATAATGGTGGTCGCCAGAGAAATTTGCTCACCTTTTGTCAGGGAGCGAGGGCCATTATCACGCACGATGGCATGAGCCATGCCCGCTTTATAGCCGATAAAGCCCAACGGTTTCACGGCAGGCGAGCTAGCCCAGGAACGAAGGCGAGCAACACTTTTGGTCGCCCGTTTTCGAGGCCAAAATTGCAAACTTCCCCGACGGGGATGGTGTTTTCTTCCCATGGAACAGGATACATAGCCACAACGCTTTCACGAGTGGTCTCCACATTTTTCCGTCGTGAACAAAGCACCAGGCATAAGCCTCTGCAGTGCCGAACGGGCTTGGGCATCAGAGCGATGCGGAAATGAACTGCCTTTACCGGATTTCCCATCAAAGAATTTCTTCCCCTGATGGAACCCTTCTCAGGCGTTGTTCCCCTCCTATTTAGCAGCTTTCACTGCCAGTGTAGTGGGGGTTTGAGCCCGTTTCTACGGAAATTCTTCTTAGGAAGACAAATCATTTATAAACTTGTCGGTAGAAAATGGGGCTACTACAGGAACAAAAATGGCCAAAACCATCTTTACCAATATCCTTGGCTGCTTTGTCATCGATGATGAAAAGATCATCGAGCAAAAGCTCTTTCCCGATAGCGCAGCGTATAAGCAGCGGGAAGAGGTCGAGAAAGCCTTCCGGGCAAAATATCCGAAAGCCGTGCCGCTTCCGGAAGAAAAATTATCCCCGGTACTCGCTCTCTTCACGGATACACGCTATTTTTCTTTGTTCCGTGAAAGAAACATCCAACTGACCAAAGAAGCGCTCAAAGCCGCCGTATCCGACGATGATTTCATTTCCCAGGCGATAAACAGCAGCAAGGAGCTGGACAAGATCTGCAATACGCTCGCCAAAAGGCTCCGCGAATGGTACGATCTCTATGCCCCCGAAAAAGTCCGGAGCATTGACGCGCATGAGCAATTTGTTGAAGCGGTGCTGGCCGGAGAAAAAGACTCGGAAAGCTTTGGGGCAGAGCTTACCCCCGAGCATCTCCAAGAGATGAAAGACGTCGCCCGGCAGGTGCAGAACCTCTATGCGTTGCGCCGGCAGCAGGAATTGTATCTCGAAAAAGTCATGCAAACGTATTGCCCAAACCTCCTGAAGCTGGCAGGGGCGCTTATCGGTGCCCAGCTGCTCGATCATGCCAAAAGCTTGAAGCGCTTGGCCCTGCTGCCGGCTTCGACGATTCAGCTCCTCGGTGCGGAGAAAGCCCTCTTTCGGCACATGACAACGGGAAGCCGCAGCCCGAAATATGGCTTGCTGTACCAGCATCCTCTCGTCCAGAAAGCCCGGCCGAGCGAACGGGGAAAAGTTGCCCGCATGCTCGCCGATAAGCTGTCCCTCTGCGCACGCTTGGATTATTTTAAAGGGGGCTTTCATGGGAAAGAATATCTGCAAGAATTAGAGAAGAAAGTCGCTGCTGATACTCTCCAAAAACAAAAGAAAAGGAGGGTGCTGAAACCATGAGCCCGAACACGAGAACTGGAATGCACCGGAGAGAACGGAGAACAAACGGAAGAGAGCAGCCCCGTAAACCCAACCAAGACGAGCGGAAAAGAGAAGGCGGGAGCTTCAGTCATCAAGAACAGAGCCGCCTTCCCGAACAAAAGAAAGAATGGAGCATGCAGCCCCATCACGTTTTTGAGCTCTATCAGCGAGGCCGGCACCTGTTCACCAAGAATCTCCTCCCGGGAAAAGCGCCTTTTGCAGAGCAGCTCGTCCGGGAAAAAGGAGAAGAATATCGACACCTTGATCCCCGACGCAGCAAGCTGGCCGCGCTCATCCTGAAAGGCTGCACCAACACCGGCATCCGCAAAGGAAACATTGTGCTTTATCTCGGCGTCTCGCACGGCTATACTGCCTCTTTTGTTTCTGACATGATTGGCCCTGATGGATTGCTTTTTGGCATTGATCCGGCGCCGCGGGTGATGCGGGATTTTGTGTTCCTGGCGGAAGCGCGGAAAAATATGGCGCCTCTTCTAGCGGATGCCAACCATCCCGAGGAATACGTCGGCAGGGTGTGCTTGGCTGATGTGGTGTACCAAGACATTGCGCAGCGGAACCAGGCCGAGATATTCATCAAAAACTGCCAGCTCTTCCTCAGGAAAGGCGGCTATGGGCTGTTAGCCGTGAAAGCCCGCAGCATTGATGTGACGAAACGGCCCAAAGTCCTCTTTGAAGACGTGCGCCAGCAGCTAGAGAAAGTCTTTACGGTCATCGATTTTCGCATCCTTGAGCCAGAGCAGAGAGACCATTGCATGATTGTGGTGAAGAAGTGAGGGGGAAGAGATGAACGTCATTTACATCATCCCTGGGTTTGGCCAGAAAACGAGCCAGAAAGAGTATCGTGAAGTAATCAGCTTATTCAGAGCACGAAATTTTGCAGTAAGACCCATTCGCATTTCTTGGGGATATCACATCATGAGCGATTATAGCAAAGAATTTCTGAAGCAGCTCAACCATAAGCCAGATGACCGGGTTTATCTCTTCGGTTTTTCATTCGGGGCGATGATTGCGTTCATCACAGCAGCCCAGCTGAAACCACGTGCTCTCTATCTCTGTTCTCTCTCCCCTTACTTTAAAGAGGACCTCCCATCACTGAAAAAATGGTGGAAAAAATATTGGGGCAAACAACGGATGAAAGACTTTCGCCAATTCTCTTTCAACAAATTGGCGAAAGAGATACGCTGTAAAACCATTCTTATTGTCGGAGATAAGGAAGGGGAAGAGGTCATGAACCGAGCAAAAGACGCTCGTAAACGAATAAAAAACGCAACGCTCATTGTCGTCAAAGGCGCTAAACATAATCTTGCCCAGAAAGAATATTTAGGTGCGGTACGCAAAATTATCACTAGTACCGTGACAATTTAGTTTTGAAGCAAACCCAATGGGAACTTACCTAATAGACTTGCAATGATAAATGTGGCATAATTAATTTGTCAAAACACTAGTATGACACCACAGGATTTGTAACCGGGTTTTTCGTTTACTTTCTGACAACAAATAGAAAAGAAGAAAGCGTCCCAGCCCTGATAGCTTGCCTATTCCAACAAAACGGCCATTATTATTGAGGCTATTGTTGCCATTCAGGCCGTTATAATTATTGTTGAGGAAGAGCAGGCGGCCCTCCAGAGTAGCCATTTCACTGTCTCAAAGCCACCACCACTTCACACCAGGCCACAGAAATCGAAGATTCCTTGGCCAAAAGCAAACGCTTTTCGGTGTGTTGTAGTTGTATTCTATAGCAGCGAAGCTGCCCTAGTGAAATAGCGTGTAGTTCCAAGCTACTCCATTAGCTTCATGCAAAATGAAGCGGCTGGGACGGAGTATAAGAAAAAATGATGTATATAAAATTTTTGCGGGCGCTCCGCGCCTTACGAACTGCGCCTCCGGCGCTCTACCCCAACAAAACGGCCAATATCATTGAGGCTATAGTAGCCAAGCAGGCCGCTAAAATTATTGCTGAGGAAGAGCAGGCGGCCCTGGGATATTGCAGCATCCCGATCTTTGAAGGAATGATAATTACCTAAATCACCGTCTGGGGCTTTCGCTCTCTCATAGAAAGCTTCAAGCTGATCAAGGCTTCCCGCTGCTCGGACAATAACCTGCGGATTTTCAAGGAAAGCTTTCTTCTGGTGATAGCCTGATTTTGTCTCTTGAGCAATTTTATAGGGCATAACTACCCCAAACTGATGAGGCAATCCCGACAGGCCTGCCTGAACTTCTTCAAGCCGGTACAAAGGAAAGCTGGTGCCATCAAGAAGCTTTCCTTCAAGCAAAGCAGCAAACTCTGCCTCTTGGTATTTTGCACTGCCGTTAAGCAATCCTTCATCGTATGCTTGCTGAATCCTGTCCGGAGTAAGAATGCCTCCGCCATGCATCACAACAAGAACAGGCTTTCCTCGGGTGTAAAACGCTCCTTTCTTATCTATGCCAATGTTTTCTTCCGTGTGAACCGTATAGCAATCCTGCCAAAACGCATGGCTCTTGCCGGCCTTAGCTTTTGCGGCAATAAGCTCCGGCATGTTCGCAACGATGCCTGAACTGCCAGCGTATGCAATTGCTTGCCTAAGAGCCGTCGGCATGCTAGTATCATAAAATGGCGTTCCATTGAGCACATTATCTATGGTGAACAATGAAGTCTGCGCCGGAGCGGCTGCTGGAGGTAGGGAAACAGTGGGCTGTGCTGGCGGTGCCTGTCCTGGCGTCCATTCGAGATGCTTAATCAGCTCTCTGGGGATTATGCGGGTCATTTTGACAGTAACACCTCGAGCCCTGCTTGAAGCATCTTGTCTTTGTCATGCACTTGATGATAGACAATGGGGGGATTCCTTCTTACCGCATTTCCTAAATCATAAGTACCGCCGATTTCAAATAAAACAACGCCAGTGTTAGGATTTCGAGCAATACGTCTCATCTTTCCAGCCTCTCTTTCACAATTGGAGATTTGTCCATCCGTACAGATAACATACATTGTTTTTTCTGGCCTATGATGCTCTGATATACAAGGGTTTGTATTATAACCATTTTCCGGCTTGAACAAAATTCGCAAAGCTGCAGCGTCTCCTCTCCAAAATTGTTCTGCGAGAACAAGCTCGGATTCTACTTGGCTATCAGCGAAATTATGAATGCGGATTTTGCTGTGCTTGCCAACTTTTTTGCCGCCTTGCAGTAAGGCATCGACAAATCCGTACAGGACATGGCTGAGCATATCCCATCGGCTTCCGTCATTAATTTTATACCTGCCAGCCGTTCCTCCAAACATAGACCCAGAGCTGTCCAGGTAAAATTCGACAATGTCAGGAACATCTATATGGGCGTCAACATACACAATATCTTTGATATCACGCTGTTTTAATTCATATTCCTGAAGCCGGAAAGTTCCATTGCCTAAGTCAATGAGCCAGGGCAGTCTTGTTCTTCGCTGTAAAGCATCAATCCTTTGAAGATTAACTCGGGCAAGCTGATCTTCCGTCAGCACGCTGCTTTTCTTCAAATGCCAGTACTCTTGCTTGCCAACAACTACAGTTTCGCCAACTTTCTTTCCGCCAATTATCCGGACGGAGGGATGGTTTCTTTTGTAAAATTCATGAGTAGCTAAAACATCAAGGTTTCTCATTTCATCAATGCTTGAATTAGAAGGTCCGGGTTTAGTATTATCGGGCTTTTTGGTCATCTGCGATGCTGCCTGCTCCAAGGCACTCGGATTTTCCTGAGCTAAGCTCTGAATAAATTGAGCTTGTTCCTGAGGAGTCATATCATCGAGCAAGTCCTGCAAAATATCCTGCGGAGACGCACCACTGCCCTCGCCCTGCATATCTGGCCTTCCCTGAGGCATATCTTTCTCGACGTAAGGTCCGAGAACCGCCATAAACCGCTGAATCCCGGCATACCTGTCTTGGCCTGAAAATACACTTCTGATAGCGGTTACATATTCCGGCAATTGCTCCGGCGTTTCTTGCCCAGAACTTCCCGACAGCAAAGATTTTGCTTTAGCAACGAATGATGATTTTTTCTTCTTTGGTGGCTGAACAGGCTTGCCAATAAGAGCGGCCAAAGATTTTTCTGCCACAGCAACTCCTTTTTTGCCTGCTTTACCTCCAAAATAGGCATGAGTAGTTTGCGGGCCGTACAGAACTCCATAAAGGAATCTGGTGACGGTGTAAAAGTTAGTTTTTGCATGAGCATCCTGTAATTCTAACAAATCCCACGTGGGGATAATATTGTCTCGTACATACTTTTTTGTCTGGTTATCAAGGTAAAACCGATTATCAAGAATAAAATCTTTGACGCCATTCTGGGAGGATTGCACTTTAACAACCTGCTCCAGAGGGCTAAGCCCCGGTTCTGCTTGCAGAATTCCTCGCCTTATTGCTTGATGAATGCGCTTGTTGTCATTATCGTCTCCGACGACGCTGAAGGGTGCTTCTAGAGGATGATATAACTCATGGTACAATAAGTAATGCAACGTTTCTCTGGCCAATTCTTCCGGATCACCAGCCCAATATTTGGCAACAACGGTCTCAAACTTCTTCTGAAGGCTCTCATCGCCCGAGATTTCAGCAAAGATTCTTCTTAAATCAGTTGAGAATGTCCAGTCCCTTCCATTTGGAGACATTTTTCTGACAACGGGGGTATCACTGCGCAAAGGAAAATCCCTCTTGACTTCTTCACGCCAAGCTTGTTCTGCTTCGTTCAACAATAAATGTATGCTTTTCATAGTGCAAACCTTCGTTT
>DATDWF010000064.1:0-6952 GCA_035289745.1 Candidatus Nanoarchaeia archaeon
TACTCCAGAAAAAGCTCGAGAAGAGCTGGAGTTTTACAAACGCTTTCCCCCCGAGAAGCTCCATGATAAACTGGTTGCACAGCGCATCAGCGTCTTTGCCGTGCAGAATCCGCAATGGAAAGCGCAAGGAAAATATTGCGTAGTCGCCCAAGGAACGCTTGACTGCCTGCTCACCATTGATCTGGGGCAAGAGCTGCTCCGCACCAGAGGGCGAGAACCGTTTCGGGAAGAGACCCTTGCTGAAGAAAAAGAGTTCGCCTTTCCTGATGGCACTTTCATTCGAGGCAGGCATTTCAAAAGAATTCCCGGAGAAGAAGGATTACTTTCTCGGGCTCGCCAGTATTGCAAGGTGGATTTTGACCACGCTGCATACGGATATAAAATCCCCCTATATACCGCTAGCATTGGAAAAGAATTTGCCTCGAAAGAGCAGCCTGTAGAATATGGAGTAACGAGCTATGTCCTGATTGATGGGTCTCTCATCTCTGAAAAAAAAGAAGTGGTCAGAGCGGTATTTAGGAAGGGAACGGGAGCAATCCCTCCCGACCAGTTTGAACGGTTCGTGAAAACGCGAAGATAACCATCTACTTTCATCTTTGCCATCTTAAAAACTTATTTTCTTAAACTTTATATAGGGTTTGCAGCATTGCTCAAACTGATGAGAACCCTGCTTATCGGCGAGATCCATGCCGACGCGGAAAAGCTCCTGCAAGAGCACACAGATCTGCAAAAAACCACGACAGAAAAGTTCCTGCAAACGGCAACATATCCGGAAGTAGAAACCATAGTTCTCCGGACTTTCACGCCCCTGCAGGAAAAAGAGCTGCTGAAGCTGCCAGCTTTACGTACTGTGGTCAGCTGCAGCGTCGGCTTGGATAATATTGCTGTGGAGGCGCTGCAGCGAAAAAAAATAGAATTGATCCACTGCCCGGGCAGCAATGCCAACAGCGTGGCCGAGCATACCCTGTACTTCCTGTTTTCCCTGCTGCGCAAGCATGCCCCGTTTCCGGAACTGAAAGGCAAAACTATCGGCATTGTTGGTTTGGGGCATATCGGGAAACTCGTTGCCCGGAAATTGCTGGGCTGTGGCGCTCGCGTGATTGCTTTCGATGTCATTCCGATCGATCCGGCCTTGCTCCAAGAGCTAAATGTGGGGATGAAAGGGTTCTCAGCCGTACTTCGGGAGGTAGACATAGTAACGGTGCATGTGCCGCTCAATAAGCATACGAAAGAACTGATCAATGCGCAAGCGTTCCAGCAGATGAAAAAAGGCGTCTTTTTTATCAATACTTCGCGGGCTGAAGTAGTCGAAGAAAGCGCTTTGATTCAGCATGCGAAAAATGGAAAATTCTCAGGAATCGCTCTGGATATGTGCAGTGCTACGGTACTGAAAGAGTTGCAGCACCATAATAGGCTCATCACCGACCACGTGGCTGCCCAAGGCGAGGATTCCTTCCGGGAGATGTGCCTGCAGCCCATACGGCTATATCTCGAAAAGCGGCAGAAAAACACTCTAGCGCCTCGCCCACAATAATTTATTTAAATGGGATAACAAGTCATTCAAAAACATGGCCGAAGAAAACGCTGAAAAAAAAGAAAAACCAGACATTACTATCGATACCGCTCTTCCTCCAGAAGAAAATGCCGAAGCGCTGAGCGCCAAGAATGACGGGAAAAGCCTGCTGATTCTCACCGGCATTGTCATCGGCCTTTTTGTTTTGCTGTTCGCCGGATTTCGCGCCTATAACAGCTTTACCAGCGCTTCCGTCGTTTCCATTGACGATTTGCATCAGCAGAATCTGGCAGGCGAGCTTGATGAAGACTACGAAGGCTATATCTATAACGGCTACAGCTTTGTGAAAGTGGATGGCCTATGGTGGACGGAGATGAACAAGTTTGGAACGTTGTATAAAGCGCCGCTGCACTTCGCCCCCCGGGAATTGGAAAACCTCATCATTGGCGGAACGCTTGATGACACGTTTAATCAAGGCGACGAAGTCTATGTCACTATCGACCCCACGGTGCAGGACAAATACTACACCTTAGCGGTTTCCGAACTCAGCTTCAATATTGTACAAGGCATGGATCGTACTCCCATCGGCTCTTGCACGGAAGAGGATGAAGCGTGCGACAATCGGACGATTATTAGCTGTGAAACAGCGAATGGAAAGCCGACGATTGAGTTAGGGGTAGGGCCAGAACCAGAGATAACTCTGCAAGGCAGCTGCATCAAGATACGCGGAACGGAATACGGCATCGTCAAAGCCGTTGACCGCTTGCTCTACCAGTGGTTTGGGATTATGGATTAAAAGCATGAAATGCATCCTGCATGGCAGTTTAAGAAAGCATTTTGATCTCTTTCAGGAAGTTCATGCTTTATTCACTTCTTCTGATATTGAAGTTCTTGCACCAACAATTCTATCTCGAGTAGGAGAGACTGATGGTTTCGTGCGCTTGGCGAGTGATGAGAGCAAAGATCCACGAGTAGTGGAATTACTTTATCTTGAGAAACTGGCAGAGTTAGGAACAATGGGCTTTAGCTATTATCTCAACCCGCAAGGGGTCTTAGGAACAAGCGCTTCTTATGAATTAGCCATCGATCAGCTCACCAATACTCGCACTTTGTTTATGCGTCCTTTGCAAGACCTTCCTGTATATCTTCCACAAAATTCTGTCTGGAAGCCAAAAGAGTTAGTCCAATACGTGTTGGAAAACCAGTCTTGTCCCCTGCCGTTCATTCCGCAGGATGAAGAAAGCACTCACAACTTACTCCAAAAGCTCATCCTTCCTGGTTCAATCATTGCCGTAGGAGGAATTATCGTCGATTATAGCCCAAAGAGATATAGAAGAAGGCAGGAAAGGGAAATTTTGCTGGTAAAAACCCACAAATGGGGAGGCCGTTTTTCCATCGTGGGAGGAAAAGTAAAACGAAACGAACAATTGAGTGATGCTCTGTTACGAGAAGTAAAAGAGGAAACTGGCCTGGACATCGGAATAGAAGAGAGCATCTGTACTTTCGATCAAATCAAGAATAGCGGGTATTATCTCGGTGACGCCCACCAGGTTTTTACTGATAACGTGGTTGTGGCTCAGCGCCGGAAGATTATCTTAAATGAAGAAGCGGAAGAGTATCAGTGGGTCCCGCCGATGGTTGCCTTACGAGAACTGCCTCTAGAGCCTAATGCGCGAAAAACAATAGAGGTCTATAGGGAAAGGCATCTGAGAACAGCATAAAACAGGAATTACACAAAACGATCCCACTCGGAAATATTCATTCACCTCTCCATTCCCAATATTTGCAGGTGATTGTTATTTACTGTCACCAGACGGAAATTTAATCCCATTTCCAAAACTGTTTCCAGCAGTGCCATATGCTCTTTTCCGGAGCCGGAAACGAAGTTCACCGCAACTTCAAAATCGGAAATTTTGTCTTTGAGCAGCTGCTTTAATTCGTGAACTAACATAGGAACTTCCTGCTCCGAGTTCACCACCAGAAGCTCCACATTATCCTGCCGCGCCGTGAAGTTCTGCTTGCCAAACTCATTCGTAATCAGAAAGACTTTGCTCCAGGGCTGCGCTTTGAGCAGCTGGGAAACCTCCGACCAGGTGCCTTTTCCCGTCGATAAGCAGGCGATTAACGTGGGCATGAAAACTCGGATAGCGGCATATATTTAAATTGTTTGGCAGTTTTCTTTCTGCCATGCGCATCAGCTTTTTTGAGGAATTTCCCACGCCGGAGAACCTGGCCCCGTTACGCTTCGTCACGTGGAAACCAAAGTTGTACCTGGCATGCCCGAGTATCAAAGAGTTTTCCGAAGTGGAGCGTTCCCTCGAGCCCCATAAAAAGCAGCTGGGGGAACTGGTCTACTGGCCGGTCCTGAAGAAAAAAGAAGGCTATTGGGTCTCTCCATTCTCCCGGCAGAAAGCCTTACAGCGCATTTTCCAAGAGCTGCAAAAAGAAGTCGTTCCCGTCCTCCTCGACCTGGAATTGCCGACGAGCCAAAACGTGCTCTTGTTGGGCACGGAGCTCCTGCATTTTACGGCCAATAAACAGCTCATCCGGGAATTTATTGCATCGTATTATGGGGAAGTCTATCTGGCAGAATATTCTCCGGGAAATGATAATCACGAAAAACTGCTGGAATGGCTGGGGCTGCATTTTCAGCATAAAAATGTGTACGTGGTGAAGATGCTGTATCATTCGATGCATAATTTCACGGAAGCCTTTTTACGAAACCATCTGGAACAAGGACGGAAAGTCTTTGGGAAGAAGTATATCCCCGCCTTTGGGACCATTGCTGCCGGAATGCAAGGCAATGAACCCCGCTTGTCTTTGGAACAGCTCAAAAAAGACTTGGCCATCGCCCGGGAACAGAAGATGAAAGAGGTCATTATCTTTCGGCTGGGGGGATTGACAAAAGAATATGCCCATCTGTTGGCACGGTTTGCGGATTAGAGCAGATGTTTCACAAAAGAGAGAAATCTTGGCTCTTTCAGAAGAGAAAGAGTGACCAGCGGGACGGGGTTGTCCCGAGTGTATCGCTCAAAAACCCGCTGCACTTTAGGCTGAGCGACATAGGAAACGAAGCGATCCCAATCATCGTCAGAAAACTTATCAAAAATTCTGCGGACGGTTAAATGCAATTTCAACCGTTTTGCTAAGGGTCGCACTGCTTTTTCGTAGTTTTTTCCCTGGACGAGGCAATCTGCCAGAATTTCTGCCTGCTTCAATCCCGGCACCAGTCCCCCTAACGTCGTGGCTTTCACGAATCCGGCCGCATCGCCGAGCAGATAGCAGTTCTCATGCCTGAGGCGCTGCTGGGGATGATACACGGGAATGGTTCCGGCCTGCATCTCTAGCGCTTTGAAATCATGCCGCTGCATAAAGCGGTCGAAATATTCCCGGGAATTCTTGCGCATCGCTAATCCCACCCGTGCAGTTTTCCCTGATTCCGGCACAATCCAAGCAAAGAGCTCGGGGCAGACGGACTCGCCGAAGTACGCCTGAAAGGCCGTGGGATCGAAGTTCCCGGCAACGGTCGCCTGAATCCCAAAATAATTCTCCCGCTGCGGATGGTAAAAGCCGTAGGCTTTGGCCGTTGGAGAAAGCGGTCCATCAGCAGCCAGCACGACGTCTGGTGTCAGTGATTTCTCTTCTCCCTTTTTCGCATCTTTGATGATAAGCGTCTGGCCTTCTTTACGCACAAACGCATGATTGCAGAAAATCTCTGCGCCCGCTTTCCTGGCCAAATCTGCAAAGAAATTGTCAAAGCGCCTGCGGCAGACCAAATATTCTTTCTGGCGGACGGCAATCTTCTGCTTTGAAGAGAAGACCTCCACCCGTGAGAAAGTATTTACCAAGAACGAATCCATCGGCAGCTTGAACTGATCGAAATCAGAAGTGAGCAAGCCGGTGCATTGAATGGGCATGCCCACTTGCGCATGATTCTCAAAAATCTGCACCTGGTTTCCGGCTTTCGCCAGCAGATAGCCCGCATAACAGCCAATGGGGCCGGCACCGATAATGGCAATGTTCATCGTCGGAAAAGCGGGAGAAAGGCAGTATAAAATCGTTATGGAATTGGAATTCGAGAAAAAGAATCAGCGTTTCTTCACGCTTTTTTTCTGACGTGCAACGGACGGGGTGACCACGGCTCCGCGAGCGGGCCCGGTGTCACTGCTGTCGAAGCTGAGGCCGTCGACGCTGCACCCGAGGGCCAACACGCACTCTTCGTCCTGCGACGGCTTGGAAATAAACCGCCAAATGTACGACTTTTTGCCCGTCAGCCATTTAGCCATAGCGTTGAACTTTTTCACATCCCGCGTGCCGAAGAGTGCTTCCAGAACATCCGCATCTTCTTTTGCAAAGTATCGCTGAGGGCCAACCAAATCGGCGTCACGCTGCTGGGCATTAGGATAGCCATAATCATGGACAACCTGGTCGGGGCCCTGCGGGGTATAAGTCAAACGCATGCTGGTGAAGACATACGGATGAGAGACTGCAAAATCGTTTTGGAAGAGCTGTTTTAACGTATCAACAGAGGCTTTTTCTTCGCCCGTTCTCTCCCTTGCATCGTACAACGCCAGAAGAGTGGCACCGTACACCAGGCCGGAAGCGAGCTTAAAATCGGTGTCCAAAGTTCGCTGTACATGCTCCTCTTGAGTTAAAGATGCACTGCCGTTAAGCAATTCTGTTCCCCAGCCAATATCATGCAACTCCCTGCCATCATACGGAACAGGAATGTTGTACAGCTGGATGCGATCTTCCAGTTCTTCAATGCATGTGTCGATGGTGGAACTCATATTGTAATCTACCGCATCTTCTCAATAAATTCGTCTAGCCGGTCTCCTTCGATCAGTACTCTATTTAAGCCGTACGTTGCCAGAAGATTCCCTTGAGAGTCACGAACAGCCAGCGAGCGGGCTACCGGCTCCGTAGTGTATCCTTTCGCTTTCCAATATTTTCTCTCGGTTCCGTGATTGAAACGGCCAATATAGCTCAAAGCAATCAGTGGCTGTCTGAAGTCATCCTCTTCTAACACCGAGACGTTTTTAATATGGTCGGGAAGAACTCCCTCTCTGAACCCCCACGCGGGCTGATGCTCGTTTATCAGAATATCGCTGAGATCTACTCTTTCTCCTCTATAGATCGCTTGCACGGGGCCTGAACCGACAATGGCTCTAAAAGCTTCTAAGACGCTTTTGCCATCGACTACTTCCGTATCAAAATTGATGACAATTGTTTTTTTTGGTACCATCTTATAATCGCTTTATGACTTGTTTCTTAAAACTAAAAATTCTCCTAAAAAAGAAAAAAAATGCTCGGAGTTTTCCGCCTAAGCGGAAAACCCCGCGGCACTGAGGAGGAAGATAAAAACGTACTACTTTAGTAGTACGTCTTCTGCTCTTCCCCGTCGTCTTTCCGCAGCCGGGAGAAGCCGATTATCAAGCC
>DATDWF010000065.1:0-2377 GCA_035289745.1 Candidatus Nanoarchaeia archaeon
CCAAATAGTCTCCCGCGTATACACTGTTGGTGGGTTGGCTGTCATGTACTCGGCTGCAGTTATGCTGGCGCGCACCATCGTTCGCTTGTTTTTTCCGGTAAGCTTTTGCACATCATCATCGCTCCAGAGGCCAGTGAGAAAAGTTTTTTCTTTATAGGCAAGTAGCCAGAGAAAAGTGTCCAGGCCGAACTGCTGGTAGATGGTTTCTGGGGAAAAGTGATGAAGCAGGAGGGCGAGATAATGTTCTTTGAAGTATCCATCCGAACTCTTTTTTTTCTTCAATGCATCCAACGACTTCAAAGAACTATTTAGAAATCTGTTTCTTCGCAGGCTTCGCAGGACTTCGGGGACGGTACTCTCCCACCTTGTAAGTTCTAGCTCAGCTCGTTGGCATATCTCCGGAGAAGCCTCCAACAGTTCTTCCAAAGTTCTTATGAAATGCATAATGACGCTCTTTTTGAGTGGTTTTATAAATTCTCCCATCACCGACTACTTTGCAGTGATTCTTCATCCGCACCGCAACGTTTAATAAACCGTTTTCTTTCTCTCTTCCTATGCCCCAACGCATCATCGCTTTGGATTTTGCCGGAACGCTTATCCGGGCAGCCGTCATCGAAGAAGCGAACAAATTCCGGGCCAAGATTCTGAAGCGCTCCCTCCCCAAAGCGGAAGAGCACGCGCATCCGGATACGCTGTACCAAGTGAACCGCGAGTTTGTGGAATTGCTGACGGGAATAACGCCGAGCATGCGCCTCCAGTACACCACGAACACCAAAGAAGACATCGCGCTTTCCGGAGAAGCCGTGCAGAACCAGATTGCTACGACTTTATTTCAGGTCGGCATGTTCATGGCAGCGAAAAAATATAGACAGCAAATACTTCCGGAAGGCATGCTCAAGCAATTGCAGCGGATGCAAAAGCTCGGCTATAAGCTGGCCATCGTTTCCGGCGTGCGGACGGACATCATTTCCGGCATGCTGCAGATTGCGGAAATTCCGCTGGAATTCGATTATATTTTCGGCCAGCCGCCGATGCTGGGCATATCTGCAGAAGAGCAGTTGCGCAGGCTGCAGGTGGAGCACGGCAAGGTGCAGTTCTATATCGGCGATAAAAAGAGCGACCTGCAGGCCGCCAAGAAGATAAAAGCGCAAGCTGTTTTTGTGACCTGGGGCCATGCTTCCGGCGGGGAAGCGAAAGTGGCGGATGCGGTTGTTGAGGAACCAGAAGATTTGGAAGAAGTTGTTTTGTGAGCAATATCTCATTCATTTTTGACATTTTTTCTTACACAACTTTAATATAACATAAAGCAAAAAGCTGCTCCCATGCCCCTCTTTAAAGAGCTGCTCCGTTCCGGGGAATCATTGTTCCGTGATACCGTCATGCTGGATTTTGATTTCCAGCCCAAAGTGATGCAGTACCGGGAGAGCGAGCAGCAGCGCTTTGCGATTGCCATACGGCCTTTGCTGCAAAGCCAGACGGGCAGGAACCTGTTTGTGTATGGCGCTCCGGGCATCGGCAAAACGACCGCCTGCAAGCATGTGCTGCGCGAGCTGGAAGATGAAACGGAAAGCGTCGTTCCACTCTATGTCAATTGCTGGAAAGAAAATACGACGTTCAAGATTTTCTCCAATCTCTGCGAGCAGCTGGGATTTGCTTTTCTCCAGAACAAGAAAACGTCGGAATTATTTGCGCTGATCAAGAGCAAGCTAAACAAGCAGAGCGCGGTGTTTGTGTTCGACGAGATCGACAAGCTGGAAGAGACAGATTTTCTCTATACGATTCTGGAAGACATTTACCGCAAAGCCATTTTCCTGATCACCAACTATCGGGACAGCTATACGAATTTTGACGAGCGCATCCGCAGCCGATTGGCGCCGGAATTCCTGGCTTTTCGTACGTATAATGAGCAGGAGATCGCTGGTATCTTGCAGACCAGGCGGGATTATGCTTTTGTGCAGGGCTGCTGGGATGAAGAAGCGTTCAAGGAACTCATCGAGAAATGCACGGAAACGATGGACGTGCGCGTGGGCTTGTATCTGATGCAGGAAGCGGGCCGGATTGCCGAAGAGAAAAGTTCCCGGCAGATCACGCTGGTGCACGTGGGGGAAGCAGTCCGCAAGGTGGATGATTTTCACATCAAGCCCAAAGAGGATCTGGATGATGAGGTGCAGGACCTATTGCAGCTGGTCAAAGAGCAAAGTGGCCTGAAGATGGGAGAGCTTTACGATGCATATCTGGCCTCGGGAAAAGACTTGAGCTACAAGAGCTTCCAGCGGCGGATTGCCAAGCTGCATGATGGCCGGTATATCCGCACGGAGAAAGTTTCCGGCGATGGCGGGAATACGACGTTGGTGCATTATGCCGTCGAGAAGAAGCT
>DATDWF010000066.1:0-2320 GCA_035289745.1 Candidatus Nanoarchaeia archaeon
GCCATCTGCATTGCCTACGAGCTTATTGAGCGGGATATGCTGCCAGAATAGGGCTATCTCCCGAAATGTTTAAATCATCTGTATCCTTTCTGGGTTTGTGCCAGAAGTGGGAGAGCCTGTTCTTGAAGAAAAGATTTACCAGCTTGCTGGCTTGATAAACAATGTTCCGCCTGAAATTGTTGCAGAATTTGATGATCTCTTTCAGGGGATGTTGGCCAAAAACTACTCAGTAGACCATTATAAAGGCTTTCTGGGGGGCATTATTGCAGCATTTCATCTGCTTGGCGAAGAACTCCCCGAACAGCAGCAGCTTGCTTTGGGCCATGCTGCTATCTATCTTGCCCATAAACTCGTTGAAGAGAAAATTCTTCAAAGCTTTTATCATTGAGCTCCTAGCTGGAAACGCCCGTCAAAAGAGCTGCTTCACTGATAGAACGAGCCGACGAGATAGCCAAGGCCATAGCCTAGGGCTGCCGTGCAGGAGGCGATAATGCCACCTTTGGCGGTTTCTTGAGAAAATTTCCTTCCCCACAAAGGATCCTCAGAATCCAGCTGATGATATGCCTGGTCCATCGACTGGCATACGGCAAAAAAAACGGGAACACCAAAGATGATCAGCTCAAGGCCATTCGCTTCTCTTCCCTGCGATGCTCCGATGCCGTTAACCATCCCGGCAAGCGAAGGGAGAATGTACTGCATGGTTGTCTTGTTGAAGAGGTTCATCCCTTGAAAAAAGGATAAGCTATTTAAAAATCTTCGCGCTGAGTTTTCTCCAAAAAGTAGTAATTACCTATCGCAACCTTTAAAAAGAAATGGGCGTTTTTGAGGAGTATGGATTCCGTGCGCAAGAAAGGCAGTTAAGAAGCGCTTTTTCTCATAGATTTATCTTTCCGCAGAATGGCTTTTTCCGTTTGCGGAGCTTGTGGTGGTGTGTTTTGCAGGGTGTTTATGAGGGTATGATTTACCATGCACGTCAAAGATTTCCAGTGGAAAAAGAACATGACCGTTATGGAATTAACGGATGCGTATGGCAGCATCGGCTTCCAGAGCGTCGAGCTAGCGAAAGCTGCCGACGTTATCGTCAAGATGAAGAAAGAGTCAGCGAAGATCTTCCTGACGTTTACGTCCAATATGGTCACGTCCGGCTTGCGAGGATTTTTTGCGCAGCTGATCCGCCTGAAGATGGCGAACGTTATCGTTACTACTGTCGGCGGCATCGAAGAAGACATCATGAAAGCTACCGGTGAACAGTTCTCTCTGGGCAGCTTCAGCAGTGATGACGTAGCGTTGCATGAGCAAGGCCTCAATCGCGTCGGCAATGTGCTGATCCAGAATGAAAGCTATATGCGCTTTGAAGACTGGATCACTCCGGTGCTGGCAATGCTCTACGAAAAGCAGAAGCGCTGGGCGGTATCGGAATTATTACGAGAAATCGGCTTGCTGCTCACGGACGAGAGCTCGATACTGTACCAAGCTGCCAAACGGAACGTGCCGATATTCTGCCCGGCGATCACTGATGGCGCGCTGGGATTTCATCTGTATTTATTCCAGCAGAAACATCCCGATTTTATCGTTGATGTGGTAAAAGACTTTGGCAACATTCTGTTTACCACAAGCTATGATGAGAAAAAAGGCGTCATTGCTCTGGGTGGTTCAATTTCCAAGCACCATGCCATCCTCTGTACGCTGCTGACGGGCGGAGCGGACTATGCGGTCTACATGACGACGGCGCATAAAACCAGTGGGAGTATGTCTGGCGCAACGACCGAAGAAGCCAAATCCTGGGGCAAAGTGAAAGATGATTCGGACATCGCTACCGTTATCGGCGATGTGACGGTGATGTTTCCTTTGGCGATGATCAAAGCGCTGGAAGAGTTGAGCAGTGAGGGGGTGGTGAAGGATGAGTGAGGATCACAAAAGGATGTATGAGCGTGTCAGTGTAGAAAAAGCACGGAAAAGAGATTATCACAGCTTGCTTAAAGAACGCTTTATAGAAGTTGGCGGGTTCATTGGTGATGGGCCTAACCCCTTTTGCGATTACCTTTTTGATAAAGTGTCTAATGAACCCATAGCCCTCTATCTTTTCTACCATCGCTGGGGGGATGATTGTTTTAAATTATCAAACAAACTAGAAACAGCACGAAAGAAAAATCTTCATATTCTGGTCCGTGGAGAACAACATTTTTTTGGCCTTGTTATCGACGAAGTTCTGTTCGCCAAGCAAAACGGAGAACTTTCGGTCTATGGGGGTGGTTTGGAAGGCGCTTTGTCGAGAAGTGAAGAAGAAGGCCAACTCAGCCTCGCCGAGGGAGAAAAATGA
>DATDWF010000067.1:0-15031 GCA_035289745.1 Candidatus Nanoarchaeia archaeon
CTGGAAAGGTGATTATTTCCGCATCCACCCCCGGCATCGGGGGAAAGTCCAGCAGTTAGTCTATCCGCTTCCTTTTGGCGGAGGCCTGGGCATTCATCTGACCTTAGAACTTGATGGCAGCATGAAGCTGGGGCCGGATGCGGTGTATCTGCATGAGGGAGAGTTTGAGTACACCGTCGATGAGGCCAAGAAAGAACTGTTTTTTCAGGCTGCGCAGTGCTATCTGCCCTTTCTCTCTTTGGAAGATCTTTCTGCAGACCAAGCCGGAATACGGCCACGCTTGTACAAGCCGGGGGAAGCAGCCAGAGATTTTGTCATTCAGGAAGAATCTGCTCGAGGCTTGCCGGGATTCGTCAATCTTTTGGGTATGGAATCACCGGGATTGACGGCTTCTCCGGCGATTGGGCGATATGTGGTGGAGATGGTGGAAGAGAGAGCTTGACCGATAACTATAAGAAACTCTGGCCGTTCTGGAGTCGGGGTTGGATGCGGTGAAAAATGGAAGAACATAATGCCTTAGTGGTTTTCCAAAATAAGAAAATAAGAAGGCTGTGGCATAATGGCGAGTGGCATTTTTCTGTAGTAGATATCGTTGAGGTTTTAACGGACAGCACAGATGCAAGGAATTACTGGAAAGTGCTAAAACACCGGTTGAATAAAGAGGGGAGTGAGGTGGTTACAAATTGTAACCAACTGAAATTGCTAGCTTCGGATGGCAAGTACTATGAAACTGATTGTGCAAGCACAAAGGCTTTGTTTAGGATCGTTCAATCCATACCTTCTCCTAAAGCAGAGCCTTTCAAGCAATGGCTGGCTCAGGTTGGATATGAGCGTGTGGAGGAAATACAAAATCCAGAGCTAGCACAAAAACGCATGAAAGAAATTTACAAAGCGAAGGGATATTCCGAAGATTGGATTGAAAAGAGGGTTAGGGGCATTGCGGTAAGGCAAGAATTAACTGACGAATGGAAAAACCGGGGAGTCAAAGAAGAGAGGGAATATGCTATTCTTACCAATGAAATCAGCTACCTCGTTCCAGAGATGCATCTTGAACCCCACTATGACTGCTTTTCTGGACTTACAAATTCTTTCTAATCCCCTTTCTTTCACTTTTTCTTGTAATACCAATATGCTCCCATCACCGACAGCGCGCCCAGCAAGGCGGCGATGTTCGAAAGAATAATGGGCAGATCTTTTATGGAGATGCCATACAGCAGCCAAACGACAATTCCCAAACCGAAAATGAGATAGGTTATTAGCGACACGTCCTGTGCACTCTTGTGCTTGATGATCTTTATCGTCTGGGCAAAATAGCCGAAAGACATGCCCATGCCGACGATGGTGGTGAGAATGGAGAGAAAGGACATAGAGTGTATGTGTTCTTTCTTTTTTATAAACTTTTGGAAAAAAATTCCAACGCAGCATCTTAGGGCTCTCAACTTTAAACCTTATCCCGCCAGAATAAAATCTTTATCAGTGTATGGAGGAGAAGAGATACATAGGACTTCCATTTCTCCATCACTTGTATTTTGTAGTCCATGGATGGCAAGGGGTGGGACGGAAATAATGCTGCCTTTCTGAACTTCTCCAATTTCTTTGTCAAGCACTACTCTCCCACTTCCCGCGAGGATGTAATAGATCTCCTGGCTGATTCGGTGAAAATGCAAAGTAGCGTTTCTTTTTGGCGGAAGAAAACCAACCGCCAGCCCTATCCCGAGATTATTTTTTTCTGTTGCAGAAAGTAATTCATACACCATTGCTCCATCGAGAGCCATCTGAGAACCCCGACTCAGCTTTTCGTCTTGTACCTCGGACTCTTTTGTCTCGAGATTCCCCTCGATGAGGTAAACATCATTTTGATCAAAGGGGGGAATTGCTAATACCAAGTGTTCTAAGTCAACAGGGCCAGTATTCAATAGTTGATGGGGTGTTCTGGGAGGAATAACTATACTCATTCTTTTGCTCGCTCTGATCTTTTTATTTCCGTAATGAAGAACCCCCTCACCGCTTAGGACAATGTAGATTTCGCTCGTCTTCCGATGCTCATGGAGTAAAGAAACATTTCCAGGATTCATAGTAACATGTGCCAGGCTTACTCTTGGCAGAGAAATAACCTCCCTCAACGTTTGGTTGCAAATATTGTTCACGCTTGGTAGGCTATATACATTTTGGATATTCATTTTTTGCAGGTTCTCTCAAGTTTACCCCATCCCCATCATCTGTTTCAGCTCCTCGCTGGGCTGCCAGGGCGGCTCAAAAGTAACATCAATCTGCACTTCTTCCGCTTCTTTTTCTTTGATTTGCCGCTCTAAATCTGCAACCATCTGCGGCCCGTAGGGACAGAACGGAGAAGTGAACGTTAGCTTGATGGAGACTTTTTTGTCTTCAATTTTTGTTTCGTAAATCAAGCCTAAAGTCCAGACATCGATGCCCAGCTCCGGATCCATATAACCCTTGAAAATCTCTATGAGCTGCTCTTTGTTGATCATAGTGTCACCTCTTCTTTTATTTTCTTCATATTTTCAAAGCCTTCTGTTTCAATCTGCCGCGCTAATTCTTTGCCCCCCGTTTTGACGATCTGGCCTTCTTTCATGACGTGCACGACGTCTGGCGTGACGTAATCCAAAATCCGGTGGTAATGCGTGATGAGCAAAATGCCTCGCTGCGGCCCTTTGATCGTATTAATGCCTTCTGCGACAATTCTCAGAGAATCCACGTCTAATCCCGAGTCCGTTTCATCGAGAATCGCAAATCTCGGCTCCAGGACCAGCAATTGCAGAATCTCAGCTTTCTTCTTCTCCCCGCCAGAAAAGCCTTCATTCACGGAACGGCTGCCAAAAGCTGGATCTACCTGCAGCACTTTCATCTTTTCCTGCAGCAGGCGATAGAATTCCACGACGCTGAGCTTCTTTTCCTGCCGCTTTTCCCGGAGAGCATTATACGCCGCGCGCAAGAAATTGCTGAGAGAAACGCCCGCGATTTCTTTCGGATACTGAAAGGAGAGGAACAAGCCTTTCCGGGCGCGTTCATCGGGAGCTGCTTCGGTAATATCTTCGCCGTTTAAGAGAATTTTTCCCTGCGTAACCTCGTATTTGGGATGCCCCATCAGGGCCTGCGCCAAGGTGCTCTTGCCCGAGCCATTGGGCCCCATCAAAGCCTGGACTTTGCCTTCTTCTAGTGTGAGCGTAATCCCTTTTAGGATTTCTTTTCCTTCGACTGCTACGTACAGATTTTTTATTTCAAGTGTCATAATTATTCCTCCAATACTTTTTGCAGCGTTTTCAAAGCCAGCAGGGCGCATTTCATGCGCACCACTCCCACCTGGATGCCCAGCAGCCCTAGCATCTCTTCCGGCTGCACGTTCTTTATTTCCTCGACGGATTTCCCTTTGACATGCTCGCTCAGTAGGGAGGCAGCCGCCATGCTGATGGCACAGCCTTGGCCCTGAAAACTGATATCCGCCAGTTTCTTTTCTTGTGCCTGCTGCCCGTTTATTTTAAGCATTATTTCCATCTCATCTCCGCAGAGCGGGTTCAGCTCTTTGTGGCGGAGCGTGCAGTCTCTTAGCTCTCCAAAATTGCGGGGATTCTTGAAATGGTCGAGAATATGCTCCCGATACAGGTCGTCGGAGAATCTCACTTCTTCCTGCAATCCGGCATTTTTCATTTCCGCTTCTTGATTCTCCTTCATTTTTTCTTTGGTAGCGTTCATTGCCGGAAAACCTCCTGCGCTTTTTTTATGCCGGCTACGAGGACGTCGACATCCTCTTTGGCATTGTACACCGAAAAGCTGGCTCGCACGGTGCCGGGAACGCCCAGCTTGCTGAGCAGAGGCATGGCACAGTGATTTCCCGCGCGAACGGCCAGGCCTTCGCGATCCAGGAGAGCTGCCACGTCATGAGGAGGAATGCCTAGTATCGAAAAAGAGACGACCGCAATTCCTTCTTTTGGCCCGTAGAGGGTGATGCCCGAAATTTTTGCCAATTCCTGGCGCGCATAAGCGATGAGCTCTTTTCCATGCTCTGCTACCTGCGCCATGCCAAGCGCAGAAATATAGTCAATAGCTGCTCCCAGGCCGATGACTCCGGTGATGTTGGGCGTGCCTGCTTCAAATTTCCAAGGCACATCGTTCCACGAGGCTCCAGCAAAAGAAACTTCTTTGATCATATCGCCGCCGAAAAGGAAAGGTTCCATCTGTTCCAGATGTTTTCGTTTTCCGTACAGGGTCCCCACACCGGAAGGGCCGAGCAGCTTATGCCCAGAAAAGAAGAGGAAATCGCAATCCAGCTCTTTCACGTCGACGGGCAGATGCGGAACGCTCTGCGCGCCATCAATGATGCCCAAAGCACCTTGTTTGTGGGCCAAAGCCATAAGCTCTTTCACGGGATTGATGGTTCCTAGCACGTTAGAAACATGCACCGTGCTGAGAATCTTAGTTTTCTTCGTGCAGAGTTCTCGTGCCGCTTTCATATCAAGTGTTCCATCATTCTTCAGCAGGATGTATTTCACAACTAGCTTTTTCTTTTTAGCCAGCTGCTGCCACGGCACGAGATTGCTGTGATGCTCCATTTCCGTCAGCAGAATCTCGTCGCCTTCCTGCAGCTTCTCCCCAAGCGAATGAGCCAGGAGATTGGCCGCTTCCGTCGCGCTCTTCGTGAAGATTATTTCTTCCCGTTGGGCGTTTATGAACTTGGCGACTTTTTCCCGAACCATTTCATACTGCAGCGTGGCTTCCTCCCCCAGTTGGTAAATGCCGCGATGGACATTTGCATACGACGTCTTGTAAAAAGTATCCATGGCCTGCAGCATGGCTTGCGGCTTCTGCGCGGTAGCGGCGCTATCTAAGTATACCAGCCGTTTACCATAGGCTTTTTGCTGGAGAATCGGAAAATCCTCGCGAATCTTGTTGGCGTTTATCATGGTTTTAGGTTATTTTCTTTTTCTCTGCAACTTCTTATTCTGCTCTTTGCCCTTTCTGATCTCTTCGTTTCAGCAGCATTCGGAATTGTTCTTGAATGTGGTTGTCGGGAATTGTTCCGATGGCTTTCTCGAAAAAGCCTTCCACCAGCATGTTTTTTGCTGTTTCTGCAGGAATCCCCCGCGCCGTGAGATAAAAAAGCTGTTCGGGATCCAGCCTTCCGATGGTGGAGCCATGGCTGCATTTGACGTCGTTATTTTTTATTTCCAGGTTGGGAACCATGTCCGCTTCTGCCGCTTCGTGTAAGAGCAGCGCATCTTCCTGCTGGTAGCCATTGCAGCCGGCTGCTCCTTCCGCAACCTGCACCAATCCCCGGAAAATTATTTTTGCGGAATCTTCAGCGGTTGCTTTTGCTAAGATATTCGATGTTGTTCTCGATGCTTTGTGCAGATGTTCGCCGTACACATCAAAGATGCTGTGTTCATCTCCCGAGAAGAGGGCCAGGGTTTTGCCATCTGCTCCTTCCCCCTCTAAAGAGAGGCTGAATTGCTGCTGGCTGATAGTGCCTCCCCGGGTAGCTGTGCACCAGTGCAGCTGCGCATCGCGCTGCAAAGAAGCGTGCTGATAAGTGAAACCATGCGTTTTCTTTCCCCAATCCTGCAGCTGGGCATACAGCACCCGGCTGTTCTCTCCGACGGTGAGGATGAGAGCCTGGCTCCGGAGCTGGGGCTGTTCTGGCTGGCTGCTTTGTGCTGTTTCGATGACCGTCAGCGAGCTGTTTTTTCCGACGAGAATGATGAACTGCTCAATCGCATCCCCAGCAGCGTTTTTTTCGATAAAGAGCGGCGCCGCCGCCTGCAGCTTATCGGGAACGATGACCAGTGCCCCTTGCTGTACAAAAGCAGCGTGGAAAGCTGTCAATTTGTTTTTTTCAGCAGGAAAAGCCGTGAGGGCTTCTTTTACCATATCTTCTTTTTCCTGCAGTGCTTCTCTAAGAGATAGAATTGTGATGTGGGGATCGGCACAATGTACTTTGGCTCCTGGTGTCTCCTGCCCCCTTACTCGTTCAAGGTCAAGATCGCCGAGCGTCGTTCCCACACCCAGGCCATAGCGCAGCTTAGGCAAAGGCAGGGTGCTATAACTAGCATACGCTTTCTGGCGCAGTTCCTGCAGCCAGGAGGGTTCATGTTCCACGATTTCTGGCAAAGCTTTCATGTCTTTCTCTCGGTAAACACCTCAGAACCTCTCCGTTTTTTCTCTCTCTTTTTCTCTTCTCTCGTTCACCCAACCGACCCTTCCATTTCCAGCTCGATGAGCTTGTTCAGCTCGACGGCATATTCCAACGGCAGGCTTCTGACGATGGGCTCGATGAAGCCGGAGACGATCATCTGCATGGCCTGCTCTTGGCTTAATCCTCTGCTCTGTAAGTAAAATATTTCTTCTTCGCCGATCTTACCGACTGTAGCTTCGTGCGCGATATCAACTTCTTTATTCTGGATTTTCATCGTCGGATAGGTGTTGGAAACGGATTGTTCGTCGATAAGCAGGGCATCGCAGCGCACGTTGACTTTGCTGTTCGTAGCTTGCGGCGTAACCTGCACGAATCCCCGATAGCTGGAAATGCCGCCCGCTTTGCTGATGCTCTTGGATTGGATGGTCGAGGAGGTATGGGGAGCGGCGTGAATGACCTTTGTTCCGGTATCCTGATGCTGTCCTGCTCCGGCAAAGGCAATGCCCAAGCTATCCGTCTTGGCGCCTTTGCCGATTAATACGGAGCAAGGATAGAGCATGGTTGTGTGGCTATTATGAACTATCAAACCATTGGCAATAAAATTATGATACTTTTCAACTTCTATATCGTATGTTGGTTTTTGTCCCCTGTATACAATTTTGTTAATCCTGGCAAAGCCAATTTCTTCTGTCGTTTTGCTTTTAAAATTTAACTTTTGTACTCCTTCAAAAGCTCTTCTTGGACGACTTTTTTGTGCAAGATTTTTCTTTCTCGCGCTCTTGAGAGGCAATAGTTTTATTTGTTTTCCAGTCATGAGTATCCTCCAGGAATCTTTCACGTTACAGACACTCCCCAAGATGTTCTGTATTCCTGCCGATCGATGCTTAAAGATCCTTGAAACTCCCAACCCCGTCATTATTGCTAGTCCTTTAACATCCTCGAGGAGTTTTTTATTTACACTCGTTAAAGCAATTTCATTGCGTTGGACGTGTCCATCAGAATCAATATACCCGGCTAGAAATGCTTTTATCTGAGATTCCGGCAAACTAAAAACCCAGGCGGGGATAGCTTTTGTATCAGCATTCCCACCAAATCCTATGGCCGTAAATAGCTCACAAAGGCGTTTTGAATTTATGATAATATACCTCTCTTTTTTCTCGGTGACTTCATAATTAAATAATTGCTTCAGAACCCCGCATAATTTTTCTCTATAATCTTCTGTGTGGTGGGTTGCAATGTTTATTTTATTCTGCTTTGGGGCAATATGCCCGTCGCCAACAAGAAGCCCCATGAGCCACATAAAGTCTTCGTTGGTTGCAGCTGGGTTTGTAATGTCCAGATTATACAGATGAGCGGTATCCATCTCAAATGTACCATATTGGTTCTTGCTTTTCACCAGCTTTCCAACGTTTATCTCTGGCAAAAGGTATGATGCCCCCCCTATCGGCGCTTTTTTTATTATACCAACAACATCATTCACTCTAAGCTCTTCCAAAGGTTTCCATGCGAAATGGAAGAATCCTTTTTTATGGCTGGGCTCATTTTTTTTCCGGATGACCGTTAAAAATGGATGATTAGCTGACGCTTCAATTTCCCTTCCTCCCGCCTCAAGTTTATAGATATCTTTCACTCCGCTGAATATCCTCCCTTTTACTTTTGCTGTACTAATACTATTGCTTTTTTCATCCCAGACATATACCTTATCTCCACTCTTTATTGATTCGATAGGTACCGGCCCCCGCGGATTCGTTAATATTTTAGAATCTCCCGTGAGGCAGCCCATATTGCCATTGACCCATTCCATGATGGCGTTTTCGTGGACGATGGCGCGTTTGGTATTGAGGTTATACACATTCTTGCTCCAGTTTTCGATGGATGTATAGCGCATCTTGGCTCCCGGCAGCACGTGGATTTCCACGCAGCCGGCATGCAGGGAATTCGTTTGGTATTTCGGGCTGGAGCAGCCTTCGATATAATGAAGCTCGGCGTTTTCATCGACAATAATCAGGGTGTGCTCGAACTGCCCGCCTTTCTGCTGGTTCATGCGAAAATAGGCTTGCAAAGGCAGATTCACTTTGACGCCTTTGGGCACATAGATGAACGTGCCGCCACTCCACACCGCGGCATGGAGCATGATAAACTTGTGGTCATTGATGGGGATGCACGATGTCATGAAATATTTCTTGGCAAGCTCCGGATACTGGTGCAGGGCCACATCCATGTTTTCAAAAATAACGCCCTGCGCTTTCAGCTTTTTTTCGATGTTATGGTAGATCACGGAGCTATCATATTGCGCGCCAACGCCGCCCAAAGAAGTTCGTTCGGCTTCGGGAATTCCCAGGCGGTCGAAAGTCTTGCGTATTTCTTCCGGAACTTTTTCCCAGCTATCACTTTCTTTGGCATTGGGGTCAACGAAGAAAGTAATCTTGTCAAAATCCAGCGCGGAAAGGTCCGGCCCCCATTTCGGCACCGCCGTTTTCTGGAAGAGCTCCAATCCTTTGAGGCGCTTCTGCAGCATCCATTCCGGCTCGTTTTTGGTTCTGGAGATAAGGCGGACGACGGCTTCGGTTACTCCCGCCGGGGCCACGTAGCGCGGCGTATGTTCATCCGCATCATCATATACTGTTCTATTGATCTCAAAATCAGTCATCGCCTGGGCTTCTACCATGCGCAGCCTCCTTTGGTGGGGAAGCAGCCCACTGTTTCGGGTATGCAGTGTTCAGGTAAATTGGAGAACTGGCGGTGGATGCTACACAAAGCTTTAGTTTCCCGGATGCGATTGAGGATATGCTGGGTTTCCCGCAGATAGCTTACGGTGTCTTTGATCCTGGCTGCTGCGGTTTTGATGTCTGCTTCAATCTCTGTTGGGAAATGGATGAGATGCCCGCGTTTGGTGCTGGCGTACTGGCTGATAGAAGAGCTGGTGATGCTTAGGGTGCTGGCAATATCTTTCTGCTTCATACCCAGCCCTTTCAGCTCCTGGGCAAAGTATCTGCGCAAAGTAGGGATGATATAGTACGTTTCTATCTCCTGCGGCAGGAGGATTTTCTGCTTATTAACCATAGTTAACTTCGGATGGAGAGATTTTTATAAAGGTTTTGGAGGAGAAATCGTTGTTTTGCGTTCGGGGTGATGAGCTGCGGCGCCATCCACGGGCGATTCAGGTACGAGTGGAGGGCTTCTTTTAGCGTTTTGCCCCTTAGCTTTCCCTCTTCCACAATCCTTAAAAACGTTTCCTTATTCTATTAATTCTAATTTTAATAAAAAAAACGGAGGTTTCTCCCATGACCCATCAATTACCAAAATTACCATATGCCTATACCGCTCTTGAGCCATTCATCGACGCCCGAACGATGGAGATTCATTACACGAAGCATCATCAGGCGTATGTGGATAATCTGAATAAAGCGCTGGAGCCGCATGCTGCACTCCAGAGAAAAACCGCCGAAGAGTTGCTGAAAGACCTTTCTGCTATTCCTGAAGAGATCCGGATAGCAGTGCGCAATAATGGTGGCGGGCATGTGAATCATTCTTTCTTCTGGCTGCTGCTGAAGAAAGGTGTTCCGTTCACGGGAAAGGTTGCTGTTGCTATCAAGACTACTTTTGGCAGCTTCGAGCAATTTCAGGACATATTTGCGAAAGCGGCTTTGGGCCGTTTCGGAAGTGGCTGGGCATGGCTGGTGTTAAATAAAGGAAAACTGGAAGTGTCCAGCACTGCCAATCAGGACTCGCCGCTAAGCGAAGGCAAAGTGCCGCTCCTCGGCTTGGATGTATGGGAACATGCATACTATTTGCACTATCAAAACAGAAGGGCTGATTATGTGAAGGCATTCTGGAATATTGTCGACTGGGAGCAAGTTGAGAAGCATTTTGTGCAGTCTCACTAACAGTTTTGCTCCCGTTCAGCTTCTCCGCGCGAAAGCTTATAAACTTCCCCTCCTCCGCGCTCTCCATGGATTCTCTCATCTGGACGGAAAAGTACCGGCCGCAGCGTTTTTCTGAGATAAAAGGGCAGAAAGAGATTGTGGAGAAAGTAGCGGCATTCGTCAGAACCAAAAGCATGCCCCACCTGCTGTTTGCCGGCCCGGCAGGAGTTGGAAAGACGACGTTAGCGTTGGTCATCGCCAAAGAATTGTATGGCGAGCATTGGCAGCAGAATGTGCTGGAATTGAATGCCTCTGACGAGCGGGGTATTGACGTCGTTCGGGTGAAAGTGAAAGATTTTGCCCGAACGAAAGCGATTGGTGATGTTCCTTTTAAAATCGCACTCCTTGACGAAAGTGACGCTTTGACGAGAGAAGCACAGCAAGCGTTGCGCAGAACGATGGAAAGTTATACTAAAACGGCTCGTTTTATCCTCCTAGCGAATTACTCCTCAAAAATACTTGACCCGATCCAGAGCAGATGCGCGATTTTCCGCTTCAAGCCGCTTTCGGAAGAAGAGATCCTCTCGCTTATCGACGATATTGCTCAGAGGGAAGGCTTGACTATTGCAGCAGAAACCAAACGAGCTTTGGCAGATATTGCTGAAGGCGATTGCCGCCGCTTAGAAAATATCCTGCAGAGCTGTGCCGTGCTGCAAAAAGATATTACTCCCGAACTTGTCTACTCCATGGCAGCCGTCGCCAAGCCGCGCGAAGTAAAAGAAGTGCTCCAGCTGGCGGTTTCTGGCAAGTTTCCTGAATCACGCAAGCAGCTGCTCAGCCTCATGCTGAATTATGGCCTTTCCGGCCTGGATATTGTCAAGCAAGTGCAGAAAGAGATCTGGAATTTGGCTCTCGATGACCGGAAGAAGCTGGAGCTCATCGACAAATGCGGCGACGTGGAATTTCACTTGGTGGAAGGCAGTGATGAATATGTGCAGTTAGAAAGTTTCCTGGCGTTTGCGGCGCTGGTGGGGAAGGAGTAATTTATCATAGAACAGAAAGAAAATTCTATTCTACGCTCTCTTTAATCCGTAAAGTCTCCTGAATCAAGTCGCGGTAGCGGTAATCAAAAGTGAGGCCCACCTGTCTAGTAGAAAGTGTTCCCTCCGCCAATGCTGCTTTCAGCTTGCAGACAATTTCTGCTTCGCCATTATCCAGCCGGGCTTCGTTTACTTTTCCGCCGGCTTTGCATTCCCAAGCAGGATCGTCAATGCTGTAGCTCAGTTCATCCCGGATGCCGAATGCTTCTCCCAGCTGAGCGACTTCTCCGCCGCCTACGTTCTTAACTTTGATGCGCAAAGCCATGATGCCTTTGCCGGCAGTGCTCTCTTCCACACTGGTTATGGTCACGGGAGCGCCGGACACAAAGAACGTTTTTGCTTTGTTCACTTCGCAAACTCGCTCATCAGTAATATCTTCTTTCAGGCAAACTTCCGGCAGGATAAGATACGTCTGGTACTTGTATTCCAAGCTGGCAAACCATTCCCTATCAATAGCCCCTGTGACGTCTTGCTCATATTTAGCATCGCTGGCAAAAGATACTGTTTCTTCTCCCCCTAAAAGCACGAGTTCAGAAATCTTGTCGATAACGGCAGCGTTTTGCTTTTCAAAAGAAGGAATGCCACTGAATTCCTCCGGGGATGGCCCCAGAAGCTTGACTTTGACATCTCCGATCTGCAGGCCGTATTCGCCTTTGTTGCGCAGCGTCACTTCCAGCGGGAAAGTTTCCGTGTTAAAAATGGTAAATTTCCCGCCCTCTTCGACGCCAAATGGCTCGAAATCAGCGAGAACACCTTGGGTGCCGCCAATGAAAGCTCCTTGAGAAGGCGCTTGCTGCTGCTGTGCACAGGCTGCCAAGAAAACACTGATCAGGAGAAGTCCAAAGATAGGGGTTTTTCTCATACTTTTCCTCTTTTTCTGATTATGAAATGCAAAGCCAGCATAGTATTTAAACCTTACTCTCAAGCTTTTGCGCTCGCTTCGCTCGGCAAACGCTTGGATCTAAATGCGCTCTAGTGGGGTTTCACTTCGTTCAACCCCACGACCAACATCTTCTTTTCGTTGATAATCGATAAGTGCACTTTCTACTTTTCGATCTAAGCCAGTTCTCCGCTTATTCCGGAGTGCGGATGATTTTCACTTTCTTTGAAATAGATTCTGTGTAACTGTAATCCAAATCCACCAGCAAAGGCGTTTCGTACGCCACCGTGCCGGGAATGTCAAAGCTGCAGATGATTTTTCCCTGCTCGTTCGTCAAGCGGACAAAGCCATCGCGGGGCTTGCAGTCGCCCGGAAGCCCGGTGCTGCCTAAGCGGACACTGTAACGAAGCCGGTCAATATCCGTAAAATCCAAGCTGCCCGAGCCACAGGTTTGCAGGCTGACAAAAGGGCTGAGCACTCTTCCGGATCCAAAATTCTTGATGTTGATTTCGAAGATAGCGCGGCCGCCGACCATGTCCACGCCCACATAGCTCACGCCGACCGGAGCGCCTTGCCCGGAGCCGGTGCTCACATCTTTCGGCGTGCAGGCTTTTTGCTCGGAGGTTATTTGGTAGAATAAGGGATCAATGCAGACGAGCGGCGAGGCCGTCGTCCGATAGGTGTAGCAGGCCACAATGTTCAGCGTCGGATTGTATTCAAAAACATTCGGTGGCAAGGCAATGCCCGCCGAGCGGAATTCCAGCTGGTTGGAGCTGCCTTCGACGTTATAGATGTCTTTGCCTTCCAGAACTCCCAGATTTTCGCCGCAGGATCTTGGCTGGTCAATGCCGCGGATAATGTTCGGATCCGCTCCGGTTATCTGCACGAAGCAATCGCGCTGGTCAAGATCAAAGTTGCCTTTGTTCTTCACTTCCACTAACGCAAGAAATTCATTCTGGTCGTACAGCAAATTGGGTGGATAGTTCTGAACGAGACTAAGCTTTACGCCTTCCGTTCCCGTCTGGACGCGCTGGATGGCTGCTTCCGTGTCCAGGGGCTTATCGCCGGGAGCAGTGCCTTTGCAGGAAATTAGGAAAAGCAGTCCTAAGAGAAGGATGATGCCCAATGCCCTCTTTTTCATCTTGTTTCACTTAAGTCTTATACTTTATATAAGCTTTTTGGTAAACAATATTTATAAAGGAAACGACCGCAAAAGAGCCATGCCTTCACTCAAGGTTATCCATTTCAAAAAGGACTGCATCAGCTGCGGCGCGTGCGCAGCCATCGCTCCCCAATTCTGGGAACTGGAGCCCAGCGGCCTGGCGCATCTCAAAAGCGCAAAAGAAGTGGGCGACCACTGGGAGCTGCCCATCGAAGAAAAAGATAGGACTGCCCATCAGGACGCTGCCGATGTCTGCCCGGTGAATATTATCCATGTGAAGGAGGTTAAAGAGGGGGAGGGAGACGAGAAGGATGCAGAGAACAAAGAGTAACTCAAAGAAGAACGGTGCGGCCGCTAAATCTTTTGGCGTCTTTAAACTCCCTCCATGACACAAATCGCTTTTTTTCTTTTTCTGGGAGAACACAGATGCTCACGTGATTGTTGAAAAAGTAAAGAAACTCTTTTTTGGTAAAGCAGATTTCGGCATTTTTTGCTGCCAACTGCTGGAATTTCCTGCCGCATTCTTGCCGTTGCTTTTTGTTGAAATAACACTTCCGTATACAGTTTGTTCTCTGATACCAGTTGATGAAATACACTATGCTTTTCTTCTGGTGTTTTCCCCGAAGGTTTGCCAAGACACAATTGATTTCGTTATAAGAAATGCTTTCTACATTTATTCTCTCTTTTATCTCTTTCAAGGTATCATTTGGTGTTCTGATATTCGCGAGAATTTTCTTGATTTTATCATAGGGAAGAATGGTCTTTAGTGGCAATTGGTGGTGCTCTACCAGCATTGAAAGATGAGCCCAGATTGTCCCTTCTTTCAAGCCTCTGGCGACGGCAATTTGCTGGGGGGTCATTCCTTTCTTGACGAGCAACAACGTTTTCTGCGTACTGAAATCTTTCTTACTTTCGTCAATCTTCTGATAAAAATTCACGTATTTTTTTGCGGAAATGATCTCGGAGTCGGGTTGTGGCGGAAACCATTGGTTAAATTTTTTGACTAATTGTCTTCTATACTTGTAGGTATTGGCCTGAAATGCATAGGAGAGCCAGCCTTCAAATTTTTCAATGACTTTCTCTCGATCGATTTTCCTTTCTTTGTACTCTCGCCTCATGTTTTCCATCTTTCTCTCAAATTTTCGGATGTTCTTCTTCACCAAGAGCCTATGATGATAAAACACGCAAAAGCCGAGAAAAGTAACCCCTTCGCCCAGTTTCAAGATGTGCGACTTATCCGGATGAAGCCGTAGGTAGAGTTTTTCCCGTAGGAATTGCTCTATTTTTTCTTTGTACTCGGCAAGCACTTCTCGAGAGCGGTGTAAAATAACAAAATCATCCACATAGCGGATGTAATATTTCGCTTTCAGTTGGTGTTTGACAAATTGGTCCAGCTCGTTAAGATACACATTGGCAAAGAATTGAGAGGTTAAATTTCCGAGAGGCATTCCCCTTTCTTTCTCTGTGCTGTGATGATTTGCAAAGATTTGCTTGATAAGCCACAGTATCTTTTCATCTTTGATTCTTTTTCCCAGAATTTTGAGGAGGATCTGATGATTTACGGTGTCAAAGTAGCTTTTGATGTCCGCTTTGAGAACAAAACAGGTGATGGTGTTGTTCTGGGAGACTTTTCTCTTAAACGCATCAAATCGTTTAACGGCGTTGAGCGTTCCTTTTCCCAGCCGGTTTGCAAAAGAATCACCCACGAACTGCCGGTCAAAAACAGGTTCGATTATATTACACAGCGCATGATGCACCACTCGGTCTCTGAAAGCTGATTTGCTTATCTTCCTCGTTTTGGGATCACGGAGAATGAACGTTTTAAGCGGTTGCGGGTGGTACGTTTGCAGGAGGAGTTCGTTTCGTAATTGCAAC
>DATDWF010000068.1:0-8262 GCA_035289745.1 Candidatus Nanoarchaeia archaeon
CGCTCCGTGGAAGGAACTAAAACATACGAAACTCTTGCTTCAATTATCGCTACGTGGCAAGTCCAGAAATTAGATATCAAAAAAGAATTAACCAGAATGCTATCAGCGAATCTATGCTAAAGAGCTAAACAAATACGAATCATTTTCTGATTTATAAAGATAATTTTTTCTATGATGATGGGGGTAATCAATACACCCGTCCAGAGTTAGTGGGAATTGAGGAAGGAGATTTTGGTGAAGCGTCCATAAGAGAAAGATGTTTAGAGTTGCTTTTAAGCAATAGAGATATCTTGTATAAAACTGTCTTTCTTAAAAAAAAGAATTCCTCAAAGATGAATGAAGTTACAACGCCTCACCAAGGATGGGTAGAGTAAATCTCTCCAGAGAACTCACTCAAAACTCATCCGTTTCACTCCCCGCACATTCTGCACCCGCCGCGTGACTTCCTGCAGATGCCCTAAATCTTTCGGAAAGACGACAAACGAGCATTCTGCCAGCTGGCTGTTGATCAGCTTGGCTTTCGCTTCTTTGACTTCAAATCCCGTCGTAGCGATAGTGTGCAGCAGATCAGCAAGGACCCCGCTGCGCTCCTCGACCTGCACGAAGAAGGTAATCTTCTGGTTAAATGTTGATTTCCACTGCACGGTTATCCAGCGCTCCTGCTCCTTCAGCACGTGCCGGCAATCACTGCGATGCGCAGAGATGAGGCGGCGCTTGGTAGCCAGACCTATGATGGCTTCTCCTGGCAGCGCCTGACAGCACTTCGCCAGAACACAGAGCGCTTTCGGAAAAGTGGGAGCTTCAACCAGCAGGCCTTGCTCTTCAGTTACTAACGGCTTTAAGAGATGGTAATGCAGCGCCGGCAGCTTTTCATGCTCGTGGAGCGACTTTCTGATTTTCTGCTTGGCTCTTCCAGAGGTGACGATTTTCAGCCAACCGCGCCGAGGGCGCTGGCTTTTGTTCGTCAGCACTTCGACGACATCGCCATTCGCCAGCTCCCATTTTAACGGCACGAATTTGCCATTCACTCGGGCGCCGATAGCCGTGCTGCCGACCGCTTCATGCACAAAAAAAGCAAAATCGAGAACGGTAGCCTTTTTCGGCAATTCTTTGACATCGCCTTTAGGTGTATAGCAATAAATCTTATCACCGAACACGTCCACTTTCACCGTCTCGAGGAATTCTTTGACACTTCCCTCGCGCTGTAAGTCCAGCACCCCTTTCATCCAGGCGATGCGCTTCTCAAAAAACTCGTCCGACTGCAATTTTTTATAGCGCCAGTGGGCAGCCAGGCCTTCTTCTGCAAACTCATCCATCTCCGGCGTTCTGATCTGGACTTCCAGCACGTTGCCGGGCGGCAAGCGGAGAGCGGTATGGATGGATCGATAGAAATTCGGCTTGGGGTTGGCCACATAATCTTTCAGCAAGCCTTCGACCGGATCAAAATTCTCGTGCAATAAGCCCAGAACCATGTAGCAGCTTTTCGTATCGGGAACAATGATGCGCATGCCCAGCAGGTCCTGCTGCTTTTCCATCGGCACCTGGCGCTGCGTGGCTTTCCGGTAAATGCTGTACAAATGCTTCGGCCGGCCTTTGATGCGAAGGATCTGCACTTTTCCGGCACAGAGCTGCGTTATGTCCCGCAAGGCTTCCTGCACGATGGCTTCGCGCTCTTCCCGGGACGCTTCTAAGAATGCACGGATATGCTCGTACGCTTCGGGAGAAACTATCTGGAATGCGGTGTCTTCAATTTCCGTCCGCAGTTTTTCCGCACCAAGCCGATAAGCAAGGGGAGCATAGATCTCCAACGCTTCTTGGGCGATGCGCTGCTGCTCTTCGCGGGATAATGCTGCGCTGGTGCGGAGATTGTCCAGTTTGTTAGCGAGCTTAATGAAGATGACGCGCAGGTCGGTCAGCGTCGTCAAAATGAGTTTCCGCACGGTTTCTGCTTCTTTCTGAAGATTCCGGGCTTTAATCTCCTTGATCTCGTCGACGCCCACCACCAGGCGCAGCACTTCCTGGCCAAACTGGTGGGCAATCTCTTCTGCTGCATCGCTGCCCGTGCCATGCAGCAGGCCGGCCAGGATAATTTCCGGAGCCGCACCGATATCCGCCAGAATCGCCGCAACCCGAAGATTATGGTCGAAGAACGTATCTCCCGAAAGGCGCTTCTTGGGTTCGAGAGATCTCTTGGCAAGAGCTACCGCTGCTTCAAATTGCGGTAGGTTCTGATAGCCTTTCTCTTTGCAGAGCTCTAAAAAATGCTGTTCGTTCATGAGTCGGATAAAAGCTTGGCGTGGTTAAAAAGGTTGAGGAAGAAGAATAAAAAAATCTTTATCCCTGCCCTGCAAGGACTGCAAAAATGATTGCAAGAATCGTCTCCAAAGCAGCTAAAATGAGAAGCAAGTTCTTTTTTCTTTGAAAAGCACAAACACTCATAGCTCCCAAGTTCAAGATGATTGCAACTAACAATACAATTTCAACAATCATGGGAACATCACCTTCTCGAGAATTGCTGAAGTTACGGAAATAACTCCCAAGACCACCGATCCTACCCAGATCAGCGTGGGATTCCCAAACATAAAGCCAAGGCCCATAAGGGTGACGGCAAGAACTCCTACCATTATGATAACCAATCCAAGAAAGAAGCCAATGCTGAGTTGTGCTTTTGTATCCATGCTTTATCAAAAAGCTTTATTCTTTATAACTTTTTCCCCAGCATTTCCCAAATCCGCAGCAGCCGATTATACTTGGCCGTCCGTTCACCTCGGCACGGCGCGCCTGCTTTCAATTGCCCGCAGCCGATGCCGACGGCTAAGTCAGCAATGAAATCATCTTCCGTTTCCCCGCTACGATGAGAGACCATCACTTTCCAGCCAGCAGCATACGCCAGACGGACGGCCCCCAATGCTTCCGTGAGCGTGCCGATTTGATTCAGCTTCAACAGCAGGCAGGAGCAGCTTCGTTCATGTATAGCAACAGCAAGGCGTTTTGGATTCGTTACGGTGAGATCATCACCCACAATCTGAACTCCTGTGCGCTTGCGGAGTTCGGCGAAACCAGAAAAATCATCCTGCTCAAAAGGGTCTTCAACGGAGATTAGTTTGTATTTTTCAATGAGCCGCTCATAATACGCCAGAAGCTTCTCTTTCGTCATCTTTTCCGGGAGATGATAATATCCTTCGTGGTAGAAAGAGGACGCAGCACAGTCCAGCACCAGATCGATCTTTCCAGCATAGCTCGCTCTCTTAATCGCTTCCTGCAAAATATCTAAAGCTTCATCTGCTTTCTTCAGCGGCGGAGCAAAGCCCCCTTCATCGCCGACATTAGTCGCCAACTTTCCATAACGCTCTTCAAGAAGGCGCTTAAGAATGTGATACACTTCGCTGCCCATCTGCACTGCCAAAGGAACGTTCCTGGTTCGCGGTGAGATCATAAATTCCTGAAACATGAGATCATTGCCCGCATGCTTTCCGCCATTGATGACATTGAAAAAAATCCTCGGCATCAGCAGATCATGCTCGCTTCCCAGCAGGCGGCGGAGATGGCGATACAAGGAGAGTCTCTCGGCAGCGGCTCCTGCCCGGGCACAAGCGAGGGAAACGGCAAGAATCGCATTCGCTCCCAGGTTGCTTTTATTCTCCGTTCCGTCGAGAGCAAGCATCCGCCTATCGATGACTTCCTGCTGCCGCGGATCTCTGCCGATTAATTCTGGCGCAATTTTTGTGTCGATATTCCGCACGGCTTTCCGCACGCCTTTTCCCCCGTACCGTTTGCCGCCATCACGGAGTTCAAACGCCTCGTATTTTCCCGTCGATGCGCCAGAGGGAACGGAAGCGCGGAACAGGCCATCTGCCGTGGTTACTTCTGCTTCGACCGTCGGCTCTCCCCGGCTATCGAGGATTTCACGGGCGTGGATGGAATGGATTACCATCTAGCGTTTCCTCTGCTGTTCAAATTTCTTTTTTAATTTGGCAACTAGCTCTTTCGCAAAAAGAATAATTTGTTTTGCTTCTTCAAGAATGATGTTCTGCCCGCGATAATTAATATCGTTTCTCTTTTCCCGATAGCGATCGAGAGTAATAGCTTCCCGTTCATTACATATTTTTTTTTCTGCGGCATAGGCCACAATGGCTTCATGAGAGTATGGCTTAAAGCCCTCTAAAGCCATAAAAGACTGAATTGCTTCCCGCACACTTTCATATGCCGCCTCAAAGCGGAAAGAAGCATTGTTCTCCATGAGAGGCAAAGCGAGTAAATCGGCCAACCGGGCAGAAGCCTGTCGCATCAAAGAGTCTGCTTCTGCAGGATCAGGGCTTTGCTTCTTTACTTTTTGCCTGTCCAAGAGATACTCTTTAAATGATTTCATGGGCGCACATCCAAATACCCGTACACCACAATGCCATTGGCAAGGGTATTCATAAATTCTGGCTCTATGCGTTTCTTCTGGAGCTCGATTATTTTAATGTTCCGCTGGAGCTTCTGCTCAAAACTGCTCCAGTCTTTTTTTGGCCGGAGAGCGGTTATGATGGCGATATCAATATCGCTTTCTTCGGTATCTTCTCCCCGGCGATAGGAGCCGAAGAGGACAATGCATTCTGGCTGGTGATAGGCGGCAATGAGCGCATCTAAAAAGCCGCTATCATGAAGGGCAAAAAGGTTCGTGCTGGTTTTAAGCCGTTGGAATAAGGAGCTGTCGCGGTTGGCCTGCAGCAAGTGCAAGCGCCCGCCCAGGCTTTCCTTTTTGAGGAGCAAACCGCTCTTTACCAGCCGAGGGAGATTAAGGCTCAGCCAGCCAAAAGAAATCTTTAATTCTTTAGCGAGCCCTCGAAGATGAATCTGCGTCGTAGGGTTGTCTAGGAAAAACTGCAAGACGTGCCAATCCCGTTTAGTGTTTATTATTTTGAACATATGTTTAATATTATGAACACTTGTTCAAAATAGTGAACGATAGTATTTAAATGTTTAGATGGAAAAATAAATGGGCTTTTCAAATATCTCCGCAATCCCGACAAGCTCTCTGGATATTGGTACATTCATATCGACTCTCGTCGTAGTACTGATTGAGGGCCTGACAGACTGCCTGTTTGAAGCCCATCCAGTCAAACATCACATCAGGATCGGTATGCGTGGTTCCGGAACCACGTTTTGTATTATCATAATGCCGGATCAAATCATCCAAGTGAATGTTATGCCGAATCATAATCTCCGCTACGAATTTTACCAATCCTTTTACTTGCTCTTCTGGATAGACCTCGTGCGATTCAGAAGGGGTTAAATCCCGGCTCCGTGGATCTCTTAGGTCAGATTGGGGGCGGTAGTTTGCTTCAGCTTGCCAAAGGTTAAGGGGCATTTGACAACTGCTAAGCGAACAGAAACCATCAGCAATAGTTTTCCCTTTGTACGTTGTTCCCCGAGCAGTGTTGCAAATGGCAGTACAGTGATCAACGGCGTTAGCAACTTCTATGCCGATAGTATTCACATCCCAATGCTGTGCAGGAATTTGAGAATCTTCACTTCCCGTCTTGGTATGCCCAATTGCCGCCCATTCCGAAGCATGCTGAGCATAATCTCCATTCCTCCCAAATATATAATGAACCCGCTCGCCGATGCCCCGGCAGCTATTAATGGAGAGACGATACCCGTTGTTTTCCCTCATTCCATGCATTTGAGCACATGCTGCCATATCGGCCTCTACGTTGTCAGATAGAGGATCCTCTCCACCCGATGCGTCTGCTGGAGTATTAGACCATGGTCCACAGTCAGCAGCATACTTTTTATTCCATTTAACCACGCTTTCCCAATGGCAGGCCATATATTCTGCAGAATCCCAGTAGGCTTCACTCCAGCGCTCGGTAGTTCCCAAATAAGAACCGCCCACGGTAGCATGAATGACAACCCCGGTCTTATCGTCAATGCGCCGTTGTTTGGGAGTAATGTCGTTGAGGCAGATATCTGGAGGACAAGACTTGCTGGGGTCTATGGACAAAGTCCAGGTGCCAGAAGGCTGTTGCTGATTGTAATCGGGCTTATCAACAGTAACTGTTTTGGCATTAAAAACTGCAAATATTTCCCCCCCTTCTTTGCCAGGAGCACTGGCTGTCGCACCGACGTCTCGTTGGTAATTCTCCCACTCGGAAGAAGAAAAAGGGCTGGGAGGGGAAAAAAAGTCTATCGGTTCGGCGGGAGTAACAGGTGTTATGGCAGCCTCGGAAGGCGGAAGAAGAGCAGCGGGCACCGACCAGCCAGTATCAGCATCCAATACTTGCCCGGCATGAGAAAACCCCGCCCGTTGTGAGAAGCGAATCCAGGCTTCATCTATTTCTGAACAGCGTGATGAGTCACAGACAGCCAGGACTATTCCAGCAAAAAGACTTCCCATTAACAAGAGCACGAAGAGAACAGCTTTAGTTTTCATGGACGTCTGCCTCCTGCCGAACCAGCACTAATTTTTTACTGATCGTGAGCTGTTTATTCAATAAAGGGTTTTCAATGAAAATGTCGAGCGTGTATGTCCCTTCCTGAAAAGTGTTATCCGTGGTAAACAGATCAGCAAAAGCAATAGTCTCTTTTTCTTTTTGGCTGGTTCCATCAAAAGAGTAACTGTTCTTGGCATCCAATGATACAATGACTTCCCCAGATGGAGCTCTCAGTTGATAATTACGAACTAAACGAATCGCGCCATCGTAGACTCCACTTTCTACCAGAAAACGAACAGCAATATCATCTCCAGGAACAAAGCGAGCGGTGGGAATAAAACACTGAAAATCCCGGTCGACGCGTTCACAAAACTCAAACTCCCTCACCACCAACTCCCCACTCCTTCCCACCGGCAAGAACTCTGTGTTCAGAATCGGCTCTTCCGTCGCTTGGGGCAGCAAAATCCCGGCACGGACCAGCAGGAGAACTGCCATGCTGGAAAGTACTACAACTACTGCAATGATCAATACGAAGAGAACAGTGCTTCCTTTCTTATCCATGCCAGACCTCCCAATGCCCGCCTTTTGCCGGTCCCACTCGTTTAAGGATACCACTTCTCTTCAATTTAGCAAGGTTCACCTCTACTTTCCTTTTCGAGATCCCCACGTGCTCGGAAAGTTTTTTGGCAGAGATAAAAGTATCTTTACGAATCTCCTCAATCATCTTTTGTTGGTGAGCCGTCAATTTTTCACCGACCTTTTCACCGACCTTTTCACCGACCTTTTCCCTGCCCATTATACTCCTCACTTTAAACTGAATGATAAAGAAACCATTAACATCGACCGTAACAGCGATGCCTTTGGCGCGGCAAGCCTCTTTTATCCTTCGCAGCCCCGTGCCCATTTTTTCTACATACTTGATGCGATGAAGAAGGTCAGCGATAAGGGGATTCCTTCGCACCGCATATTTCCCCAAAGTCTCTTTTGTGACCGGCTTTATCAGCGAACCAATATTAGAAATCTCGATGCGTTCATCAAAAATATCGACCTGAATATGGCTGCCCGGTTCAAAATAATCTCGATGCATGATGGCATTGGTTATCGCTTCCCGAATCGCTTCAACCGGATATTCGGGAATCTCTTCCCGCTGAACGTCTTTTATTTTATATGCTAGGCGGGTATTTCGACGCACAAAGTTTACGGACTCGTCAATTTGAGAGACTACATTGCCTGTAAAATCGGCTCGATCTAAAACGTGCACTTTATCATGCCCCAAATATCGGGCGCACGTTACATAGGCTTGAATAAAATACCTTTTAGGAGACTTGCAGAAAAAAAGTACTCCCGCATTATTAATAACCCCCTTTTCGTTAGCAACACCCAGGTTAAACAAAACGTCTTTAATGGGGAGCTTTTTCTCAATGCCAGCTTTTTCTAAAAACTTACTCACGAGGTCTTTGTCTACATCTTTCAGTTTAAACGCTTTATTTGGCAAGAGATCGAATTTCCGTTTTCCCTGCTCAAAAATGAATTCTATAATCTCTTCCCTATTCATTTTTTGGGAATTAGCTCCTTTACGAAGAAAGAAGCCAGAAGAGCATTTGTGGGGCTTATTTGAAGCTTCAGGAACAGAAATAATAATGATTCTGTCGAAAACTGCAATCGTTATTTCCAGGGGAGGATCGCAATTACGGGCAAGGTCCTGAATCTGGGATTTTAAAGCATTCGTTACCGTTATCCCTTTGGCTTGGCCACTATCGGTCACTCCCAAAAAAATACGCCCACCAGAAGCATTGGCAAAAGCTACCATCTCTTTATCTAGTCCATTCATGCTTTCTTTAAA
>DATDWF010000069.1:0-5339 GCA_035289745.1 Candidatus Nanoarchaeia archaeon
CTACGGGCAATGCAGCTCTTGTGGAACAGTATGAAGCGCATATAGAAAACTGTGCCCAAGAGAACGGCTTTGAGCTATTTCCCGTTCGGGCCAGCTCGTCCCATCCTGCAGACTCGGCACGGATCGACTTTCTGCTGGAATACTGGGTGTGGCCAACACTGCATTAGAAGCTTTACAGCACCACTTCTTTCTCTCCAGAATATAATCCCATTTTTGCCATTTGCTCGTACTGGGATTTGGTGAGAGTCAAGAAACTCAGCTCAAATTTTTTCTCACGGACTTTTCGGGCTGCTTCCTCTATGGCTGCGGTGTTCAACCCCTCGCCGATAAGCAGGAGGTTGGCACGCCCTCTCTTCTTCCCGCCATGCTGAATGATGCTTTGCACGCCGGGAATATTCTTTATTGATTCCAGGAAGGCAGCCACGCCATCGAATTCCTCTTGGAACAATTCCTGCAGCAAAGGCGTTTCTTTACTAGGCTTCCAGCGGTATACTTTGCTGTTCTTCCATTCTTTCCGTTCGATGATGCCGGACTTCGCCAATTCCTGCAGAATCCTATAGGCCGAACTCATCGGCACTTTGGTGCGTTGGGCAATCTCATTGAGGGAAAGCTCTTCAGCAGCATTGAGCAAAACGCGAAGGATAGCTGCTCTTTTTTTATCAAAGACTGCCGTAAGAAGCTCTTCTCTAGCACCCATGGAGAAAAAGAAACTGTTCTTATTTATATCTTTTCTCTTTTGAAATTTGCTTCCAAAAATAGAATAAACTTCCAAAAATGAATTTTAAGCGCAAAAGAGAAGCCTGCGGCAAAAGCGTTAGGTATAAATACTTCAAAAAAATGTTTATTTTTCATGCGCGATATCCTCGACATCATCACTTCCCGGCGGAGCGTGAAGCGTTTTCAGCCGCAATTTGTCGACTGGGAAAAAATTTCGCGTATTCTGGAAGCAGGTCGCCATGCGCCCAGTTCCGGAAACCTGCAAAACTGGAAATTCATTCTGGTCATGGAGCCGGAGAAGAAGCAAAAAATTGCTGAAGCGGCATACGATCAGCACGATATCGCGTTGGCTGCGGCGCTCATCGTGATCTGCGGAGAAGCAGAGAAAGCGGAACGCTACTATGGCGAGCATGGTAATATATATACAATAGAAAACTGCGCTGCGGCTATTCAGAATATGCTGCTGGAAGCTCACTCATTAGGTCTCGGCTCGTTGTGGGTAGGCGCGTTTAGCGAAGAAGACGTGCGCGCAGCCTGCGGCATTCCCGAAGAAGCGCAACCGTTAGCTATCGTCGCCATCGGTTACGCTGCAGAAACTCCTGAAAAGCCGCCGAAATTTCCTCTTGAAACCCTTGTTTATTTCGGCTCCTGGCGTAATAGATTAAAAGATCCTGCTAAATATATGGTTGATATAGCCTCCATTCTGGAACGCCGGGCGCAAAACATGAAAGCGGGAGCGCAGGAAGCAGCAAAAACAATAGCAGAAACTGCGCAAAAAATCATAAAAGAGAGAAAATAAGCTCAAAAAAGAATTATTCTCATCCTCTCTCAAATGATATATTCTTCTCTTTTATCGTATTCTTAGCGTATTTTCTCCTCTAAAAGTCCAGAATATGTTTACTCCAGCATAGAAATATTTAAATAGAACGTAGGTATTACCAAAAACAGGTTTTGGTGGTTCGGTTCGTATATCAGAAGTGTGTTTGGTTCAGTCCGACGGTTTGGTTCTGATCGGAATGGCTTAGATTTGGTTATAACGATTGGTTGGTTCTAGGGATAGTAATGTTACACTCATATATATAGTTTTGTATTTTGTAAACTATATGTTGGGGGGTGTACGCAAAAACAAAACAATCAAAAACAAGAGGTGGTAAAACATGGATTTTTTCGTCGAAAAAGCGTTGGAAAGCCTGCCGCCGGAGCAGGAATTTGCCGGCATGCACCAGGCCAATATTAAAGTAATTGGCGTGGGCGGAGCGGGCAACAATATGGTCGGATGGCTGTACAAGAAAGGCATCCGCGGGGCAGAGATCATTGCCACGAACACGGATTACCAGCATTTAAGCATAACGGGTGCGGATCATAAGTTCCTGATCGGAAAAGACTGCACTCGCGGCTTGGGATGCGGCGGATTCCCGACTAAAGGGGCGGAAGCAGCCCAGGAATCTTTGACCCAGTTGAAAGAATGCCTGAAGAGCTCGGACATGGTCTTTGTCTGCGCCGGCATGGGTGGCGGTACAGGAACGGGAGCCGCTCCAGTAGTAGCGCAAGTTGCCAAAGATACGGGAGCAATTGTCATCGGCACAGTCACGATGCCGTTCAACATTGAGAGGGCCAGATGCGACAAAGCGGAGTTCGGCTTGCAGCAATTGCGGCAAGTATCGGACACGGTCATTGTCATTGACAACAATCGCCTCGTGCAGATCGCGGGCAACTTACCGATCCAGCAGGCATTTGCGGTCGCGAATGAACTCGTGGCCACGATGATCAAAGGGATCGTAGAGACAATCGCCATTCCTTCCCTGGTCAACCTGGACTATGCAGACGTTAAGGCGATCATGTCCAATGGCGGTGTGGCAGCTATCGGTGTAGGAAGCTCAGATACCAATAGCCGGGTAGAAGAAGCAGTGAAAGGCGCGTTGTCTAACCCCTTGCTAGACATTAGTTACGAAGGCGCGACGGGAGCCCTGATTCATGTCACGGGCGGACCGGACATGACTTTAGATGAAGTTTCCCGTATCGGCGAGCTCGTTACCGAATCTTTGGATGACGATGCGAACGTTATCTGGGGCGCTCGGGTGAGCGAGGAGATGAAAGGCAAGCTGACCGTTATGACCATCATAACGGGAGTGAACTCGCCCTGGATACTGGGAAAACTGGACCAGAAGAAGTCAACCGATCGAGCCAAGTCCCTCAGCCGGGAACTGGGCATCGAGCTGGTGTAAGCCTGTTTACAGGAATCTTGCCCGTTCCTTATTCTGGAACACCCCCTACATCGGGCAAGATTTCTTCTTTTTTTTCTTTTTTTGAAAATGAAACCTAGCAAGAGCACCGCCGCCTGGGCTGAAAAGTGAGGCGAGGCGATTTATGATCCAGAAAATAATAATCCAGAAAATAATTGCTTTGGACTTTGACGGCGTTCTGGCTGATTCGTTTGCCGTAGCGTATCAGGCTTTCTCAGAGATCAGTGAGAAGCTGGGAATTCCGCACTTTGAACCGGAAGAATTCCGTTCTCTCTTTGATGGAAATTTCTACGAAGAATTGCGGAAGCGCGGGGTGGCCAAAGAAAAAATCCCGCAAGTGCTGCAGGAAATAGAAGAGAATTTTCCAGATAAGTACATTAAAGTGCAGCCGGTTCCGGGTGCGAAACAGATGCTGGAAACGCTGACGGCGCTGGGCAGGGTATATATTATTTCATCTAACATAACTTCAGTCATTGAAGAATACTTGCGGCGGCAGGGCTTCCCGAACGTTCCTATTTTAGGGGCGGAGAAAGAGACCAGCAAGAAAAAGAAGCTTTTCTGTTTGAAAGAGCAGTCGCCAGAAGCGCCGCTCTACTTTATTGGTGATACAAAAGGAGAGATTCTGGAAGGCAAAGCTGCAGGAGTCCGAATGCTGGCTGTCACCTGGGGCTACCATAATAAGAAGCGATTGCAGGAAGCGAAGCCGGAGAAGATCTTTGAGAAGCCGAAAGATGTGGTGAAGTATTTCTTGTCTCTCAACTAAGATGATTAGGTAGTGGGGGAAGAGACTAGAGATCTATTAGCATACTCGTCAGCAATTCTTACTTCCCTCTTACTGAACTCAATAAGCTCCTCGAGCAGCTCTCTGGGGATAACATTCGTGACTTTTTTGAGCGGCGCTTTGTAGCCTTTTGCGAATCCTTGAGCAAAATTTTCTCGTACTCTCGTCCAAGGGTACATTCTTTTATGAACAGGGCCAATAGTCCGATAACTGCATGCAGGCCAACATAAAGCACTCTCTCTGATTGTTTCATATTCTTTCTTTTGCTGCGCTCGGAGCGCGGATTTGGGCTTATCCCGCTGGTCGTCCGATGCATCAAAATCAACCAAACCTAGGGCAACATTTCTTTCCTCGTTTTCGTACACGACAACATTTCCAATATGGGCGTTTGTTCTTTCTGGATTATCGCTCCACGTTTGCCAGCTTTTGTCCAAGAGATGTTTTAATTGGCCGACAATGAAGCCGCAGGCTTTATAAAACGGGCGGGCTTTTTTGCAAAAGAGATCAAACATGTCAGCAATTGCTATGCTGTTTGGATAATCCCCACTTAGAACATCCAATATTTTTTTACGAAAATCATCCATCACTGGAAATTCCAGCACTGTAAAAAGCTCATCCAATCGGGTATCGCCTTTCACGCACAAGATGCTGGTAGCCAGCTTTCTCCTTCGTACTCGGTCCGGGAAAGTGTACCATCCAACATATTCCATGACGGGATCAACACCTTCTTCCCTCAGGGTCCGGTTAAACCGATCAGAGTAGATTTTCTCGAAGCAGGCATTCCGCAGAAGTTGGCCGCCTTCTATTCCACTAAGTTCTTCGTTCCAGCAGGGCTTGGGTCCCCACGCGACCCCTTTTAAGCGATATAGCTCCTGGGTCTTTTTATCAAGAGTAAGGCAAGATCGATAGCCACTCCAGAGAGCAGGAACTGTAGAATTATCTTTGTAAAAGGAAGAGAGAGTGTGCTCTACCCATTCATCGTTTTTAGCGGGAAGCAGTTTGATATAGTTCCACCGAAATGGATTACGAAAGTAGGGATTGGCTCTGAGGGGGCTTTGCCGCAGAAAATTCGGCAGCTCTCCGAACACTTCAACTTCTCCTGCCAACTCCATAAGAAGCAACAGATCCCGCCGTACGAATAGATGTTTCATAGGTCTTTTTTTTTGTAGGGTTATTTTTAAATGTTTTGTTAAAATTGTTACTTTGCAGAGATACAAAATATTATTAAGTTCACGAATCTTCTTTCTATCATGAAAACCCTTTCAGCTTTGGTTATCGCCTCTGCTGCTTTGAGTACGTCCTGTGTAGAGCTGCTGGCACTGGCAGTAGCTCCGGTAGCTCCTGGAGCGCTCCAGCAGGTTCTTTTCTCTGATCTTTTTCCCGCTTCTTCAGCAGAGGAAATCGAACATCACGACTACGTTGGCGTCGACCGCTGCGGCAATGCCCGCTGCCATGGCAGCGAGCGATTAGGCAATCAGATGGCTGTTTGGGAAGTGTCGGCGCATGCTCAGGCTTATGAAATATTATCAAGCTCAGAAGCGTTGGATATCGGTGCTCCGCTGGGAATCATTTCTCCGCAAAGGTCGGACGAATGCCTG
>DATDWF010000070.1:0-8390 GCA_035289745.1 Candidatus Nanoarchaeia archaeon
GTTCGTGTCGCTTCGTCAGGAATGAGATTAACATCTTCCCTAATCCGGATAACTATCTCTTTCCAATCATGGGTGATATGTTCTTCAATTGATTTTCCGGTCTTGGGGCGAGAAAAACTTAATCGCGTGCCAACTAAGCCGATTTGGTTCTTTTTTTGTTCGAGCCTTTGTGGCAGAGATATCGTTGGAGCCATGGAGTTTTATCAAGCGAAAGATTTTTTACGGCGCGCCGCTGCGCGGCGCACTCAAACGTACCCCACGGACGGCGTCCATGCCGAGCAAGTTGTCGCCCACAAGAAGGTTAAAGTAATCACTGTCGCAACCGAGCCAGACAGCCCGTTCCCCAGTATAGCTGGCGCCATTCTTTCCACTCCACGGGAAATATAATTTTGCTGGCCTGCCAAAATAAACCCCTATTTCAACAAGAATACGCGGATTACACAAGCCAGTTGATTGCTGTACATAACGAGTAACTGCGGGATTGCCAAGCGCCACATCGAGCAGTTCATCTTGCAAAGCCGATTTATCAAAATTTCCGGTTCTTCTTTGACGGGCAGTATTTATGATGTTTCTTCCTTCAAAGTCTGCTGCTTTAGGATAATGAATAACTTGTTGCTGTGTAAAATCGACAATGCTATTTTGCGCATCATAACCGATTCCGTTGCCTTTGTCTTTATACTGGTCGAGCACTGCTTTAATCTCAGGATTGCTTCTTTGTTGAAACAGTGCCTGAAGAATGTTACAGCTTAAGGCAAAACTGGGGAGAAACAAATCGTTCTGTTCACAATACACCGCAGCGTTGTAGGGAGTAAATTTGAGCGGTTGTCTTCGATCATTTCTGAAAATATCTTTTCTTACATATAATTCTCCATACTTTTCAAACTCATTCCCCTCTGCATCCACGCAGAGAAGGTTCTCTAATTTGAGATAATTACCCGCGTTGATAACACATGCAGGATTTGGCGGCGGATTACCTGCTCCTGCACCAGTTCCGCTGCCGGATCCTCCTGTTGGATCCCTTCTTTTTCGTTCTTCGTCTTCACGCTGTTTCTGCAAATAGGCACGAACGAGTTGTTCTGCCGTTTTATTACCCGTGATGGTGATCATTGGTGCTCAACTCTTTTGTATTTTTCACGGAGGCCGGCGAGTGTCTGCCTTTCAAGAGAGGGATGAGCAGCTAGGTATTCAAGGCCCCGGCGTACGGGCGCCCATCTTCCCATCTGGCCAGGCGATGAAATTTTATCCAAAAGCGTCTCTTCCCGTTCACCGTACGCAGCAAAAGCCAGAGCAGTTTCCAAATCAGTTTTTTTCTCTCGGATCTCTCGCCGCCACCCATCCATCAACGCTTCAAAAGCGGCATAGGCATCGCCGCCTTTTTCCATTTGTACAAATGGTGATGCTAAAATCCCGGAATACGGAACCGTTAAACGCAAAGCATCTAAATAGAGCTCAACAGTGTCTTGTTCTTCCACGCCTTTGGCTTCAGCAATCATCTGCAGCGCTTCTGTTAATCCTATCGTAGCCAGAACGGCCCGCTTGGAAATGGGCATCACTTTATTCTCGTCCGTATCTGCTCGGATGCCGGGCACATTCGGCCAAGCGATATCCACCGCCCGCTTGCTGTGCTTGGCAGTATTTTCCAGATAATCCAACCCTTTGTGGAAAAACAATCCCAAAGCCCGAAGGATGAGCGGCACTTCTCGCTTGCCAAACTCGTGGTGTAAACTGATAATTTTTTGCGTAAGATCGACACCGCTCTCCGCAAGTTTGGCCCGCGGATTTTTTGCACTGCCAAAAATCTCCCAGTCGTCTTCTTCTGTGGTTATGAAGTCCGGATGGTCTAATTTTACAATCAGGTGCATCCTGTCCAGCAAAGCCCGATCAGAATTCTGAACCCCGACATAGGCACCATCACCCAAGTTGCCAGAAGCATACCCCACTGCATAACCATCTTTTCCAAGGCGATAAATCTTTCCGCCGTGGACCAGTTTACCATCAAAAAAGTTGAAAAAATAATTCTGCACGATGGGCGGGCAGCGGTTCAGCTCATCAACATAATACAATGCTTTCCGGACATTTTCCGTCAGCTCGACCAACTCGCGGTCGGATTTGGCATCAGTGCTTCGTAACTTTTCCAGATTCAGCTGTTTCAGGAGTTCAGCTAATTCAAAATCTGGCCGGCCTTCCGCATAACAGTACTGATTGCCAAAGAAGCCAGCCAACTCATTGGCCAATTGCGTTTTTCCTTCGCCGGTTCCGCCAACCAGATAGACATTGAGCCCGGAAAGTAATGGAGCAACCAACAACACCTCCCGCATACTATAAGGGACGCTGCCCAATACGATTTCGCGGGAATTGCGATACGTTCCTTGCTCTGAAAGAGCATGGATAAGTTCCTGAGTCTCTTGGTTCATGGTGAAAGAACAGGCATTCTGTTGTTTAAGGCCTGCCGTTTAAAGATCATAAAAAAGAGCATTATTTATAAAACTTTTATTATTTTCTACTTGAAAGTGGTCTTCTGGTGATCTCAAGAATGGGCGCCTAAAGCCAGCAGAAAATGAGCGTTTTTACTCAACCAATCCAAACCTCCCCACCACCTCATACCGCGCCCCTTCCGTCGTTAACGTACTCTCATACAAAACCAGCTCCGTAACCCGCATCTCGCCAAAAGCCATCTGCTGAAATTTTGTAACAAATTGCTGCAACTGCTCTTTGTTCTTTTTGGATTTAACGCGAGCCAGCGTCACATGCGGCTTTTCCTCCTGCTCATTCTTGCAGATAAAGCCCAGCTGCTCATCCAACTCTTTCATGAGTACCGGCAAATCGCCGTTTTCCACGCCAACCCAGATGACTCGCATATATTCCGGCGAAGGAAACACGCCAACGTTCTGCAAGCGGACCAGAAAAGGCTGCCGGGAAGCAGCCACTTCCCGAAGAATCTCTTTCACTCGTTCGATCTGGCTCTCGTCCACCTCCCCCAGAAATTTCAGCGTGAAATGAAGCTGTTCAGCAGTAACCAGATGCAAGTCCGCCCCGCTCTGCTGCAGAAGCGTAAGCAACTGCTCCGCTATCGCCTGCTTTACTTCCGGAGAAAGCGGAACGCCCACAAACAACCGTTTCTTCATGGAAAAGAAGCTCCACCGCTACAGCGGGGAGGTTTACTCTTCTTCTGAATTTTTCGTCTCGTCTTCAGAATCGTCACCGAAGTCTTCCGTATCTTCGTACGATTCCTGCTCTTCTGCAGGCTGCTGGAGCTCTTCGGGATTGACCGTCTCGTACTTTTTCTCCCGGGGCTGCCCTTCGGCTTTCCCTGCCACTTCGGCAAAGCCCATGTTCCGCAGCACCTTGGTGACTCGGATCTTCACAAAATCGCCTTTCTGCGTGCCCGGCACGAATAACACGAAGCCTTTGACTTTAGCGATGCCATCACCCTTGCCACCCACGCCTTCGATGGTGACTTCATACACTTCCCCTTCTTTCACGGGGACTTCTTGTTCTGGATACATTCTGTAATTACCTCCGTAAATTAATGAAGAAAGAAAAAGATTGCTTCTATAAAAAGGTGCTGGTTGAGTATTATGTTTGTTGGAGTATCGGTTCCTCGGCTCACTCCCGCAGCTCATGGGTTTCCTGGAAGCGCACCATGCGGGCAAAGGGCCCCGGCTTCTTCAGCAGCTCAGTATAGGAACCTGTCTCAACCACTTTCCCCTGGTTCAGAACCACAATGAAATCGGCCCGCCGGATGGTTGACAGGCGATGGGCAATAATGATAGTGGTCTTCCTCTTTCCCAGCGAAAAAATGGATCCCTGAATATACCGTTCCGATTCCGAATCCAGAGAAGACGTCGCTTCGTCAAAGATATAGATGTCCGGATCTTTCAGCAAAGCCCGGGCAATGCTGATCCGCTGCTTCTGCCCGCCGGACAGGCGGATGCCTTTCTCTCCGACAAGAGTTTCGTAGCCCTGCGGGAATTGCCTAATGAATTCGTGAGCATGCGCTTTCTGGGCTGCGGCGATAATTTCTTTCTGTGAAGCAGCGGGTTTCGCAAAGCGGATATTCTCCAGCACCGTCCGGTTGAAGATTTCCACCTGCTGGGAAACCACCGCAAGGCGGCTTTTATAGTCGTGGATTTTATAGCCACGAAGGTCCTTGCCGTCAACCAGTATCGAGCCAGAGGATACATCATAATTACGGAGCAATAATTTGACAAATGTGGTCTTCCCCGAACCGGATCTTCCTACCAAAGCCACGATCTTTCCGGAAGGGATGGACAGAGAAACATGGTGCAAGGCCGGCTCTTTTTTCCCATACGAAAAAGTGACATCGCGAAATTCAATATTTCCGGCTAATTGCCGGACGGGCCAAGCATGTGGAGCATCTTTCAAAGCCGGTTCTAACTTGACAAGCTCCGCCAGGCGATCGATGGACTCCATGGCATCGCCCAGATGGCTGTACAATCGGCCAATACGGAACGTCGACAAGAACGCCCGCTCCGTTAAGGTATAGACGAGCACTAACGAGCCCGGCGTGATGGTGCCTTTGACAACCAGGAATACGGCCAGCGAAAAAGTTGCTATCCTTCCCAAAGCCACCAGCAGATCCCGCCAGATCAGAATATTTTGCGTCGATTTGGTTCGCACCTGCGCCGTCTGCTGATAGCGCTGCAAGAGCTGCCGGAACGCCTGCAGCTGCTTCTTCTCCTGCACATAATCTTTGACGGTGGCAATGTTGAAAAGCGACTCTCCTAACTCCCCGACAGCTTGGTCAAAAATCGAATGATACTTTTGTCGGAGTGGCTGCACTTTTTTCCCTTCGTATAACGTGATACCTACCACAAAAGGCAGAAAGATGGCAAAGACAATGGCCAGGAGCCATTGCTCGTACAACAGCAAGCCCACGGTTAGGAATATCTGCACAAAAGAGGGGATAAATTCGTTAAAAGCAAACCACAGCAAATCGCCTAATTTCTGTGCGCCTTTCGTAATTTTGGAAACCTGCGCTCCCGTATTTCTGGCCTCGTGGTATTCCAGCGGCAGTTCCAGCAATTTTTGCTTGGCTTTCTGTAATACTGCTCCTTCAACCCTGACCGTCCAGTCATTTTCCCAGTTCTTGGCAAAATAATCAATAACAGCCATTGCCACATACGCCGCCAAGACGCCCAGCAGCAGGAAGATAAACGTGGCAAAGATGGTCTGGCCTTGCACGATCCCGTCGATAATCTCTTTGATGAGAATGATAGGGATGAACTTGATAATCTCAAAGAGCAAAGCAATGAAAACGCCCCAGAGAAGGCCTTTCTTCACTTCCGGCATGATGAAAAAAATCTTGCGGAGGAGCGGGTAGGACATAAATAGAAAAAAGAGAAATTTATTTATATGTTTATCTCAGAATAAAGGATAGCTCTTCACAAATTTAATTAATAAGTGGCAGTTCTGAGCAGGTATGACTATTATAAAGACCGATTATCAGCCTCCTGAATATGTGGTGACGGGTGCCGCCGGCTTTATCGGCTCACAGATGGTACAGCACTTGCTCAGCCATAAAAAACGGGTGCGGGCAACCGACCTTCGTGAACCCTCCTGGCTAAAAGCGCATCAAAAAGAACGGGAAAGCGGCCAGCTGGAGTTTGTGGCTGCCGATTTGACCGATGCTCCTTCTTTGGAAAAAGTAGTCCGGGGAACAAAATACCTGCATCACATCGGCGCACTCTTCCACCATGCGGCTTCGTATGACGATCTTATGCGGGTCAATGCGGACGGAACAAAAAACATCTGTACCGCTGCCCTGAGAAACGATCTGGAACGGATTGTCCATGTCGGCAGCATGACTATCTATGGCCATAATCAAGTTCCGGAGAAAGGTGCCAAGTATGCGATTACAGAACAGAAAAAGCCGGATCCGGCGGACCATTATGCTTTTTCCAAGCAGCGGAGCCGGGAGATTGCTGCCAATTTCAATGGGTGGCAAGGCTTGCAGGTATGCATCGTCGATCCCGCCGGCGTTTTTGGACCACAGAGCACCTATGGAAACGTCAGCATCATCAAAATGCTGCTGGACGGCATGATGCTCCTGCCCGACGGCGGAAAGCATCAGGCATCCATGGTCCATTCCTATGACGTCGTGCGGCTGTGTGATTTTCTGATGCAGACGAATATTACGCACGACAGCAATGAACCGCAGGTGCTTTCTTACTTGGCTTCAGACTATACCCCGGTAACAGGCAGAGAGCTGATGGACGGAATTTGGAAAAAGATTCCTAAAGAATTGCAGCATAATTTTGCACGGAAAATTACGGAGCATGTCCCCGTCCGCGAATGGTGGCTTCTTCCCGTTGCTCATCTGGCTGATACCGTCGCTAAGATATACAATGCCACTCTCCGAAAAGCTGTCAAAGGCCATATCTGGCATCCGGAGCTGGATCCCAGAGCGATAAAATATGGCTTCGGTGATCATTCTGCTAGCCCGGAGAAAGCGAAAAATGCGGGATTCAGGCATTGCTATCCAGAGACGTGGCAGACTATTAATGAAGTGATGGATTGGCACACATATCACGGGCTGATCAAAGAACGGTTAGAAAAAAAGAAGAAAAAATAGAATAAGAAAAATATCTTATTCGACGTCTTGCAATCTGCCTTCCGTAACCATAAAGCAGCATTCTCCATCCGCCAAATTGGGGGCATCGATCAGCTTCGCCACACGAGTGCCTTTCTTGCCTTTCCGCAGATAGATACGGAATGTCGACGCATGCGCCACGACATGCCCGCCAATTGCGGTCGTCGGATCACCAAAGAACTGATCCGGCTTAGCCATGACCTGGTTCGTGACGTACACGCAGAGATTATTGGTTATCGCCAATTTTGACAGGGTGTGCATATGCCTATTCAGCTTCTGCTGCCGCTCTGCCAAGGTTCCCCGGCCGATAAATTCCGCCCGGAAATGGGACGTTAGCGAGTCGACGACCACCAGGCGCACTTTCTTTTTCTGCTCCGTAAGGAGGCTTTCTGCTTTCTCGGCAAGCAGCATCTGATGGTCCGAGTTGTACGCCCGTGCAACCATGATCCGGTTCAGCGCATCTTCCGGATTTATTCCTGCACCAGTGGCCAGCTGGATAATGCGCTCGGGGCGGAAGGTATTTTCCGTGTCGATGTACACGGCGAACGCATCCGGATCCTCTTTCAGCACATTGACAGCTAACGCATGGCCAATCTGCGTCTTTCCCGAGCCGAATTCGCCAAAGCATTCGGTAATGGCGCCAGTCTCAAAGCCGCCGCCCATCAGCAGGTCAAACTGCTTGCTTCCCGTCGAGAGTTTGCAAACAATCTGGCGGCGCTTCAGCACATCCGCGCCGGTCTCAAAGCCCATCTTCATGCTTTCCCGGGCAGCCTGAATCATTTTCCGCGCTACGGCTTCAGAAACACCCGTCGCTTCAACCAGCTCGCCGAGCGTGGCGACGGCAACTGCCAGGAGATCCCGGAATCCAGCGGATTCCAGCTTTTCGGCCGTCGCTGCGCCGACGCCGGGAAGATCAGTAACAGAAAAATCCCGCACTTTCACTTCGACCACTTGTTTTGTTTCGGTCATTAGTATGCACCTCCGATTCGTTGTTCCTGCAATACGAGAAACTCGTACGCTTTCTGCAGGACCACTTGCGCTCGCGGCAGGTCATTGACGCGCATGGAATTGGTGGATTGCCATTTCCCTTCTTTATCGGTGTAGCTTCGCTCTAAAGCGATAGTCCGATATTCGGTGGGCTCGCCACTGGCACTTTTTCCATTATTCTGCCAGATGGTCGCGGCCACTCCTCCTGCCCGAAACTTTTTCTCCGGCAAGTTGCCGGCACGTTCTGTACTTATTTGTTCTGTTTTCATTTTTGTTCTATCCTCGCTTTGCTTTCGCTTTTTATTTCACCATTGGCCAACGGCGAGGCGCAACTGTTTTCAGCTGCTAGGGTATTCGGGGAGCTGCTCCTATTTAAACTCTATCCGCAGCTGTCCAGTGTGTCCAGTGGCGGATAAGAAATGGCTGTAATGAAAAAATTTTGGGGTTTTGGGCGGCAGGAGCACTGGACAGGAGGGGTGTCCGAGCGACTGAAAAAGGGGCTTTAGAGCATTTTTCTTATGGGATTCATTACGACTCCCATAATGTCGATATTTGGAAGGATGGGGTAAAATGAGTTTAACGGGCATTAAGTCTAATTCGTTCATCACCTAATGACACTGTTGCTGACGCAAAAAATGTTTAACTTTGGAGTAAACCTATACTGCCTCGGCTATCCCAATCGCAGCAAGCTGCGGGGCTTTACGCCGAGGCAAAATCAATGAGGCGGAGTTGATCCCCTTTTCGACCTTGATTTTTGATATATTTCCGAATAATGTCAGCATTTGCTCCC
>DATDWF010000071.1:0-6580 GCA_035289745.1 Candidatus Nanoarchaeia archaeon
ATTCGTTGCTGTACTCTCGCGGATGATGACGCCGTTATCGCGGACGGTAACAGTTTCAGTATTTTCATCGCCAATATCTATCCAGTACCTGTTCTCGCCACTTATCGTACACGGAGGATTATCACCTTGGCAATCAATAGCATATTGAGTTCGTGCCCCCTCAGAAAGTTGATCTGCGCCACTACTGTCAGATGTAACGTCTCCGGAAACAAACAAAGCACCGATGACGAAAACCAGCAAAGCTCCCACTACCAAAAACAGCCCCAGTAAACCCAGCAGTTTTTTGTTCATTCTTCCTCCTCAATCAAGCTACAAAAGTCCGCTTCCAGGCCTTCATGGCGGTCCAACGTGTTGAAAATATCCAACACTTGCCCTGTGAGTTCCCCGGCGATATTAACGCCGGAACAAATGCCCGATGCTGCGGTTGATACTGGACAAGCATCCCGGCAAGAGCTGAAGATAACGGATACCAGAGTGCCAATTGGATCTTGAACCATTGTTTTTATTCTGCTCACAAAGATGTCTGCGGCACTGAAGAACGGCAGGAAATTATAGACTTCACCCCACACGTATTTACATTGGAGATTATCTTTCAAATCAACACAGACATCCAACGGAACGCCCTGGGCAACTTCGTTTTCCAAGCAATAGACATAACGGCATTGAATCTGCCCGATCTTCTCCAGGTTTTCAATAATACCAGGAACACAAAGGCCAACGGTTGACGTAATTAAATTATCTTTCAAATTCCGAGCCTCACGGGGAGTAACGTCCACAAAGTTTAACAATTCCGGAGGGAACCCCGTATTCACGATGCCATTATACCAATCCAATATCGCCTGCTGATGCTCGTACAGGAAATCACCTTGTTCCCAGAAGCCCGCGCCGGGAGTGCAGCTCAAGATTGCTCCCGGAATCTGAAGAGCATCAATGATGTCATCAAGCGTATCTTCTTCGGCATCATTCAACAAGACGCAGGTTGCGCTCACGGCGCCATGAAGCCCCGGGATTTCTTGGGGACCGTTTAGTAAAATCTTAACGGTGTCAATAATGCTTAAGACTGTTAGCACCGGTCGAACCACCAGGCTGTTAATATCTTCAATCCATTGGAAAACATTTTGGATGTCCGACAAGACAATGGCGTAATCGGCATCATCCCTCGCCTCCCTCACTTTCTCATCTATATTCTGCGCTAAATCGCCCTGCGGGCTGTAGCTGAACGGCAAACTCAGATTCACCAGCTGCACTTCGGCATTCTTGACCGCCAAATCACCAACCTGCGAATAGATGAGCAGCTGGCAGACAGCCGGAACCTCGGCGGCCCGGAATTCTTCCTCATCAACTTCCTGTGGCAGTTCCGGGAAGACCGTTGCAGCAGCAAACTGGTCAAATTCCAGAACGATGGTTGGCGTAATCTGCTGCAGGCTTTCAGCATTGCCCCCGTACAACAAGTTTCGTCGAATAGTAAGGCCAGAACGCTCCCCACCCAGTTCGCAGCCCGATAACTGCACGTTCAGCGCCGTCGCATCATCCGAACGCAGCGGCACGTTCACAGAAAGGCGTGGATAGATCAATTGCGCCGTTGCCAAATCCACAAACCCTTGAACAGCAACATGCCGGGCATCAACTTCCCAGTATTCCGGCTCTTCTTCAACAGCTACGCCTAATAATTCTATTGAATATTCACCTGCATCAGCATTTTCCAGGCGGGCATTCTCGCTCGCATCAGCATCTTCTGGATAAGACACAGCACTATTGCCGGCAGTATCCAGCACCTGCAGCGTGAAAAATTCCCGGGCACCCGTGCCACTTTTCAGGCCATCTGCGGCAACATCCAGCGTGCACGCCCACAGGCCTTCTTCACGTTCACAATCCTCTTCGCTGGTAAAGGCCGCCCAGCCGGCTTCATTCGTTCTTCCATCCGGAAGTACCATCGCATTTGGAAACAGTGTTTCCGCATCGTTGATTACGTCATCGAGCTTTACCAGCAGCAGCAAGCCATGCTCTTCTTGGACTTTCAGCTTCAGCCGCAGCCTATCATTACTCTGAAAATAGTTTTTCTCGCCCGCATCACCGATAGCGAGCACTTCTACTTCCTCAACATCCGGCGCATCCGGATCCACCAGCAGCTCGACGGTCTCCCGAAGCCCATCATTGCCCACCTGATCCGCAAAGGCGGTTAAACTGACGCTGACGCGGTCCGTAGCTTGCGTCAAACGAACGTTCCACGTGCAGATAAAAAGATCGCCTTCTTCATGGCACTCGTCAGGCATTTCATAATCCCCTTTGCCGGAAAACGCTCCCAGCTTGGCAGCAATATGTTCCTGTGCTAACCCCGAACCATCATCGCGGGCTTGCAAGAGCAGCACATTCTCGCCTTGCGTAACAAGACTCTTCCCTTCAAACGTCCGTGGCGTGCCAAAGAATTCGACAACCGGCGCGGTGGTATCGGGAGTAAAAGTTTTCTGTATGGTTACTTCCTGCACATTGCGCGATGCATCAGTAGCGGTGATCTTTACTGAAAGAGAAGCCTGCGGAGCTATCTCCACGCTTTCCCACGTGCAATGCTTCAAGCCAGGCTCTTCGTCATCCGAGGTGCAGCTGGCTTGCGGATTTTCAAAAGTAAGCTGTTCAGACGAAGCCGTAACGCCATTCACGTTCAGGTCACTCGTCTCCCGGACATCAACAGCCAGGGAGGAGTGTATCGTTACTGCGCCAATAAAATCTCCGGCATCCGGGAACTGCAAAGTCCCCGTCAGAATTTCCGGCTGCACAAAATCAGTGGGGACGCTTCTCGTTTGCGAGTTTTCCTGCCCTAATATATCAACGGCTTTCACGGTTATTCGGCGCTGCCCTTCCCCGGTTAAGGAAATCAGCAATCTCTCCGCAACATGATACTCTTTCTGGCCAAGCGTAAAGTCCGCACGGGCGTCATCAATAGTGAGAAGTACGCTTTGGGTATCCGCATCCAGCACTTCAATCTTCTGCAAACCGGCAGCGCTGGATGGCTCATCGGTAACCGTCACATCCAAAAATAGGCTGTTTTCCTGCTGGCGGAGTGCGGCAATGCGAATGGCTGGAGCACTGCCATCCGCAGCAATTGTGCTTCGAGCCGGAGCGCTCTCTTCAGCAAGGTACGCAACGGAAAACGGATAACTCCCCTCCGCAACGCCCCCAGGCAATGATAATGAATAACTGCACAACTGCCCGCCGACGGAAGCGCTGCAAGAAGCAAAAGGCTGGTCCGTTACACCCACCTGCAAACGCACATCCTGCGGCAAAACCGTTCCCGCTGCTCCCGCAACTAATGCTTCCACGTTCCACGTATCGCCATTGCCATCCAAAAATCCGGCTACATTAGCCGAGCCGCTATTCTTGGTAATGCTTATGGTCGCAGCCAGAGCGCTAGCACTGGAGAAAGGAAGCAGAAGCATGAGCCCTATAAAGAACATGCTGATAGCTTTTCCGTGCACACTCTTTCTTTCCATACCTCTTTCAAATTTTTTCATGGCCATCTCACCTAAACTGCGGACTTAAGCTTCTGCGTACTTCTGGAATCTGCGAGATGCGCTCCATCTCGCCCATGAGCTGCAGGTCCTCAATCACGCGAACGTGCTCTTGAGGAGGAACGTGCAAAAACTCCGCGCTGGGCAGATAAAACTCTATGCCCGAAGCGCTATACAAATCTTCCGGCGTAATCGTCACGTACGTACTTTCCGTATTCCAGCTCGCCTGCCCTTGCATGACGGAATCCATCGATACTTTATTGAGCGTATAGCATTCTTCCCAAATGCCTAACGGTAATATATCATAACAGCGCTCTTCTTTAGGAATAACGACTTCACGGCCATCAACAATCAGCCCCTGCACTTCATAAATCCCGGGAACCAGCCGTAAAATTTGTGGTTCATTGCCGCTTACCGTTACCGCTGTCGTAAAATCATCCATGCGCAGCCGGGGATTAAAGTCTGCAACTTTCCGCAGCGTTATCGTGGCCGTTTCTGTTGGCTCTAGCTGCTGGGTGATCCCCGTAAAGCGCCAGCGGTGCTTTTCATCGAGTTCAGTTGGCGTGTACGAAAATACTTCTAATCCCGTGGTCGGAAAAATGCCGGAAAAGAAGCACGTATCACCAACACACTTTTCCAGCAGCTTTTTCTTGACGGTCACAGGAATATTCCGAATCTTATGCAGCTCAACAGCCGGTTCAGCCATTCCCAAAACCGCATATCCGAAAACGCCGGGCTCTTCTTTGTAGCGGTAGGTATCAATGGGATAGAATGCCGTCAGATAATCCGTTTTGATGAAACTGCCTACACCACCATACACGGCAGGATACGAACTCTCCAGCACGCCCACCGCGTTCGTTTCGCCAATCGTGCAGAAATCCGTGTCCGGAATCGAAAAGCCTACCTGCACCGCTTCCAAAGGCTGCCGGGTAAAGCTATCTAGCACCAAAGCCCGTATCGGTTCCGTGTCCCAATGCTGCTTATCACAGATAATGCTCTGCTCGCGCGGCGTTATCGGCGGAGCAATGATGCTTTCGGGGCGCACCGGCTCATTGTTGCGGATATTGGCTTCCAGCGCAAAGGTAAAGCTATAGCCTTCGCCATTGAACGCTTTCTCATCCCGCAGGGTTATCAGCACCGGAAAGCTCAGGTCATACACGACGTTGTAGGTGTCCATGAAAAAGTTCAGCACGTTGAAGTGCGTTTCCAGGGGCACGGGCTGGATAAAGCCATTATCGCTATTCACAGAAAAATAAGGCGCCCAGTCAAAATAATCCATATCGATGCTCACTTTCGGCTCGACGGGGAACGGCAGGATCATATTATCATACAGGCGCTGGTGCAGGTATGAAAGGTCCGCCGTCGGAAATTCGCTGCGTACAAAGTTCTCGCTTTCCAGAAAACGGAGCATCGGGACATACGAATTCAGCACGCTGCGCAACTGTTCCTGCACATTTTGTTCCGTCCAGACAGTCCTATCGCCAAGATCAAAAGAAAGTGCTGACGTCGGCGGCAATTTTTCGCTGTTTAATCCCGAATAAATCTGAATCAGCTCCAGCACATGCCGCTCCAGGAAGCTGAACTGCTGTTCTGCTGCCACGATCGATTCTGCCAGCCCATAATACTGCTTCAGGGGCACCGGCAGACGCACAAAGAACCGCCGCAGGGTAATTTGGGCATCGCCTCGGCTCGCTTTCACTTCCATATCAAGGAAAACATCGACCACAGTGTCCAGAATGACAACTTCCGTTTTCTTATCAAGCTCATCTACTGTTATGGCAAATCCCTGCTCGCGGAACGGCTGATAATCCTCTAAACAGCCTGCCAGCTTCCCGTCTATAAAGCGAGCCAACTGTGCTTCTAGGGCATCGTCCGGGTCTTTCGAAGCAAAAAGTTCCGGCTTTTTTGAAGCAAAAGCAATCGCATTTTCGCTATTGGGGTTTGCATTATACTGCCAGTACGGAACAGCATGAGAAGCGAGCGTTATCCCATCCGCATCCGTCGGATCAAACGCAGAGAATTCGCCAGCAAGAGCGGGATCGATGTAGCCCCCTTGCTCGCCCAGCAAGCGCACGCCTTGCTCGCCGACTTGCTGCAGGCAGTTGACGGTATATGTTTGCAGCGGCTGGAATTCCTGGGGCACGTCTTCCAGCACCGGCTCTTTGGCCGTGCTCAGGGGCTCTTTAACGATGGTCTTAGCCAAAAAAAGCAAAGCGGCAAACGCAAAGAGAATGAGGATGCCGACGATAATGAACACCGTCACTTGGCCTTTTCGGGATGGAAAGAAGACAGTTCTGTTATACGCTTCGCTTCCCCAATACGCTCCGCTAGCAGAACACCCTCTTTTTTGCTGCATGCTGAGTAAAAAGAGAAAGAAGAGTGGTATATAAAGGTTTTTATGAGAGGATATTTATTATATAAAGAAGCAAGAAAATTAAAAGAGGGTGCATCTATTTCATTTCAGAGCGAGAGTGATGTTACTAAAAAATAGGGACACATTTATAAAGTGCTTCTATTTCTTCATTTGTTTATGAGCCAAATATCTGATGTGAGTAGCTTTGTAAACGCCATGACCGGAGAACCATTGGCTAGAGACATTCCTCGTATCAAGAGGGCTGTTCAAAGATCTTTTGGTTCCTCTTTCATCTGTGGATATGTCGCAGCAGAAAGAGAGACTTATGATGAAGTTGTAGATTGCCTTATCAGAGAACTAGGGATAGCTACAGGGAACATCCATGAAATACTGCCCCCGCTCCCCTGTTACGGTGGTCACTATTACTTTCTAGATCGAAAAGAAGAATATCCCGGTTCTCCAGACGACGTCCACCTTGTTAAAGCTCTGGGCTTTGAAACGATAGGGGCGCTTCAAAATGAAGAGGGGTGGCGCATCGGCCATGATTACGACCAAGCTTTTGAAAACACCGGACCAGAAAATTGGGATGGACCAAAGATTGTGCGAGTTACACACCTTGGGTACTCATTAGGAAAAGAAACATACGAGAAAGCAATGGAAGCTGCAACAGGTTCTCAATTTAAACATTTCTTGTGGGAAATAACAGCTAAAGCACCGGGAG
>DATDWF010000072.1:0-2519 GCA_035289745.1 Candidatus Nanoarchaeia archaeon
GCGCGAGCGCTTGCGGCGATATCAGCAGATGTTTGCTGAAGCCACGACGGTTTCAGAAAAAATCGAATTGAATGACCGCATCTTCGACCAGGAACGGCGGATCAAGTACCTGCAAGAGCAGCTGGAAAACGTAGAAACACGGGTTGATTATTCGACGCTCTCCGTAACGATAACCGAAAAGCGCTCGGCTTATGCGGATATCGTGTTTGTGAAGTTCTCGGAATTGGTTGCCGGCCTGGTAGAAAGTGTGAGTGGTCTATTGCAGTTGCTGGTGGCAGTGCTGCCGTATGCGGTGGTTATAGGTGTAGGGTGGCTGGTGGTAAGGAAAGTGAGAAAAAAGAAGTAGGAAAATGCTAAACCACCTTTCTCGCTTTTAACCCCCCCACTTTCCCAAACGCCAACACTTCTTCTTTCCCGACGATAAACACATCAAAATTCTTGAGGTCCGTCAAAAACGGGCTGAGCAGCTGCTCTTTGAGGATGTCCGTGCCTTCCAGCAGCGGATTGAAGCTGGGCATGACGAGGAGCTCTTTTCGTTTCCATTTCCCCCGCAGGAAGCACTTGTATTTTTCCCATTTGCTGCCCTCCCGTAAGGTGGCGGCCGGATGCTCGTGGCCGATGATGAGCCGTTTGGCAGCAGTTTCCACAAGCGCATCGCCATGAATGAAGAGCGTATCGCCAAGACGAAGCTCTTTCACGACTTCCACGCCTTTCCGTTCTGCCAGCGGGCCGATAATGACATCATGATTCCCTTTGATGAGGATTATCTTCTTGGTGTGCTCTGCAAGAAAATCAAAAAAAGCGAGAATCTCTTTCCATTCCTGACGGAGAATGCGGCCAAACTCATGCTTCAGGTCGCCGTTGATAACAATCGTTTCTGGCCGTACGTGTCGAAAGATGCGTTCCAGCATGTTCCGCATTTCTTCAAGCTGAAACCGGGGCACGAGAACGCCTTTCTGCTGCAGCGCTTCCTCATAGCCGATGTGCAGATCGTTGATGATAAGCAGCTTTTTGGCTTCCCACCAGAGCGCCAGATCAATACTCTGCAATCCTTTGCTGATCTCCATCCCGTACTGCGACGAAGAAATATTTATAAAACTACTGAGTTCCCAGAGCCAACAAGCCCCGGTAGCTTAGCGGCTGAGCACACGGCTGTTATTCGCTAAGCAGCCACCGTGCAGCACATTGCTCGGGAAAGGTCGCCAGTTCGAATCTGGCCCGGGGCGGTTTTGTTTAATAATAATTATATACCTCTTTTCTCTTTACTTGCCAAATGAACACGACAAAAAGAATTGCATGTATCGGCGAGAAAGAAATTCCCCCCCATTGTTTTGGTGAAAAGAGAGGCATGTGCTTATACAACGGGCATATGTCGGGTGACCTGCGCGTCCGCACCTATGTTCCCACGACGATCTTTAACCCACTAGCGGCAGTTATCCGAGTTTATTATGTAGAAGATTATTCCTGCCAAGAGCCAACTGCTCCAGAATTGATTGTTGACATAAAGAGAGTTCCGCTGCATTCTTTCCCAAAATGGGATGTGGGAGCGCAAACTTTATTTTTAAGCAGAACTGATGAGCGGGCGGTGATCGATGCCTGCCAGCAACTGGAACAAAAATTGCTGGACGCAGAAGACCATCTGCGCGAGCGCTATAAGAAACAGTTCTCGATAGAATAGTTGTCGCGAGTACCGCAAAAAGCGAGGATTACAAATACGCAAAAATTCCTTCCAGCGTGGCTATCTTCGGCGAGTAGCTGCTTTGATTATTTCTATCCAGCAGCACCGCCTGCATGCCGATAGCTTTCGGCGGATAAACGTCGCGGTCCAGTTTATCACCAACCATGAGCGCGTGCGGCGGAGCGACTCCAGCCGAGCGTAAGAGATGCTTGTAAATCCTCTCGTCCGGCTTTTGCAGGCCGACATCGCAGGAAAAAATGACCTGGTCAAAATACTGATCAAGGCCCAGCGCAAAAAATGGTTTTTTATACGCGGTTCCGGCATTGGATATCATGCCTAAAAGCAGGCCTCGGTTACGAAGCTCTTCCAGAACGGCTAGGGTTTCTGGATACGGCGTTGTAGACGCTACTTCCTGAGCGGTAGCATTTTCATAGCCCTGTAAAGGAAATTGGGTGCGGGCTTGTGGTTTTATTTTTCTGAGGAAACTCGCAAGGTCATCAAAGTTTTCAGTCAAAGCAATATGATACGCCTCCTTCGCTTCCTCGAGATTTAAACGAAGATCGTCAAAAAGCCGGAAAAAAGGGCTGGGTCCTTCTCGATGATGATCGACCAGCGTCTCATACAAGTCAAAAACGACCAGCTCAATGCTTGGGGAAGCCATTCTAATCAGCATCAGAAGCCGTTTTGTATATAACTTTTCCCGTTTCCCGACCGAATGATTTATAAATCTCTTTATTTTAATAGGGAACTATCAAGAGGTGATAGTCATGGCACATAAAAGAGGTTCCCGGGGAAGCTTGGAGCTTCACCAAATTGCGCATTATGCATTTTTTGTCGGATT
>DATDWF010000073.1:0-7289 GCA_035289745.1 Candidatus Nanoarchaeia archaeon
TGCTGTGGGCTGCTAATTACCTGACACTCTGAGCGAGAAGAATATGACACCGCTACAGCGAGAAAAAGAGCCGGAAATTTCGGTCATCATTCCTGCGCATAATGAGGCGGCGTACATCGAAAAAACGCTGCAGAGCGTACAACAGCAAACGCTAAAAGACTTTGAGACCATTACCATCGCTAACGGCTGCACGGATGGGACGGAAAACGTTATAAAACAGTTTCGCGAAAGAGCACCATTTCCGCTGCAGCTTTTTTCTCTCCCCGAAGCCAATGTCAGCCGCGCGCGGAATTACGGAGCACAACACGCAAAAGGGAAGCTCCTGCTCTTTCTCGATGCTGATACGCTCTTGGAGAAAGATGCCCTCGAAAAAATGCAGAAACGCTTTACAGAGAAATATGCTGTAGCGACCACCAGAGTTCGCCCGGATAAGTTGACACAGAAATATCGCTGGGCGATGGCAATAAAAAATGCATATCACCAATTAGGGCTCTATCACGGCTGTAGTGGAGCTCTACTCTGCCGAAAAAGAGACTTTGAGCAGGTAGGCGGCTATGACGAGATGATCGCCGTTAAAGAGCATAGAAAATTGATTCTCCATCTCAAGAAGTATGGGCAGTTTGTCTGCCTTCCGACAACGGTAACAACATCCATGCGCCGCTTTGAGCGCTGGGGGTTGTGGAAAGCAATAGGATACTGGATTGTGCAAGGAGTGAAAGAGTGTATGGGAGATTTACAGAAGAGTAAGTATGAGACGATACGTTAATGGCCCCTAAGCTCTTACAACTCTTCACCACACTGCCCAGCACCCCTTAACACGCCAGCGCCGTTCCCCCTTCTTCCAGACAGAAAATTTTCCCATTGAGAACACTGTACGAAGAAATCTGCTGGTTATCCACTTTCTCTTTGCAGCAGACGGTCTTTGCGGTATTTTTAAGCAGCAGATCGTACTCTGCCCGCAAAGAAGCCAAGGCTGCGGTAGAAGTGCTCTGCGCCGCTCCAAACGCTTTTTCTTTGTCCTGTAATTGCCGCTCCCGTTCCTGCAGCTGCGCCGTACAGCTCAGCACTTCGTTGCTCTCTTCTGCTTCCTCTTTCTGCAGCTGCGCTTCCAGACGGCGCTGCTCTTCCTGGCAGGCCGCTAACTGCAAGGACTGCTGTTTCTGCTGTTCAAGGCTGGTAGTTAAGGCATCAGAAACGGTGCCGAAACGAGAGACTAATTCGTCAGCCAGCCGCGACTGCATGGAAAGGTTCGCTTGGGACGTCAGCAGGTCCAGCTGCATGTCCCGGATATTCTTTCCGAATTCTTCCAGAGTATAATTTGTTTCGTCCAAAGAACGGTATACGCCATAGCCGAGAATCGCCGGGCGGATAACCAGCACTACGCCTCCGATAACTACGAGAGCTAAGAGCAGAAATCCCCACCGCCTCTTTGTGTGCTGTTCCACGAAGAGAGGGAGAGCGTTATTCTTTAAGAAGGTTGCTCTGGATGGGGCGATTAAGCCAAAGAAGTGAACGTCCTGCCCGCGAAATCTTTATTAGATGAAGAGAGAATCAATTGTTCCATGATCATCACCATCTCCGGAACCCCCGGCAGCGGAAAAAGCACTGTTGCAAAACTGTTAGTGAAAGCTCTGGGGGCGGAACGAATCTATGTGGGCGGTATGCGCCGAGAGCTGGCAAAAGAAAGAGGGATAACCCTCATCGAATTAAACGAGTATGCAAAAATACACCCAGAAACGGATGTGGATGTCGATAAGAAAGCATCAGAACTTGCTAAAAAGCTGGAGAAAGAAGGAAAAATAGTCATTGCTGAAGGCCATACGCAGTTCTATTTCTTTCCCGACTCGATAAAAATATTCATCAAAGTCGACCCCGATGAGGCTGCTCGCAGAATCTGGAAAGATTTGCAGCAAAAAGAAACCAGAGAAGCACGCAATGAGGGGAGTATCACTTCTTTGGAGCAGATGAAGCAGAGAGTCCAAGAACGCCTGAAAGAAGATAATACGCGCTATAAAAAATATTACGGCCTCGATTATCTGGACGAATCCCACTACGAGCTGGTGATTGATTCGACGACGATTACCGCTGAACAAGTTACTGAAAAAATTCTTTCTTTTCTCAAAAGCAAAGGATCTCTGAAAAAGAAGGAAAGTGGCTCTTTCTGATCATTTTTTGCGTTTCTTCAAGAAAATCTTTATAAATTCGTCCAAAAAAGGAATGCACCATGGCAGAAACCATTCAATTCCACGATTTCATCACTTTACACTACATTGGTAAGCTTCCCGACGGCACCGTCTTTGATACGACAGAAGAAGCAGTTGCGAAGCAGCATCAGCTGTATAACCAAAACGCATCTTACGGCCCGATGACTATCTGCATTGGGGAAAAACAGATTCTTCCCGGATTGGATGATGCCCTGCTTGGCAAAGAGATTGGAAAAAAGTGCACCGTTGCTCTTTCGCCAGAACAAGCCTTCGGTAAGCGGGACATCAAGAATCTTCGTATCGTGCCGATGAGCGTTTTCCGCGAGCATAAGATGAACCCCCGGCCAGGCCTGCAGATTACCGTTGACGGGCAGCTGGGCATCGTCAACAGCGTTTCCGGCGGCCGAGTCATTGTCAACTTCAATCATCCTTTAGCAGGAAGAGAGGTGCAGTATGCGGTAGAGATCATCGAGAAAGTGACGGATGCAAAGAAGCAGCTGGAAGCCTTCCTGCATACTGCTTTCCACATCCCCACCAAAGATATGCGGGTAGAGCTGCAGGGGAAAAAAGCGATAGTTACCGTGCCGATGGCTTTGCCCAACGAATTCTCCGAAATGCTCGGGAAGAAGCTGGCAACGCTCACTGGACTGGAAGAAGTAACTATTGCGGGTAAAACGATGCCGAAAGAAGTCGCACGCCAAGAAGCTGGACCAGCGCCAGAAGCATAGGGAAATCACGCATCCATCCCGCATATACTGACAGCATTTAATAATCAGGTATGCTTTCATATATGGTTCGCTTATTGCACAACAGAAATGCTCAATTATGTAGTGCGCTCACTATATTCTAACCGACGGTTTTAAGCATAATAATCTTTATATAGCTTCATTTGGTTTTTACTGAAGTTAGAAAAGGTGTGATTTTGTATGGCCTATCAATCAGAATCTTTCTCCGGACAAGCCTCTTCTACAGCAGGATACCCTAAATTTTCTCCGGACATTCAAGCCCAAGAAATCTCCCACAAGCAGGCCAACAGCGATATTGATGAAGAGCTGAGAAAGATGCTGGCCAGCCACAAGACGAGAATTAAAGTTGTGGGCTGTGGCGGAGCGGGCAATAATACCATTAATCGCATTTTTGAAGTCGGCATTAAAGGCGTTGAAACCATTGCCATCAACACCGATGCCCAGGATTTGCTGTACACCAATTCAGATAAAAAAGTGCTCATCGGCAAAGAGCTTACCCAAGGACTTGGAGCAGGAGCCAATCCCAAAGTGGGAGAAGCTGCTGCCAAAGAGAATGAAGCGGACCTGAAGAAAACAATGGAAGGTGCCGACATGGTTTTCATCACCTGCGGCTTGGGAGGTGGCACGGGAACCGGAAGCGCACCATTCATTGCGCAATTGGCACAGAAAATGGGCATCCTCAGCGTGGCCATCGTGACCATGCCGTTCATGATGGAAGGCTCGCACCGGCATGAAAATGCCATCTCTGGCCTGGAACGGCTGGAACAGAGCATCAACACCCTAATCGTCATTCCCAATGAAAAGCTGCTGGAGCTGGCGCCGCATTTGCCCCTGCAGACCGCTTTCAAAGTAGCAGATGAAGTGCTGACAAATGCCGTCAAAGGCATCGCAGAACTGGTTACTCGCGCCGGATTGGTGAATCTGGACTTTGCGGATGTGAAAGCCATCATGAGCGAAGGCGGCGTAGCGCTGATCGGCGTCGGCGAGTCTGATGCGGAAAATAGGGCAGAAGAGTCGGTGCAGAAAGCTTTGGAAAACCCGTTGATTGACGTGGACATTTCCCAAGCCACGGGCGCGCTGATCAACATTTCCGGCGGGGAGAATTTGACTCTGGATGAGTCCCGGAAGATCGTGGAAACTGTTGCTGAGCGCCTCGATCCCCATGCCAAAATCATCTGGGGTGCGCAGATTTACAAAGACCTAGAGAAGACGGTGCGTACCATGCTGATCATCACGGGCGTGCAGTCCGAGCAGATTTTTGGGGAAGGCAACAAGTATTTCACCCACAAGCAGGAAGCCATCGAAGACGAGCTGGGCATCGAATTTATGGATGAAAAGAGGAGAAAGTAGCTTCTTCTTAAGAAAGTTCATTGTGGGGGTTGAAAAAAGTGAAACCCCACCAGAAGAGGATTTTGTCAAAAGTCGTCAAATAGACCGGTGGTATATTTTTGACATATCAAAATTTTTGGTGCTCGAGTTTAATTCCGTTTATCGTAGGGCTTTATGCCCTACCTGAGCGGATTTGGTCCAATCTTTTGCGAACGCAGTGAGCCAAAAGATTGTGAAGAAAGATTTATAAATGAAGTTCTGGTTTAGCCCGCTATGGACCAGCCCGAGCAGCAACTGGAACAGCCCGGCAAGCTGAAACGGTTCTGGAAAGAGACCCTACGAGTGTTGCGGGTCACCAAAAAGCCGAATAAAGAAGAGTATAAAAACCTGGCAAAGATCACCGGCCTCGGCTGTGCCGCCATCGGCATTATCGGCTTTGTCATTTTCCTCATAAAACAACTGCTTATCTAACATGGAAACTGCAATCTTTGGACTGAGGACAGCGGCGAACCGCGAAGATCAGGTCGTGGACTATCTGATATCTAAGCTTTATAAAGCTACGGACGCCGGCATTCTCGCGGTCATCCGCCCCCATGGCATGCGGGGCTACATCTTCGTAGAGGCCACCTCGAAAGCGGCAGCGGAAGCGATCCTTCAGGGTGTTCCTTATGCTCGGGGATTATTAGCGACGGCGATTCCGTACGAAGAGATCGAGCACATGCTTGCCCAGATCAAAGTCGAGATGAATATCCAGAAGAGTGACATTGTCGAGATTATTTCCGGGCCGTTCAAGCGCGAGCAGGCCAAAGTCATGCGCATCAACCAGCAGAAAGAGGAGATTGTCGTCGAGCTGCTGGAAGCTGCCGTACCCATCCCAATCACCGTCAAGATGGATGCGGTGAAAGTTATTCGCAGAGAAAGCGAAGAGGAAGAGAAAGAGGAGAAGTGAGATGGGCTTTCGATATATTGATGACGAGATCATTGAGAGAAAACTTGAAGCTGACCCGGAACTTAAAACTGTTGAAGATGTAGATCGAGCTCTTCAATCTTGTCACAGAAGGCTAGACTCTTGGTCTGGAGAAACAACTTGGGGAGCAGCAATTGCTATAGATTCTGCTTCTAGAGATATTTGGTACCTTAAGGAGGTTCGTGAGTACTTGGTTCGTAATCCACCAAGAAGGTGGTGAGTGAATATACAACCATTTTTTAACAATAATTTAGGGAGATATTAAGATGAAGATACCAATTAATTTTAAATAATCCTGCAATTCTTCAGAGCGTATACGGCTGTGGTCTAGTGGTATGATCCGAGCTTCCCAAGCTTGTAGTCCGGGTTCGATTCCCGGCAGCCGTAGCAGAGCGAAGGCTGACGGTTTCGGAGGATCACCTCCGTTATCGGCAGCTGTATGGTTTTTGAAGAGGAGTAATCGGGAGGCAACGAAAGGTGCATACTACAGAGGCAATAAATATTTATATCCCCTAGTTATCGAAAACAAAATGGCTCTTCCCACAGAGGCACTCAATGAACTGGCAGATAAGCTAGTTGAAATGCTACAAAGAAAAAGAGGGCTGGCTCCCGATATTGACCTTTCTAACTGGTGGGGAGATAGTGACATGTTTGGAATGGGCTCTTATCGCGCTGTAGCTGATCGTGCCATAGAACAAGGAAAGGTGATGCGGCTATATGTCGAAGGCTTTGATCCAGAAAAAGATGTTGATCATGGGTTTAAAACGTGGTATGCTTTAACAAGCAAATATCGCTGAGTGTTTTTCAGCTGCGCCTCAGAAAAGCTCGTTCATAATTCTCCCAAATCTGCTCTGCAACTTTTTCTTCAGAAATCCTCTTAATCGCTGCAATTTTCTTTATCGTCTCCAGCACAAAAGCCGGCTCATTCTTCTGGCCGGGAAACGGGCTAAGCCACGGCGCATCTGTTTCTGTCAGTAATTGCTTGAGATCAACTAGTTGGACCAGCATCTGAAAATGCTCCAATTTTACGATGTTCGGCGGGATGGAAAAGTAAAAGCCTTGGGCGGCTGCCCGGAGAATCAGCTTTTTGCTCCCACCAAAGCAATGCATATCGACGGGAATTTCGTTGCTCGGCAGCTCTTCTTCAAGGATATCGATGCACTCGAGTTCTGCTTTGCGGGAATGGATGATGATGGGCTTCTTGAGCTTCTTGGCAAAGCGGATGATCTTCCGGAAGTTTTCAGCCTGCTGTTCTCCTGTGTCTTCTTTCTTCGCCCAATGAAAGTCCATGCCAATCTCTCCGATGGCCGTAATTTCTTTCTGGTGCTGCTGGAAGAAGGCAAATTCGTCGTCAAGATTGATCTTTTCCGTCTGCCGCGGCAAGCCAGTTTCCCCCTCCGATAAGCCCAAAGCGTCAATGGGATAGATGCCCAGGCTGGCTTTGATAATGGGATGTTTTTTAGCAAGTTCTAAGACTTCTCTATTCGCCGGCGGATTCACGCCAGAAGTCAGGATAGCTTTCACACCAGCTTTTTCGGCGCGCCGGAGTACGGCGGGCAAATCATCTTTAAAGAGTGCATGGTTCAGGTGGCAATGGACATCGACGAGGTGCATTCACCAAGGAAGCAGCGTCGCATTTAAAGTTTTTTCCCCAAACTATTTATACTCTGCTTCTTTCTTGCACTCATGGCGCTTGACGATCTCGTTTTAACGAAAGAGATTTCATCTCTTGCCAGCCAGATAAATTCTGTTCCCCAAGAACTGCGGAATTTTGTTACCCGAAACTTTAATGGTGAGCAGTCTTTAGAATATTATAAAGGGCTTCTCCGGGGCTTTCTTTCGGCTGGTCCCGTGGGAAGTTTAGGAAAAACGGAGCAGCATCGCCGCCCCCTGATGGAGACGGCCATCTGCATTGCCTACGAGCTTATTGAGCGGGATATGCTGCCAGAATAGGGCTATCTCCCGAAATGTTTAAATCATCTGTATCCTTTCTGGGTTTGTGCCAGAAGTGGGAGAGCCTGTTCTTGAAGAAAAGATTTACCA
>DATDWF010000074.1:0-3188 GCA_035289745.1 Candidatus Nanoarchaeia archaeon
TTCCGCTTCAGTGGAGTCACGAGTCAAAGCGTTGGAAGATTTCTCGCTGGCCTTGCGGGATGAGGTGCAATCCACCCAGGCCCAGCAAGGGATTCTGCAGCAGCAAGTGGATTCGCTGGAAGAAAAAGATACCACGCTACAAGCAGACTTTGACAAGAAAGTCGGTGCGGTCGCAACAGGCTTAGCAGCCACGCAAACGGATGTAGACAGCCTGAGCATTGATGTCGAGAAAGAGCGCAGCTTCACCAAATTCTTGACGGGATTCTTCATTTTCCTGGCCGTTTTAGGAGCGACCATAACGGTTCTTTATTTTGTCCTGAAGAAAGGAAAACGGCAGGAAACCCGACAACAAGAAGGCAGGGAAGTGCAGCCGGAAATCGCCCGGTACATTACGACGCACATCCAGCAAGGAAAGAAATATCCAGACATCAAAGCACAATTGCTGCAGGCCGGCTGGGCGGAAGATGATATCCAGTGGGCCTACAAAGAAACGATGCGGCAGAACTATCAGAAATACCAACAGCAGAAAGGGGGGAAAACTGCACCTAGCCGAGGCGCTGGCTGGGGTGCGGATACGAAGAAAACTCTGAGCATTGGCATCGTTACCGTACTGCTGGTCGTTGGCATCATCATTCTCTTACGCGGCGTGAGCACGGGGCAAGCCATCCAGTTTGGAAGCATTGGAGAGCTCGATACTGCGGTTGCCGAAGCGCTGGAAAGAAATCTGGCTACCAACACTTTTTATCCCTTAGTGCTTTTTGTCGATATGTGCGTGCAGGTGCAGGATGGCGAGAAGAGTGTTTCGTATCATGTTCTCAAAACATCGCGCGGGGAAAGCATCGAGCCCGTTATGGTAAACTGTGATGCTAATCCCAATTACGACTTTGCAGCAAAATTCCTCAACTGGCAGAGCTTTGACTTCGTAACGAACGATCTCACGTGTGCAAACTTGCAGCAGGTAAACGGCTTGGCGAAGAATGTGGTAGTGCTGCCATCACGCTATGTGTTGCCCGGCTTTGCTCTCAACCCGGCCAAGAATCCCGGCATCTACTGTCCGGCATTGAAATCCTGTATCTCAGAGCAGGAATTAGCGGTAGCGGGGATTGATTGCAGCAAGACTATTACTGCCAAAACCAGAAGCGTGACAACAGCGCGGGCCATACAGCCGGCAGGAACGCAGCTGCCGAAGGCACGATGAACGAGCAACGTTTATAAACTTCTTTTCCTTTTAGAACCACATGGTCGAATTTGGCACCGGTCGGCAGTACGCCCACCCCATGGACCGTGAATATGGGCATCCTTCAGCAGGAGATACAGCGACAAATGATGTGGGCGTCGGCATTAAAGATATCGGCTTCAGCCTCGGCTTGGGGCCAGTGCAAAATGTCCAGGCACTTGCCGCCAAAATGCGCCCGGGAATGAAAAAATTGGAATTGACGTTCATGGGCATGGGCAAAGGCAATGCGCAAGCCCACACGCCGGGCATGTACGGCTCTAAGCAACGGCAGGCTTTGAAAGAATTGCAGGCCGCGAATAAGTTTGATTTCACCACCCACGCCAGCGTCGGCATCATGGGATTGGCGGGCATGGACCAGCGCGGGAATTTCAGCAAGGAGCACCGCGAACGGGCTGTCGACGAGATTAAAAACGCCATTGACTTTGCGGCGGATGTAACCCAAGGCGGCCCCATCGTCGTGCATAGCGGCGAGTTCGTCCGCCCCATTGCGGACGCGGAATGGAATCAGGAAGGGCCGTGGGCAAATAAATTTCATTTCTATGGCGGCGAAGAGGATGATGTTGTCTACCGAGTCGTAGATCGGCGCAATGGAGAAACTTTAACGGGAATCCCAAAAAGCCGGAAAGTCGCTCGGCCGGTCTGGAACCGCTACGAGCCGGAGAATGAAGATGTTTGGGGGCGGCATAAAGGAAAAGAGTACCCTGACGCACGAGGCAATGTCGTGAAGCCCGGCGACTTTATTGATTATGAAGATCACAAAGTCCTGGAACTGAACAACAAAGTGCCCCGCTTTAATTCGAAAACAGGGAAATTCGATATCCAACAGATGGGTTGGAAAGAACTGAAACAAGAATCCGAAGAGATGACCCAGCGGGCCAAAGAAGAATTTCATAAATTTTCGTCATATTCTTTGAACGAGTTGGAAAAAAATCCGCCCGAAGCTTTCCAGGACTCGCCCTGGCGGGAACGGATTTTGGATGTGAAAAAGCGTAATGGCACTGTCCACGACGAGCTGCTGGACATCAAGCCGGAAGAAGCGGCGATCATCACCGCGCTGGAAACCAATGCAGCGCAAGACAAAGGCTGGGGATTCCATTACAGCCAGCAGTTTGAAACGCATAGGAGAGAAATGGAAAAAACGAAAAAAATTGTTGAGCAGGACCAGATGATTCTTGAACGGTCCAGGAAAGAAGGCGTCCCTCCGCAGCGTTTAGAACAAATGCAACAGGAGCTAGGAAGAAGAGTAAGCCCCGAAGAAGCTCCCATGATTCTCCAGCAACTGATCATAAAAAGGAAAGAGGGGATAGAACAGGGTCGCCGAGCACTTCAAGAGTTTAACCAGTCCTCTTCCGCTGCCTGGGCGAGAGCCGAAGAAACCAGAGAGCGCATGCGCCATATCGAAAGCGCGCCCTCCTATGCCTTGCGGCAGAGCTATGAAGCGTATGCGCAAGCAGCGATTGAAGCCATGAACAAGAGCAATGAGTTAGCCAAAGCCGGGACTTTGAAGCGGCCTTTCGGGGTTGCCGTCGAAAATCTCTTTCCGGAAAGCTATGGAGCACATCCGGATGAATTAATCGCTCTGGTTGAAAAAAGCCGCGAAGCCATGGTGCATCGCCTGAAGAAAGAATGGAGCATGAGCGAAGCGCAGGCAAAAAAAGAAGCGGAAGAGCATCTCTATGCAACATTCGATACTGCCCATTGCAACATGTGGTGGAAGTATTGGAAAGAAGATCCTCATAAAACCATGGCGCAGAACAAAGAGGAATTCAACAGCTGGATGCTTTCGCGTGTCGAAGAGATGGCCAAGAAAAAAATCGTCGGGCACTTGCATCTGGTTGATAATCAGGGCTATGCGGATGACCATCTGGCTCCGGGCGAGGGCAATGCGCCCGTCGATCAGGCTTTGAAAATTTTCAAGAAGCACGGCTTCAAAGGCGATATTGTCGTCGAG
>DATDWF010000075.1:0-5969 GCA_035289745.1 Candidatus Nanoarchaeia archaeon
ACAAGAGAGTGAAATTAAAGAATTGTTATCTTTCCTTCCAATTTGGATTGTAACAAACCTATCAGCAAAAAATAGTCTACCATTGAAAGAGAATCTTTTTGATTTGTTAATTATTGATGAAGCATCACAATGTGATATTGCTTCAGCTTTACCTCTTTTTTACAGGGCAAAACAAGTAGTTATTATTGGAGATCCTAAACAATTAAAACATATCTCGTTGCTTAAGGAAACAGAAGATATAAAAATGGCTTCAAAAAATAAGATATCTGAATTATACTTAGATTATGCTTATAGTAAAAATTCTCTTTATGATATTACTGAAAGAATAATTAAAAGTAAAAATAAAACACCAAAATTATTAAATCAACATTATCGGTCTTGCAGAGACATAATAAGCTTTTCAAATGAATATTTTTATGAGAAAAAATTAAACATAATGACTGATGAAGATAAATTAATTTCTAACAGCATCTACCCCAGAGGGGTTAAGTGGATAGATGTCCAGGGTAAAACTAACCAAACTAAGAGTCCATCTAATAAAGAGGAAGCAATAGAAATAATAAAGATTCTTAAAAGTTTTCATAAATCAAAATTGAAGAAGATTTCTTTCGGAGTTGTAACCTTGTTTAGGGCTCAGATGGACTTAATTGCTGACATGATTAAAAAAACCAAAGAACTAGAAAAAATGGATATTACGGTAGGAACCACGCATAGATTTCAGGGAGATGAAAAAGACATAATTATCTTCTCACCAGCAATATCACAGGGTATAAAACAAACAACACTTAACTGGATTCATACAACTAGCCAATTACTGAATGTTGCTATTACAAGAGCAAGAAGTGTCCTAATAATTGTAGGTGATAAGAAAAAATGTAATGAGGCAGGAGGTTTTCTTAAAAGTTTATTGGAACACGCTGAATCTAGGAAAGAGTTAGACATTGATTTTGATTCGCCTATTGAAGAGAAATTATTCAAACAACTAACTAAAGAGGGAGTTAAAGTTCTCCCCCAATATGAAACAAAAATAAGAGGGGGAAAATTTTATAGGCTTGATTTTGCTTTGTTCATAAATGACAATAAATATGATGTTGAAATTGATGGCGATAAAGCCCATTCTCAAAAAATTGAATCTGATATTTTAAGAGATATTCATCTAAGAATTGATGAATGGAAAATAAGAAGATATCAAGCGAGCGAAATTAATAATGATCTTAAAAGAGTTGTAGAAGAAATTAAAAGACTTTGTTAACGAGAGAGCCCTTAACTAACGGTAAAACTACAAGTGTTTCTGCCCTTAACTGAACGTGATAATGCTTGTGAGTGCCCTACACCGAACTTGCTCACTACGTTCGCACCCAGACATAAAGTCTGGGGGACATAACATCATTAACCGCACCTTTCAAAAAACCAAAAACAGAAAGAAAATAAAAAAACACCCCAGAGCCTTTCGGCCCTAGAGCACAATCATCGGCGACATTTTGTCTTTGTCTTTCTCTTCGTCGAAGTCCGTGACGATGGATTCCGTCGTCAGCACCATCGCCGCGATGGAAGCAGCGTTCTGCACGCCGCAGCGGACAACTTTCGTCGGATCAATCACACCCGTCGCAAAGAGGTCTTCAAAGACGTCCTTCTTGGCATTATAGCCGACATTTTCGTTCGTTTCCGTGCGCAAGCGAGCGACGACTTCCGCACTCTCTTTGCCGGCATTGCAAGCGATCTGGCGCAGGGGCTCTTCAAGCGCCCGGCGCATGATATCGACGCCGATCTGCTGGTCGCCCGGTAAGGAAAGCCGCTTCAGCACTTTGGCCGCATGCAGCAATGTCAATCCACCCCCCGGAATGACGCCTTCTTCGACGGCGGCTTTCGTGGCGTTCAGCGCATCGTCGATGCGCATCTTCTTCTCTTTCATCTCGGTTTCCGTGACTGCGCCCACTTTGATCACGGCCACGCCGCCGGAGAGTTTTGCCAAGCGTTTCTTCAGGTCTTTCTTTTTGTACTCCATGTCGGCTGCTTCGACTTGCATCTCCAGCATCTTCCGGCGCTGGTCGATATTACTTTTAGCGCCTTTGCCTTCGACGATGATGGTCTTGTCGCTTTCGACTTTGATCCGCCGGGCGGAGCCCAGCCATCCCTCATCAAAGTCCTCGAGCTTCATGTCTTTCTGCTCGCTGACGACTTTCGCTCCAGTCAAGATAGCAATATCTTCCAGCATCTCTTTCTGCTCGTCGCCAAATCCTGGTGCTTTGACCGCACAGACTTTCAGCGATCCGCGGATGATGTTCAGGATCAACGCCGTCTGCGCCTCTCCGTCGATATCCTCAGCCACAATGAACAAAGGCCGGCCTTCCCGGGCCACTTTCTCCAGCACCGGAATAAGCTGCTTGACGGTGCTGATCTTCTTATCCACCAGCAGGATGTACGGCTCTTCGAACTCGGCGAGCATCTTCTCGTGGTCCGTCACCATATACGGCGAGATGAAGCCCCGCTCGAACTGCATGCCTTCCACCAAGTCCAGGCTGGTTTCCATGCTCTTGGCTTCTTCGACGGTAATCACGCCGTTATTGCCCACTTTCTCCATGGCATCGGCAATGAGCTTGCCAATCTCCTCATCGTTATTGGCTGAGATGGTCGCCACTTGCACGATCTTCTGCTTGTCTTTGACCGGCACGCTTTTCTCTTTCAGATTGCGGACGACCTCTTCCGTGGCTTTCTCGATGCCCCGCTTCACATCCATAGGATTGGCTCCAGAAGTAATATTCTTCAGCCCTTCGGTCACCAGTGCTTGTGCGAGTAACGTTGCGGTAGTTGTTCCATCACCGGCAGTGTCCTGCGTCTTGGAAGCCACTTCTTTCACCAGCTTGGCACCCATGTTCTCAAACTTGTCGCGCAGCTCGATCTCTTTGGCAATGGTTACGCCGTCATTGGTAACCAGCGGCGTGCCCATCTTGTCCAGAACGACATATCGGCCTTTTGGGCCGAGAGTAATCTTAACGGTATCCGCTACTTTGTTGATGCCCCGCAGCAAGGCTTGCCGGGCATGCTCATTGAACATAATTTGTTTTGCACTCATACGACATCGCCTCCGATCTTTGCCATGACATCTTCAAATTTTATCAGCAAGAACTTCTTGTGCTCAATTTCCAGCTCTTCACTGCTGTAGCCGCCGTAAATAACCTTATCGCCTTTCTTCAGCGGCAGGTCTTTGCCGTCTTTAAACGTGCCGACGGCTACCACGATGCCTTCTTTTTTCTCTTTGCGGGCATCCTCGGGGATGTAAATCCCACCCGTGGTCTTCTTTTCTTTCTCCGCCTGTTCAAGCAAAACGCGCTCGCCAAGGGGCTTAATGGTTGGTATCATAGGATACACCTCCGATTGTTTTTGTTAAATAGGAGAGAGTGGCATGTTCATGGCCTGCTCTGCTATCTTTACTGATATTTTTAGCAAGAGTCTCAGAGCACGAGAGTCTTCATCTATCTTTACTTTTTAACTCCTACAGAACCACGTCCTCAAACTCTGTCTTTTCTGGAGGTGTTCTTTATAAACTTTATGCAGGGCAAAGGCATCTTTCGCATGGCTCTGCGGAGCAGGCTGCTCTGGGGCAGTTTTTTTCGTCTGTTTTTTTTATCTGTAGCCCTCTGCCAGCGCTTTTTAAAAAATGTTTTGAAAAACTGTTCTGGAAAAAAGTTTAAGCTCCTCAAGCACTTTTTCTCCAAGAAGATTTTAATAGGAGCTGTTCTTTGGAGCGTCATGGATATGTTGGACACTTCTCCGATTAAAGACGCAGCAGCCGATTTGGAAATGCTGGTGAAAAGCCTGGGAAAGAAACGCTTTCGGCGGAATGTTCGCCATCTCGGCGTTCTGGCTGCTGGGGGCCTGGGCCTGTGCTTTACGCCGGCTGCACCTCTTGGCTTGTTTTTTCTCCCTCTCTTTTTTGTGAACGGGATGAAAGCAGTGCAACATCATCTGGAATATCGCTTTGGAAAACGCTTTGATCGGTTTAATGACGTAGTGGCGGTTCATGATGACAGTGTTGCTGTGGCGATGGAGTATCCCTCCTTGCCGATGTTCTATGCTTCCCGGCCTCTGGAAGAGCAGCCGGAAAAATATCTGCCATACCAGATTGCGATGCATGAAAAAGCGAGAGAAAAGCTGGAAGTGCGCTTGGCGGTCGGGCAATCAACATTACTTGAGCAGCTGGAAGTAGAACAGATTATTGAGAAAAGAGTGCCCCCGGCTGCAGAGCGGGGCATGCTCACCAACTTCTTCGACTTGCTGGGCCAAATTCCTCTTGTCGCTTTTAACGGCGGCTCCCGAAAAACGCTGTTAGGCGAGATGATAGTCGACGGCAAAGTAGAAGTGGCCGCTTATGAGCTCCTGCAGGCTGCTTTTGGATATGGAGCTGAGTTCTTCGCTGCGGCAGAAAAAGAGTATGCCCCTTCATTTTCTCCCGAGCTGCAGGGCCAGCTGCAAAGGTGCCACCATCTTGTTCAAGAAACGGGCTATGCCGCTCGCCGGTTGCGGGACACGCAGCACAATCTTGTCCGCTCTTTTGAGCGGCGCTATGAACATCTGGTGGGGGTTCCCTACGGCACTTGAAATGCTCAAAATCCCACCACTCTCTGAGCGGCGGTAAGAAGTGCCTATCAGAAAGCTACGGGGACTTCCGGCACCGATAGTTCTCCGCGAATAAGCGAGGAGTGAATCTCTTCTGCCGTCTTTTCCTGCTGCAACAATTGCTGCACAAAAGCAAACGCCACATTATGCAGCCCATTTTCTGCGGGCTGTTCGCTGATGAATGCATTCTGCAGCCCGGCAATATTATGCTCTTTCACAACGTTCATCCAGGCTAGGGAGAACGCGTACGCTTTGGCTTCTTCATCGTGCGGACTGGCTAAAGGAAGGGAGAGGGCATGGCCGAGCTCATGGCCGATCGTCAGCAGCACTCTTCCCAGCGAGCCGTTCAGCACAAAGATTTCGGACAGCAGCCCGTGGGGCTTGCGGTTGATGGATAAGCCCACCGTTCCGGGATGTGAAGCGATCTTTCGGAAAGCGTTCTCGTCAAGGACGCCGAGCATGATATCAACGGGAAAAGGCTCGTTGCACATTTTTGAAAAAGCCTCTTCGACGAACGGGCGGATCTCTTCGGCTTTGCCGACGAACTTACCTTCTTTGCCGGGCTTGAGGAAAGAGGTGGGGTTGAAGTGATATTCACGATGGATGGGAAGATGCACAGGAGATTCTTCACTACGATGTGCCATCGAGTACGATAGTTGTTGCGGTTCTTTTGGCGTGCCATAAGAGAGGGCAGAAGAGTGCAAAGCCGGGAAAATGGAAGCATAGGAAGCGAACGGCGTGTTGGCGAGAGCTGGCGCATATGCCGGAAATGGTAGGAATTCGCTGGCTTCATACGTCTCGTGGGGCACGCTGGAGGCCGAATAGGCAATGGTTTCCAGAGCGCTATAGCTGCTGCGGCCACTTTCTGCTCCGGAATATCCTTCTGCTGGTCCATCGCAGGGGGCATAGGACTGTCGCATAGTATACATAGTACCCCAGAGAAAGGCTTTTCAGGCTTTTAATGTTTCGTAAGAAAGTGAGACAGAAAAGTCAATAGGTCTCTTCGGGGGTCTTACGATGAAAAGAGCTTATTCGACTACAACTCTCATCGGTATCATCGTCGTCCTGATGCCATCAACGATCGTACAGGTCTCCGGCTCGTTGAAAGTCCACGAGAAACTATTTCCGGGCTTAAAGACGGTGCTCTTGACATCCGCGCAATTCCGCACGCCAATAATCATGGCGCCGGTCAAGCTGCTACTGCCCGTTCTGACATTTTTCCAGACGAGAGTATCGCCGACAGAAACGGTAATCTGATCAGTGCCAAACTTATCGTTCAAAATTTCAACGGTTTTGGGGCCTTCTTCAACTGCGGGTGCTTCTTCAGCTGCCGCTTCATCTTCCAAGGCTTC
>DATDWF010000076.1:0-13569 GCA_035289745.1 Candidatus Nanoarchaeia archaeon
CAAGACAATAAAATAGCAGCAGCCAGAACTTCTATCTTTCGCAATTCATCCCCAACGCTAAAGCGTGGTGATTTCTTGCTCAAAAGTTATTTAATCGCCCAGAACTCAAAAGCAAGCACAGCGAAGCAGAAGAACCCTCACTACCGTAACTTCCACGCCGCTTTCTTTCTCTTCTCTTTAACTAATCCTTTCAATCCTGCTAACAAGAGAAGATGGGCACCAAAGATAAAAAGTAGTCGTGGAAAAGAGGGCAATAGAAAGCTTTATATATTAACCAACAGTTAACAGTTATTAACAACATGGTAACAAGCAATGTAGCCACTAAAAGCGTACTCCTTCATCTCTTAAAAGACTTTTATAGTACGCACACCATTTCTCTTTTAGCAAAAGAATTGGGCTTAAGCCGTGTTGGGATTTGGAAGATTCTCAAAAAGTTCGAGAGTAGTAAATATGTTCTCTTAAAAAATGTCGGAACTGGTAAAACAAGTGCTTTTATAATAACCTTGAACTGGGAGAATCCGCTGGTTGAGAAATTGTTATCTCTTTATCTAACAGAAGAAGCTTTAAAGCAGAAGCGGTGGCAGGTTAATTTTATAGATTTAGAGAGAGTAACCAATTTTGTAATTCTGTATGGGAGTATTTTACCATCTCCACAACAGGCAAATGATATTGATATTTTAGGGATCGCTTCTAAGAAGAACTTAGTTAAAATACATACGGTTCTTGAGAAAGCCCAGAAAACACAATCTAAAAAAATTCATTCCATTAATGTTATAGAGAGTGAGTTTAAAGCAGAACTCAAAAAGCAAAACAAAGCTTTTATAGATGCCGTTAAAAAAGGAGTGATCCTATTTGGACAAGATAAATTTGTTATGTTTATGAAGGGAATGGCAAAATGACAATCAAACCAAAAGTTTTTGAGTGCTTTTCCCTTGCGAGGAAAGAAGAAGAAAAAGGAAAAAAGCACAAAGGACTGCTTTTTGTTGGCAGAGATGATAAGAGAGCCGAGGAGTATGTCCAAAAAGCAAAAGTAAATTTACAGTTGTGCGAACTGTACAAAAAGCAACGGATGGACTATAAGATCCCCGAAGAATGGTTCTATAGTCAATATTATTGTGCTCTAGCCATTTTAGCAAAGTTTGGTGTAGAAAGCAGAAGTCAAAAATGCACCGCTTTATTTTTGCGCTATGTGAAAGATAAAGGCCTGATTGATTATGATGATGAGTTTATTGACAGAATTATGGTGTACAAAGAAAAAGAGGAAGAGACAGACGTGGATGAACGAGAAAAAGCAAGATACGGCTCTTCAGTTCAGAGTGAGGAGATCATACAAAAGTATAACTTTATGATGGGTGTGTGCAAAAGGTGTATTTCTACTTGTGAAGAAATTGTGTTTTCGGATAAAGAGTTTAAATTTCCAAAAGAATTGCCTGAGTGAAATGACCACTAATTCCTCCGAGCCAAAAAGCGAACACCGCGCACTCGACGAACCCTCACCACCGTAACTTCCACGCCGCTTTCTTTCTCTTCTCTTTAACTAATCCTTTCAATCCTGCTTCCTGCGCCCGATGCAGGAACGCTTCGGCGAGCCGCTGCATGCGGATGCCTGCCAGAGCCGCATCATTCTCGAAGAATTCCGTGCGCTCCAACAACGTATCGAGAACTTTCGCTTGTGCTTTAAGGTTTGTCTGCTGCAGTTCTTTCCGCGCCACGGCATATTCGCTTTCCAACTCTTCTAACGCGCGAAGTTCGGCGTGCAGGCGCTGGCTTTCTCTCGGTAATCCTTCCAAGAATTCCAATAAAGCCTGAATATCTTTCGAAGGCTCGAGCTTTTCCCGTTCGGCCTTCCCGCCCACCAGCCTCTTCCACCACTTTTTCTCATACCACGGCATAGCGAGAATAAAAGAGAGAAAGGATTTAAATGTTTTTATCCGGCGGGGGCCTCAGTTCAGGTTCTTCTTATCGGCCGGATCAAGCGGTGGTATTGAAGCATCATCCTGCTGAAAAGCATCCGCTGAGCCCCCAACAATTTCCTGAACAAACTGTCCTGCAGCCCACCGGCTCAGGATGTTCTTAATAATTCCGGTGGCTTCCTGTTCAAGATACGCTGAGGAACGATCCTTAACCTGAGCAACCATCTCCGGTGAAGAAAGTGCTGCAGAGAGATAGCCCATATGCTCGACGACGGCTGGATAGTTGTTACTCGCTCCGTCGATACGGATAACCGCAGAATCCCGCACTTCCCGAGCCAACAGATACTCCAGCTCGGAACGCTCCGGGAAAGCACCATTTTCTGTGAGCTGTATGAGAGTGTCCCAGGATTGCGTTTTTGCACCGAATGCTTCTCTGGATTCCTCGATAGCTACCTTGTAGACCAATGCCCCCTCTTCTGCTTTTCCCTGCTCTTCCCAATACTTTTTAACCACAGAGAGGGCCTCTTGAGGCACCAAGTCTGACGAGAAAAGGAGATACATCCTTCCCGACTGCAACTGATGAGGGCTGTAAGTCCTCTGAAGAAGATGCCTTGTTCTTTCCTCGCCTTGAGCGATATCCGGAATGGCATCAGAAGGCAGCATTTTCAAAGAATAAACTAGGTCTGAATCATCTTCTTGCGGCTCGCTCCCGGGGCCGTCAAGAGGGATGCCTTGCGCCGTGGTTTGGAGATATGCCAAAACTTCATCGCAGGAGGGCACGACAAACCGGGAAAGCCGGGTGATTTGGGTGGCAGGCATACTCTCTTGTTCAGAAAACATAATATCTGCATCTCTGCCATAAACACTATCCGGAACCAGGCAGGCATAAGTGGGCAGAACGAGTGGTGCCATAGGATTTTCCAGAAGGTCTTCTTTTTATAAAGATTTGTGGTCTCGTGTTCAAAAATCGTTTCTCCTGCCATCAGGTATGTATATGCAAGCCGATACCGCCAGTCTTCTATAACAATCTTTAAATCATTCCTTTCTCCTCCACCGCAGGTGAACAGCATAACTAGTATGCATATGGAAAACCACATGGAAAACACCAAAAATAAGCAAGCCGAAAGTGTCCTTTCCATCCCGGCAGAGCAGCTCACCCCCGGCATGCGCCAATATCAGGAGGTGAAACGGCAGCATCCGGACTGCGTCGTCATGCTGCGCATGGGTGATTTCTATGAGATGTTTTATGAGGATGCCATTACCGCATCCCGAGAATTGGAAATAACGCTCACCGCCCGCGGAAAAGGAGAAAAGCAGGCGCCCCTGGCTGGGGTTCCTTACCATGCTTTAGAAACCTATCTCGGCAGGCTCGTTAAGAAAGGCTACAAGATAGCTATCGTCGAGCAGCTGGAAGACCCCAAGCAGGCCAAAGGCTTGGTCAAACGCGGCTTAGTCCGCATCGTCACTCCCGGAACGGTCATCGAATCATCGTTGCTGGATGAAAGGGAGAACAATTATATCATGGCCATAACGAGCACGGATACCGGATTTTCTCTGGCCGCCAGCGATCTCTCGACGGGAGAATTTTTTACGACGATACTGCCCACGGAGCAAGACGTGCTCAACGAAATTGCCCGAATGCAGCCGAAAGAATGCCTGCTGCCTGAAAGCTTGGGCGTGAATCAGCAATTGGTGCAGCGGCTCCAGGCAAGTGGCTGCTTCTTACAGCCAATGGAAGACTATTTTTTCTCGCTGGAAAAAGCCAAGCAGGCTATCTTTGACCACTTTTCCATTTCCTCGCTGGAAAGTTTCGGCTTGCAGGAACAGCCGGCAAGTGTGAAAGCAGCAGGAGCGCTGCTGCATTATCTCAAAGAAACGCAGAAGAACAGCTTGTCGCACCTGAAGACACTCTCTCTTCGCAGCAACAGTACCGCCATGCTGCTGGACAGCAGCACGTTCCGAAATCTCGAGCTCGTCACCAATATACGTGATGGCTCTTCGCGAGGAACGCTGCTTTCTATCATGGATAAAACGGTAACGGCTTTAGGGGGGCGCCTGCTTAAGCACTGGCTGAAAGCCCCGCTGCTGCAGCGGGAGCGCATCGAGCAGCGGTTAGATGCAGTTGGTGAATTAAAATCGCAAGTTATCCTGCAGGAAGAGCTGCGGGACGTGCTGCAACGGACCGCTGACTTGGAACGGCTCATCGGCCGGGTGAACTATGGAACTGCCTCGCCAAGAGATCTGCTGGCACTGAAAAATACCTTGCAGCAATTGCCTCAACTGCGAGAAAAAATACAGCAGTGCCGCAGCCTGTTGCTCAGAACTGTTGCTAAAATTGATCCTCTGCAAGAGCTGGCCGCCCTGCTAGAAGCTGCCGTGCGGGAAGATGCGCCTATTTCCGTGCGAGAAGGCGGCATGATAAAAAAAGAATACCATGACGAGCTGCGGCGGCTGCAGGAACTGGCGGCGAACAGCAAGCAATACTTGCAGGCGCTGGAGCAGCAAGAGCGGGAAAAGACGGGTATTCCGACGCTGCGCATTAGCTATAACAACATCTTCGGGTATTATATCGAAATTACCAAGAAAAATGTGCATCTGGTCCCGCCGCAGTATATCCGGAAGCAAACCACCGTGAACGGCGAGCGCTATATAACGGAAGAGCTGAAGCAGGAAGAAGAGAAAATCCTGGGAGCGCAGGAAAAAATTGAGGTGCTGGAGTACCAATTATTTCAAGAGCTCGTGCAGCGCTGCGCGGAAAAAACGGAAGCTATCCAGAAAGCCGCTTCGGCTATTGCCCTGCTGGACGTGCTGTGTTCACTCGCAAAAGTGGCATTAGAGCAGCGCTACATGCGGCCGCAATTCGTGTCGGAGAACGTGCTGCAGATCACCAAAGGGCGGCATCCGGTCGTCGAGCAGAAAGAGCCGCGCTTTGTAGCGAATGATGTGCTGCTGAATCCCGGCGAGATGCTGCTGATCACCGGGCCGAACATGGCGGGGAAATCAACTATCCTGCGGCAAACCGCATTGATTGTCCTGCTGGCCCAGATGGGCAGTTTCGTTCCTGCAGAGAAAGCTGTCTTGGGCATTGTGGATAGAATTTTTACGCGGGTGGGAGCATCTGATGACTTAGCAGCCGGGCAATCTACGTTCATGGTAGAAATGCAGGAAACGGCAGCCATCCTGCACAATGCGACAGAGCGCAGCCTGTTGATCATCGACGAGATCGGCCGGGGCACGAGCACGTTTGATGGCGTCGCCATTGCCTGGAGTGTGGCCGAGCATCTGCATAATCAGATAAAAGCCAAGACGCTCTTTACCACGCATTATCACGTGCTGAATAAGCTGGCTGAAAAATGCCCGCGGATTAAGACGTACAACGTGGCCGTCAAGGAAACGGCGGGTGAAATCATCTTTTTACGGAAACTTATCGAAGGCGGCACGGACAAAAGTTATGGCGTGCATGTGGCGAAACTGGCAGGATTGCCGCAGGGCGTTGTACAGAGAGCGAAAGAAGTGCAGGAGATTCTGGAGCGCGATGATGACATGCTGCGGAAACTGCAGGTAAAGAAGATGCCAGAGCAGGTTTTGTTGTGGAAGTTTGGGGATGAAAAGTGAAGCAGCCGTGTTCTACTCGTTAGTAGTTATTTAAGAAAAGTTTAAAAAGTGGCTCTTTCTGAGGCCTATTGAGGAGACACTCTTTCAAACAATGGCCTATCATTCCCCCTTCGAACCCCTGCAAAGCGCTTACCGCTTACTCGGCATTGAACGTATGCAATATTCCGGCTCTTTAGAGAACACCTTATTTCAATTGGAATCAATCGCATCTGCCAAAGAATGGACAACGACGGATTACGCCGATTTTGTTCTGCACCCACCCCGGGTCATCCGAGCGGTGGTGAACCAGAAAATACAATTTCCCGAGCATCAGTTAGAGGATGCAGTGCAGAAAGCTATTGCCTATGCCCTCAGAGCGTACCAAGAACCGCAGAAACTCCGAGCAGCTACCCAAGCCTTTCGAGAATATCTGCAAACCACAACACACGAGAAAATGCTCCTGTCGACAAGCATCAGCCAACGGCATGATTCGACAACGTGGGATGCGTCTGCCCCTCACTTGTCGCAAGCCTCCGCGTTACGGCTTGCCCAAGAGACCAAAAAGGCGGATGTCCTTTTCATCGCTTTGGGGCACGGAAGCGTAGCAGCGGGCATGGATGTGTATTTGCAGGCGACGCAGCGAAGAAAGAGAAACTCGCTCTTTTATGTGGTGCGCTTCTCGACTGATAAACATAGTGACATCTCCCCCCACGTTTCGGTACGGGAAGCGGATTTTTTACGGAAAGAAGCGGAAAGAAAACCCATCGTCCTCTTTGATGAAGACGTATCTTCGGGAGAGACTATGGGAGAAGCATATGAATTCTTTTCTGACATCTTTGATGAAAAAGACCTGATCTTACTCACCAACTACGATATCAGTGGAGAATTGGAAAAGCTGAAAAAAAAGATTAAGAGACGGCTGGAGAGAGTAAACACGCCTCAAAGCTGCTCTTCCACGTACGCCACTATCTCCGCCGATTCGCCCAGATAAAAATCATCGATTCTCAGCACCGGAACCGTCAGCACGCCGCTCTTCTCAAGCAGTTCCCGGCGCAGAGGGTCGCTTCGGTCAGGGGGAACAGTTATTGTGTCGTACAAAAGCCCTTTTTCTTCCAATTTCTGCCGAACCAGTTCGCAGTATGGGCAGCCGTCGAGTTGGTAGAGGATGAGGTTAACCATAACGACAACAGACGCCTATCTGCTATTTTAAACTATCGAACCCTCGAATGAAAATCCCAGCAAAAAGCTTAAATATACCAGGGTATACTCAAGTAAACAATACTATGACCCCCACTACAACTCTCAAAATTCATGAGGATACGAAGCTAGAATTAGACCATTTTCGAGAATATCGAAATGAGAGCTATGATGAGGTTATCAAGAAAGTGGTATTTATAGCCAAAACCTGCAAAACCGAGCCAGAGCTCAGCCAAGAAACCATCCGAGCCATTGAAAAAGCACGGGAAAGAATTAAAAAAGGGAAATTTCTGACCGAGACAGAAGCACGAAAGAGGCTCGGTCTTCATGTATGAAGTGATCTTTGATGAGCAAGCAATAGACTTTCTTCAGAAATTGCCCCAAGAGATAAGAGAAAGGATATTCAAAAAGATCATTGCGACGAAAGAAAGTCCTTTCCACTTCTTCGAGCGGTTAACAGGAAGAACTGATTATAAGCTTCGCGTGGGGGATTACAGGATTATTGCCGATCTTGATCCGGGGAACAACACCATAAAAATAACGCTTATCGGACATCGAAAGAACATTTACAAAAATTTAGATTAACGGCGAGGTTATTCACTGCTTAAACAATATACTCTCACCACAACAGTCTTTAAATATCCTTTTCCCACCAATAGCTCCATGGGAAAGATCCAGCTGCTGCCGGAGGAAGTCATCAATAAAATCGCTGCCGGCGAAGTGGTAGAACGGCCTGCTTCCATCGTCAAAGAGCTTATCGAGAATTCTCTGGATGCGGGCGCAACAGAAATCACCATCGAATTGGAACAGGCCGGGAAAGCGCTGCTTCGTGTTACTGATAATGGTGAAGGCATGGATAAAGAGGATGCCCACAAAGCACTGGAGCGCCATGCGACCAGCAAGATCCGCTCGGCAGACGATCTCTTTTCTATCCATACGCTCGGCTTTCGGGGAGAAGCGCTCGCGAGCATCGCTGCCGTTTCCCTACTCTCGCTCACGACCCAGCAGGAAGACAAGATAGAAGGATATTGTATTGCGGCCATCGGCGGGCAGAACATCAGCAAGGATAGTGTAGCAGCGGAGCAAGGCACCATCATTGAGGTAAAAGACCTCTTTTTCAATACGCCGGCGAGAAAGAAATTCCTGAAGAGCGATGCAGTAGAATTGCGGCACGGTGTTGATGTGATCCTGCGCTATGCACTCAGCAATCCCCTGACCGGGTTCCGGCTGCTGCATGAAGGGGAAGAATTGCTCCATGCACCGCCGGTCGGCGAAGTCCGGGAAAGAATTGCCTCTTTATTTGGCGCAGAGCTGGCCAGAGACTGCCTGCCCGTCATTGCTGAAGAAGCAGGGATCTGCATCAAAGGGTATATTGCCAAGCCCCAGCAGGCCAGGAAAGACAAGAGCAAGCAGATGCTGTTTGTCAACAAGCGCTGGGTGCGGAACGAGTACGTCACGAAAGCCGTCGCCGATGCGTACCATTCGCTTCTGCCCGTACACCAGCATCCCGTGTTCTTTCTGGCGCTCGAGTTGGATCCTCAGACCATCGACGTAAATATCCATCCGCAAAAGACGGAAGTGAAAATTGAGCAGGCAGAACGGGTCTGCCAGGCCGTGCATCAGGCCGTTCGCCAGACGCTGGAAAAGCATAATCTTGTCCCGTCCATGACCATTGCCAGCGAGGAGGTAGATTTTTCTGCCGGAAAAAAACAGGAAATTGCATACCAAAAAGAAGCACAGCACCAAAAACAAAGAAAGGTGACGGGCGTTGCAAAATATGTGCTGGAACCCAGCCAGCAGACGGTGCTGCAGGTAAAAGATGCACAGAGAGAGGACAGTTATGGAACAGAGGCCACTGTTCCGGAAAAAAATAAAGAAGAACTCAAGCTGAGGCTTTCCATCCCCATAACACCTGCGAAAAGCAATGCAGCAGAAGAAGAAAAAAAGCATAAAGAAACACAGCAAGAGCCAGAGAAACGCTCATCTCCATACAGAAAACTGCCGCCGCTGAAATTGCTCGGCCAAGCGCACAGGACATTCTTTGTCGCGGAAACGCACGGTGGCATCGTCTTCATCGATCAGCATGTCGTGCAAGAGCGCATCTTGTACGAGCGCTTCATGGAACAATATATGAACAAAGCGGTGGCGATGCAGCAGCTGCTGCAGGGAGAAGTGCTGGACGTTTCTCCAGCAGAAAGCCTGCTGATGCAGGAAAAGCGGGAAGAGCTGGAACAGCTGGGCTTCGCACTGGAGCCTTTTGGCAAGAGAAGCTATGTGCTAAAGACCATTCCCACTATCTTTGGAAAAGTGCAGCCCAAAGAGTTGCTGCACGATGTTCTGGCGACGCTGGAAGAACAGCAGAACTCCCTGGAACAGGCGCAAGAAGCCATCATCACCCGCATGGCCTGCCGGGCTTCCGTCAAAGCAGGAGATGAAGTCAGCATTCCGCAGATGGAAAAGCTGCTGGCAGAATTGGAGCAATGCATCTTGCCGTACACCTGCCCGCACGGAAGAGCCATCATCATCAAGCTGCCTGTCGAAGAGCTGGAAAAGAAGTTTAAGAGGAGGTGAGAAGAGATGAGCGAAAAGATAAAATACCTCTACTTTTTAAAAAGTTTGGCTGCACGCTTTCTCTCAGCGTCATCAAGAATAATTCCATTTATTCCAACATACACATTGAACACATCCCCATTGAGAGACTCATAATACTGTTCACCATACGGATTTTCTTTAGGCATGGTAGCCTGAATACAATAGATTGCCCCTTCTGGAGCAAGAGCATCTCGCTGATGATCAACTAATTCTATGAAAATACTAGGAGATCGAGGGGAGTCGATATATACGCTTCCACGCCGACTCGAAACTACTGTGGCTTCCAACGAGCCGTCGTACATCCTTGCTTTGGCGCTCTGATTTGCCGTCGCCGTAGCAACTGAAGTGTCTTTTAAATCTACACCAAGTTGCTCTGCAAGCTGAGCAACAAGCGCTACCCTTTCTGGATTTTTAGTTTTCTTTTCCATGACCAAAAAAAATAGCGCCACTATATAAACTTTGCGTATCTTGTTACTCGAAAGTTACTCCGAACTAGGATTGGGAGAAAATTACTCAAGATGCAGATTTCCCAGATGAAATCAGAGCCAAAGCCCGCGGGCGCCTGGAAGCCCTTGCGCAGGAATTAGCAGAAAAGCTCTCGTCGGAGTAGAAAAACTGCTCAAATAGGGTCGATAAGCGGATCAGGGAATTACCAAGTTCTACAATCAATATTTTGACATTCTGTGAAAAACAGCAAAAAGTGGCGAAATGTTTATATAGAGTTATATAATTATTGGTACAAATTGATATAATCGGTGAGATCATGCCAGAAATAATCCACTACCCAAACCTGAAAACTATGCTTATGGTAGAAAAAGTACTAAAAGACGCAGAAACAACCCTTACCAGAGAGAAGATCAAAGAACGGCTGCCCACACAAGTTATGCACCAAACGTTGAATGTCATTTTAGACTACATGGAGCAACGAGGATTAATCCTTGATGGGCACAAAGGAGTTCTTTGGACGCATAACGACAGCCCCCAGCTCCGGGAAGCTATCAGCCGTGGAACAGAAATATGACGTTCAAAGGAAAAGAGGTGCGGGTAGTCCTGTCAGCAGCCGCTACCGAAGAATATAACGAGTTAAACCGAATTGTTGGTGATGAATTACGACGAGGAGTAAGTTCTTCAGTTCATCAATCCATTTTCAGATCGATAGAACGAGTAAAAGACTGGCTAAAAGATAATCCTTTTGTTGGTGACCAAGTGAAGAAAGGACAAATCCCTAACTGTTATGTCCAAAAATATGGTGTTACAAATCTTTGGAGAATCGAGCTATCAGACTATTGGCGGCTTATCTACACCATCCAATCAAATGAGGTAGAGGTCATCGACTTTGTACTGGATATTATTGACCATAAAGAGTATGACAAGAAATTTGGCTATAAAAAGAAATAGTGACTAACGGGGTCTTCCTTCTTTTCATGACGCCGCTCTCATTTCCCTCTCTTCCAACAGCCCCTGCACAAACTTCTCCATCGGCACGTCAAATGTCACTTTTCCATCCCGAGAACGGACCGCCAATTTCTTCTTCTCCACTTCTTTGTCGCCGATAGTAACGATATAGTTTGCTTTCAGCAGCTGCGCTTCCCGGACTTTCTTGCCCACGGTTTCCGGGTTATCGTCCAGCTCCACCCGCAGCCCCTGTTCCTGCAAAGTTGCTGTGACTTCTCGAGCAAAAGCATTCGCCCTATCGGTCACCGTAATAACTTTCACCTGCACCGGGCTCAGCCAGAGAGGCAGATTGCCCTGCGTCTTCTCCAGCAGATATGCCATGGTCCGCTCCAAGCAACCCACGGACGAGCGATGAATGACAAAGGGCCGTTTTTTCTCGTTCTTCTCGTCAATGTACGATAAATCAAAGCGCTCCGGCAGGGCAAAGTCAATCTGCACCGTGAGCAGCGTGTCTTCTTTGCCAAAGACATTCTCATATTGGATATCCAGTTTCGGCCCGTAGAACGCCGCTTCATTTTCGGCCTCGATATACTGCAATTTTAGGCCATCTAAGATGCGCTTCATGGTCTTCTGCGTGCTTTCCCAGGCAGCCGGATTGTCAATATATTTCTCTTTGTTTTTCGAATCCCCTTTGGAAAAGCGGTACCAGAGGCCCTCCATCTGCAGCGTTTTTTTCACGTACTGAATCAAGTCAACCACTTTTCGGAACTCTTCTTCAATCTGGTCGGCACGGCAGATGACATGCGCATCTGCCAAAGTGAACTGCCGGACTCGCGTCAAGCCCATGAGCTCCCCCGATTTCTCGTTGCGGAACATCGTGGAAATCTCCGCGAGTTTTATCGGCAGCTCTTTATAGCTGTGCGTCCTGCTCTTGTAAATCACGAACTGGAACGGGCAAGTCATCGGCCGGAGCGCAAAAGTTTCTTCGCCGACAGTAAACGTAAACATATTGTCTTTATAATGCTGCCAATGGCCGGAGATTTTATACAAATCGCTTTTGGCAAAGAACGGCGTGTACGTGAACTGATAGCCGCGCTTTATTTCTTCATCGACGATAAAGCGCTCCAGCTCTCGCCGGATGACTGCCCCTTTGGGGGTGAGCAAAGGCAAGCCGCTGCCCACGATTTCATTCACAAAATAGAGGTCTAATTCCCTGCCCAGCTCCACATTGCTTTTCAGCCCGCTTTTTCCCCGCTCCGTAGCCATGTGGATTTTGCCCATCTTCTTGAGCAAAGCTTCATGATCAACTTTCTCTTCGGCTTCTGCGGCCGCACTTTCTTTCTTTGCTTTTGTTGGCTCTGGTCCTTTCTTTCCATCGCCCGTAACCGTAAAAGAGCGGCTCAGCTCGGAAAGCGGATGCCCTTTGCAGGAAAGCGTAAAGCTCTTGTACCAGCCAAATGGCGCCCGGGTGACTTTAAATTTCTTGCCAACTAAGAGCGCTTCTGCTTCTTTCAAGGCCTGCTCGGCTTTCTGGGGCTTTGCAAGATCAGCACTCAGATGCGCATAGGGATAGAGAACAATATTTTTGGCGCTCACTTGCTGGGCTACATTCTGGATCTCCTGCACATAGCGCTCCACGGTTCCCGAAAGATTCTTTTCATCCGCTTTTTCGACTGCGGTAAAAACGACGAGGCATTCTTCTACCCGCATCGGCTCTTTCGGCGCTGCTTCGGCTTCTTTCAGTGCTTTCTTTTTGGCGGCAAATTCGATAAAATCGGCATGGATGGTCAGGATTTTCACAAGTTCTGGGAAGCATGCTGCCCTTTAAAAATCTTAGGTAAATGTTTTTAAATACGCTTCAGTTTTTCCAGCACCATGCATGATTTAATAAAATCCGGGAACTGGGAAGTAGAAACTATCAGGGATGACTCTGATACTGATCCTCAAACGACTATAGAAGAACGCCTCAGGGGCTGTAGTTTTATGGAGCTGACCAGGGAAAATAAAAGATATATTGCGACTCTCCGTGTCGAAGAAAAGGAACATGATGCGTTTTTTCAAGTCGAAGCAGATGTTCTTCTCAACCGGGGAGATGCTTTTGAATATACCGGTCAACAGCTTCATTACTTTCGCAGACTGCTTATAGAGGGAGAAAGCGCTCGAGGGGAGGCAGCAAAAGCCGCCAAGAAATACCAAGATGAAATTGATGAAATCTTCAGAAAAACAGAGAGAAGCCCTTCATAGCTAGCCGTTCCTTTCTCTATCAAACAAAACCTTCTTATAGACATATTCTCTTTCCATTCCCATGCCCCCGAAAGAGACCATCATCGTCTTTGGCGCCCATTCGGACGACTTCGTCATCGGCGCCGGCGGAACGATCGCCCAGTATACGCAAGAAAAGAAAAAAGTGCTATGCATCATCTTCTCCTATGGAGAAAAATCCCATGTCTGGCTGCAGCAGAAGATTATCAAAAAAGTGCGGGAAAAAGAAGCGATCAAAGCCGGAAAAATACTCCGCTGCCGGGTGCGCTTCTTCGATCTCCGCGAAGGGCATTTCGCTGAAGACGGTGAGAAACAGGAAGTGGAACAGGAACTGCTGAAGCTCTTGGAAAAAGAGAAACCCACCAAACTGTTCGTCCATAGCTTTGAAGACCCCCATCCCGACCATAAAGCCAGCCACCGCATCGTGCTGCAGCTGCTGGAAGCATTACAGAATCAGCAAAAGCCAGAGCTGTACACCTATTCCGTCTGGAATCCCGTCTCTTTCAAAACGCAATGCCCGGCACTGTATGTGAACGTCACCAAGACCTTTTCCAAAAAGCTGAAAGCCTTGCAAGCCTTCCGCAGCCAGCGGCTGCATATTGTGTATCCTTTTTTC
>DATDWF010000077.1:0-18792 GCA_035289745.1 Candidatus Nanoarchaeia archaeon
GCATCTCCAGCAAATGAGGACATTTGACCGAGAAACAGAGCTGCAGCTGACCAAGAGCTTGTTAACTGCTTTAAACACGACAAAAAAAGAAGGGGAAACGATGACAGATTTTCAGGGAAGGGTTGAAGGGGATATGGATAAGCTATTCTTGTTAGAAAAATGAAACTCCAAATCGCAGCAGAGCAGCGTGATATTAACCCAGACGGAAATAAATAGTATCACCTAAAAGACACGTTTAAATAATTAAACTCCTTTCTATCAACTATAAGAGGCGATTACGATGCTTTGTTTCTCCCTAAAAACATTCCCCATCCATCATAAAACTATCTTTCTCCGCGTCGATTTTAATGTCCCGCTGGAAAAAGGAAAAGTGCTTGATAACACGAAGATAAGAGCAGCCCTGCCGACGATTCAATTCCTGCTGCAACATGGCTGTAAAGTTATTCTGGCGACGCATCTTGGCAGGCCGCAGGAAAGGCATGCAGCGAAATATACGGAAAAAGGCGCTTCATCTGCACCATTGAGCATAGCCCCCCTTGCCCAAGAACTCCAGCGACTCTTGCCGCACACCAAGATAAAGAGACTTGACGATTGCATCGGCAAAGACGTTGCTGCAGCCATCAGCAAAGGAAAAGCTGGTGATATTCTCTTTCTGGAAAACCTTCGGTTCTACAAAGAGGAAGAAGAGAACGATTTTACGTTTGCCCAGGCACTGGCGAGTTTGGCAGACGTGTATGTAAATGATGCGTTTGGAGTTGCCCATAGAAAACACGCCTCCATTCACACCATCACCCAATTCCTGCCTTCCCTCCCCGGCTTCCTCATCGAGAAAGAAGCTGCCCTGCTCAGCAAAGCCCTCCAGCCAGAACGCCCTGCCATCTGGATTATTGGCGGTGCCAAGCTGAATAAAGTCGAGCTGATCCAGCAAGCCCTGCAGAAAGCAGACAAAGTCCTCATCGGTGGAGCATTAGCATTTGCTTTCCTGCGCGCCAAGGGTATCCCCATGGGAATGTCCAAAGTGGATCATGCTTCCGTGGTGCAGGCAAAGAAGTTGCTCAAAAAAAGAGCTGCAAAGAAACTAGTGCTTCCTCGCGACTTCAGTGTGGCAGAAAAATTTTCGCCGTACGCCAAAACACGAATTGTTCCCTACAACGGTATCGGGACGGCAGAAATCGCTCTGGACATCGGCCCGGAAACGATAAAGCTGTTCACGCACCACCTCCAGAACGCCCGCACTATTTTCTGGAATGGCCCTTTAGGATACTTTGAATGGAGCAAATTTGCTCGGGGAACGAAAGAAATCGGCCAGGCAATAGGAAAAGCGACGTCAAAAGAGGTGCCTGCACTTTCCATCTGCGGCGGCGGGGAAACCGGTGAAGCAGTACGAAAATTCCATCTGGAGCATCATTTCACGCACGTTTCGACGGGAGGCGGAACAGCTCTCGCTTTCCTGGCAGGAGAAAAACTTCCGGCGCTGCGGGCATTGGAGGAGAACTATAAGAAGTTTAGGAAGAGAGTGGGGGTGCTGTGAAAAAAAGTATACCTACCACCACAAGTTATATTAACCAAAAATTTTTTTCTCTGTTTTATGACCCATTATAACAAACTCGTTCGAGACAAAATTCCAACGTTTATCCAACAGGAAGGAAACCAGCCTTTCGTCCACATTGCCTCTGGTTCGGAGCTGGAAGAAGCTCTTCTTGCAAAGTTGGACGAAGAAGTGAGAGAATTTAAAGAGTCAAAAAATCCAGAAGAGCTCGTTGATATTTTAGAAGTAGTCTACAGACTAGCACATTGCCAATACCTTACCAAAGAGGAGCTTGAAAACCTGCGAAGAGAAAAAGAAGAGCAAAAAGGCGCATTCTACCAAGGGATAATCTTAGAGCGTGTTAAATAGTTCTCAATATATTCTCTCACCTTCCCGCCACAATCTCAATCACGTCCCGATTCTTCAGCATATACTCCTTGCCGACCGTCTTTTTGGTCCGCACATCCTTCGCACAAATGAAGTTCTTGCCTAAATCCGTGTGCAGTTTATACGCAAAGTCCAAAGCGGTACTCTTCGGCGGCAATAAGAAACAATCTGGCAAGCATCGCCCTTCGGAATCTTCCAGCTTGCTCACCCCGCCAGGGAAGATGGCAACATAGCCCAGAAGATTAAAGACTGCTTCATCAAGCACCCGTTGTACGCCGGTGCTGCCAAAGCGCTCCAATACTCCACTTTTGATAAACTCCAAGGCTTTCTTCTGCCGTTCTGTTAACTTCCCTCCCTGAATAATCGAAAAGCTCTTTTCTCCCGGAACATATGCAATCAACCCGGCTTTGGCCGCTTCTTTCAACGCTAGCTCGCTGTCTGCAGAACAGGGAACGAGAGTATACTGAAGAAATTTCTGCTGCAATCGCTGCAGATTCTCAGCCGCAGCAGGCAGGTCACATTTATTAGCCGCAATGATCATCGGCTTGGTTTTCTGCCGCAATAACGTGGCGAGAGCCTGCAATTGCTGCGCCGTCCAGTACTGCGGCTTCTCCCGATCCAGCTGCAGCAGATTCAACGCTTCATCAATCATCGGTTCCGTCACTTTTAATCCGGAGAGCTGCTTCGCGAGCGCCAGATGAATCGGCTGCCGTTCTTGTACAACCGTTCTGGCAAACTTCTCCCAGCCTTTCTGCAAAATGCCGGCGTACCATAAATCCAGTTCCACTTCCAGAAACTCAATATCGCGAGCCGGATCATGGCTGCCCGGCTGGATGGGCTCCCCTTTCTCATTCGTCGAGCCCGCCGCATCGATGACATGAATCAGCACATCGGCCTGCCGCAAATCATCAAGAAATTGATTGCCCATGCCTTTTCCCTCGTGCGCTCCGGGCACAAGGCCGGCAACGTCAATCATCTGCACCGGCACAAAGCGCTTATGATTCAGGCAATAGCCCGTTCTGGGGTGGCATTGTTTCTGAAAATCCTTATCGGCGCAGTCCACTTTGACAAAACCGATGCCAGTATTCGGCTTGATGGTTGCAAAGGGATAATTAGCAATTTCTGCTTCCGCTAACGTTGCCGCTTTAAAAAAAGTGCTTTTTCCGACATTAGCTTTTCCTACGACGCCAATTATCATAAACAGGAACACGATAACAGAATATATTTAAAGCTTTCAGGAGCAAAATGAGAGGAAGCAATAATCAAAAGTGCGTAAGCCCATGCTCAAAGCCGAACTGCATACCCATATCCGCGGCGATCCTATCGATACGTTTATCCGCTATTCTGCCTATAGCCTTATTGATCGGGCTGCTGCGCAAGGCTTCCAAGTACTTGCTATTACCTGCCATGACTATATCTACCAAGACATCAAAGCCAAAAACTATGCCCGAGAAAAAGGCATTCTGCTGCTGCAGGGGATGGAAATGACGCTGCAGGGGAAGCACACGCTCATTTATAATATTACTCCAGAGCAAGCGGGATCAGTAAAGACTTTTGCAGACCTCCAGCGGCTCAAAGAGAGGCATGCAGATATCTTAGTCATTGCCCCGCATCCATTTCATTACACCAGCACCTGCCTTGATGATATTATTCTCAAATACCCAGACCTTTTCGATGCCTGGGAATATTCGTTCTTTTACACGCGAGTGCTTAATCCCAACCAGAAAACCCTGCGTTTGGCACGGCAGCTCGGCAAGCCAGTCATTGGTAATTCCGACGTGCACGATCTGAGCGATCTCGGGAGAACCTACACGCTGATTGATGCCGCATGGACGGAAAAAGCAGTTATTGAAGCTATCCGCAAAAAGAAAGTTCAGGTGGCTACTGAACCTCTTACTTCTGGAGAGATGGCCCGAATTCTCGGGCGGATGGCATATACGATGCTGCAGCGGCGTCTAAACCTTTAAATACCTCATTTTCTTCTCTAAACCCATGCCTAAAAAGCCCATTGCCAACCTTATTACGCTCTTTCCGCTTTTCAGCCCGATGAAAGTGAAGTACAAAGATGTTTTTGACCTCAAAGCATTTTACGAAAACTTTAAGGAATGGCTCACCGACCAAGGCTGGCATGGTGAAACGAACGATGGAAATTTCGATTTTGACCACTGGGAAACGTTATATGCAGAACGCATCGATCGCACCGGCGCAAAAGAGCTGTGGATCCGCTGGCGGCCCGTCAAAGAGCCGGAAAAAGCGCCGTTTCTCAAATATTACTGGGATATCAATTACCGCGTCATCGGCATGTCTTCTGTCGAAATCGTCAAAGAGGGCCGGAAGATTAAAGCAGATAAAGGGGAGATGGAAATCACTATCCGCGCCTTCATTGAAGAGAAATACAAATCGGAGTTTGAAAAGAAAGCTATCTTGAAACAGGTGAAGGACCTTTTTGCGCAGAAGGTCTACAAGAAAACGCTCGAAGACCGGAAGAAAGAATTGTACCAGGAAACATACGTCTTACAAAATTGGATCAAGCAGTGGTTCAAGATGAAGCGCTACCTGCCCTATGAAGAAGCCAAAGGCTTCTATACGTCGCAGGCCTGGCCGTCGCACCAGTGAACGGGAAAAAGAGAATAAATTCAGACTACACCCCCCCTTTTCTTTAGAATCCTCTCCTGATATTTATTTACCTCAGAGATGACCACTCCACTATATAAATTTTTAATAAGCCTATTGATTGTTTTATGCTATGTTGAGATTTGAAAATGAAACTCCTCTAGAGAATAAACTAGACGTACTAGAGATACTTGTCGGAAAATCTCAAGGGAATCATACCCGTTTTTCTACTATATCCATTTCTAATCCGACTAAGCCCTATGTTAAAGTGACCCAGGCATATGATGGGGATTCTGGAGGATATAGTGAAGAGCATAAATATTATCTACTCACCCCACAGGTAGTCACCCAATTAAAGCAAGACCTATATATCTCGGGTGTTCCCCACTGGGGCTATACGAGTGAAACTGAATTAAGAATTACAACTGTAGGAGAAGATTTTTATTGCTCAGAAAAAAGAAGACAGAGAGAAGAAGAGCGAAAGAAGTTGGAAAATGAGTTCTAAACAATGAAAGAAAAAGGTTTCCACTACATCTGCACCGGCGGCTGCCAAGGTGTTTCTCCAACGCCCGGAACGTGCCAAGCGAAAGACTGCTCGAAGCACGGAAAGCCGCTGGAATGGTGTAGCTGTTCTGATGGGGAGCACGAAGGAAAGATTTGAAGACGCTCAGAACCTCTTTCTCCAGAAAACGAAAATTTCCTCGGGGAGGGCAAAGTGTTCTGCGAGAGCTGGTTCTTCCTCCGTAACAACAAACATTTTAAAATAGATGGCACACCCCTCTTGCTCAAGCCCCAGTAGCTTAGTGGGAGAGCACCTGACTTGTAAGCATTCCGTTCTATCGGCTGCGTGCCACGGTCTGCGCATCATGATATCAGGAGGTCGGGAGCAATGCCGGAAGCATTCCCGAATTCAAATCTCCCCTGGGGCTGATTTAAGTAAAAGCTGGTCGTTCATCGTGGGGTAGGACGAAATGATGCCCCACCAGAGAGGATTTTAATCAAATCTCTTCAGAAAGTTTAGCTCTCTGAACTGCCAGACCATTTTCCGTTTGTCGCGGGACTTCCGAGCTTGGGAGCGAGGAAGCTCCCGCTTGAGCGAATTTGGTCCAATCTTTTTGCGAGTGCAGCGAGCCAAAAAGGATTGCACCGAAACATTTAAAAATAAGCCCACCTTTTCAAGAACATTAGTGAGAGGTGACCTAAACCTTCTTGGAGTTCTCTGATGAAAGAACAGCTTAAAACCGGAACAACGACTATAGGAATAGCCTGCAGTGATGGCGTGGTCTTGGCTGCAGACATGCGCGCTACGGCTGGAACTATGATTGTCGACAAACACGCTGAGAAAGCTCATATTATTTCCGACGATTTTGCCGTGACGATTGCTGGCACTGTCTCTGATGCTCAACTCGTAATCAAGCTTTTCCGTGCCGAACTGAAATTAAAAGAGGTACGCACCAATAAGAAGCCGAGCGCCAAGCAGGCTGCAAACCTTCTGGGTGGCCTTTTGTATGGGCTTATCCGACAGCCAAGCATGCTTCCGGGAATCGCCCATTTCCTCTTAGGCGGCCGAGATAACGAAGGCACGCACCTGTATGATTTGTTCCCGGATGGCAGCGTCACCAAAGTAAGAGACTATGTCTCATCTGGATCCGGCTCCGTTTTTGCGTATGGGGTGCTGGAAACCCAATACCGGGCAGACTTGCCGATTAGCGAGGGGATAAAGCTCGCCGTGAAAGCGGTCAATGCCGCCTTGCAGCGCGATAGCGCATCCGGAAACGGCATTGTCGTCGTTACCGTGCAGCGTGATGGAATAAAGCAAATAATGCAGAAAGAATGGAACATCACCCTCTAAGAACCGCTGCATACGACAAATACTCTTCTCAGAATTGCAGAGTCTTGTGATTCTTAGAAAAAAGCAATTTGAACAACTAGGTGATTGGAAGCTTTTTTGGAGACAGCACTGAAAGAAACTAGCTGAGATAAAGATAACAAAAAACACGAAGGTTTTATACTCCTATGTCAGACATCATTAAAGAAGTACTCAAAATTGTACCCGCAGAGAAGATAGCGGACAGCGCTTTTGAAGGCGCAAATATTGTGCTCTATACCAACGATAAAGAATTTTTCTTAGACCACCAAAGCATTATCCGGCAAGCGGTAAGCGAATTCAAAAAGCGGATTGAAGTGCGCCCCCATCCATCGCTCTGCCTGGAGCCGGAAAAAGCGGAAAAGCGCATCCGGGAACTGATTCCGGAAGAAGCGGGCATCCAGGAATGCCTTTTTGACCCTCCTCGAGCCATGGTCATCATCAACGCCGAAAAACCGGGGATTGTCATCGGAAAGCAGGGTGAGATCCTCCGGGCGATACGAGAGCAGACCTTCTGGGTTCCCCTCATCAAGCGCATCCCTCCGCTGCGTTCCAAGCTCATCGAAGGCATCCGTTCGGTCTTATTCGACCATGCTGAAGACCGCAAGAAATTCCTCGACAAGACCGGCCATCGCGTCTATGACGGCTGGTTGCGCGAAAAGAAGCATGAATGGGTTCGTGTTTCCTTTTTAGGGGCGGCCCGGCAGGTGGGCAGAAGCTGCCTGTTGCTGCAAACGCCCGAATCACGCATCCTCCTGGATTGTGGCATTGACCCTAGCCAGGAAGGCCCCGAATCTTATCCTTTTTTGGATGCACCGGAGTTTAACATCAGTGAGATTGATGCAGTTATTGTCTCTCATGCCCATCTGGACCATACCGGGCTTATTCCCTATCTTTTTAAATATGGCTACCAGGGGCCGATCTACTGCACTGAGCCGACGCGCGACGTCATGGCCCTGCTGCAGCTAGATTTCATTAAAATCCAACGGAACGAAGGAGAAGACCCCATCTACACCACGGAAGATGTGCGCAGCATGGTTTTACACACGATTTGCATCGATTACGATGCGGTAACGGACATCACGCCGGATATGCGCTTGACATTTTACAATGCGGGCCATATGCTGGGCAGCGCCATCGTGCACCTAAATATTGGGAATGGCCTGCATAACCTCGTCTATACGGGTGACATAAAATATGCCCGCACCAATCTTCTGGAAGCCGCCCATACGCAATTTCCACGGGTAGAGACCCTGATCATGGAAGCGACCTATGGCGGCCGTGACAACGTCATGAATTCCCGGGAAGCTGATGATTATATGACCGAAGTAGTAACTAACACATTTAAGCGCGGGGGAAAAGTGCTTATGCCGGTTCTGGGTTCAGGAAGAGCGCAGGAAGTCATGATCATTATTGAGCGGCTGGTTCGAGAAGGAAGAATTCCAAAAACGCCCATATATCTCGATGGCATGCTCTGGGACATCACCGCGATCCATACCGCCCATCCGGAGTATCTCAATAGAAACATCCGCCAGGAAATATTCCATACGGAAAATAACCCCTTTCTCTCAGACGTTTTTGTACGGGTGGGATCAAATAAAGAACGGAAGCAGATCATGCTTGAAGAAGGGCCCTGCATGATCCTGGCTACATCCGGCATGCTGCAAGGCGGGCCATCCGTCGAATACCTGAAAGGCCTGGCTGAAGGGAGCAAGCACTCCCTGGTCTTTTCCTGCTATCAGCCCCCGGGCAGCTTGGGCTACCGCATCCGGGCGGGAGAAAAAGAGATCATGCTGCGTGAGAATGGCAAGCAGCAAGTCATAAAAATGAACATGGAAGTGCATAAAGTGGAAGTTACGGGCCATTCTGATCGAAGAGAATTGATGAACTTCGTCAAGCACTGCAACCCGCAGCCCCGGAAAGTGATGACGCTGCATGGGGAAGCCTCCCGCTGCCTGGATTTGGCCACCAGCATTCATCAGCAGTTCCGCATCGAAACGCTCGCTCCGAAGAATCTGGAAACGATACGATTGAAGTAAGGTTTATAAAAAGTAAGAGTTCTGTTCCTTCTATATGCCACCGTCGCATAACCTGGTAGTGCGCAGGTCTTGAAGCACTTTTCATAAAGTTGCACCAAACGGCGGGCATCAGCTCGCTATGCTCGCTGAGCCCACCAAGAGAAACAACAAAAAGGCTGGCCAGAGAACCTGTTCCTTCGGGAATTCCCAGTTCAAATGAGAAGCTGTGCATGAAAGAAATGAGCAGCATTTCGGAAAGTCTGGGCGGTGGCGGTTTTTCTATCTATTGCAAAGAGCAAATTCGGCAATGACCGGCGCATGGTCAGAAAGATGTACATCCTGCATCGCACGGTACGAAATCATCTCCAAATTCCGCCGAGGCGCATAGCCAAAGATTAAGTCATACGCTCGTTCAGGAGCTCGGGGCGCCAACGTTTCCGTGTCCGTTGCCGGAAAAGTATTATATTCTTCTCCATGCGTAAAGCTGCGGTCATGCAATCCCAAAACTGGCCAGAAGACGAACTTTTCTAAGCCCAGCTCTTCCATGCGCAGCACCGCCTGCTGAATGGAACGGTCGCTGGTGTGGTCGTCCCCATCGTCATAGAGGCGATGGTGCTTAGAGTTTGGCGGGGAATTGAAATCGCCGCCAATAAGACGCATCCGGGTAGGGTTAAAGACGTTGTTGATATAGAGCTCAAACTGGAATTCCCGTTCCGGATCAACATGCCCCGCTCCCAGATGAAGATTATCGAAGAAAACTTGTCTCCCTTTCCAGGAAAAGCCGGCACTAACGACTCCCTTGCTGCCGACGAAAAAATCTTGCAGGAAAGTAAGAGGATAATCGAGAGAAGTTAGTTCAGGACGTTCTGTAAAAGGATTGCCAAAGGGAGAAACAGAAATTTCATCCGCAAAAGAAAACATTTGCGGATCATACAAAGGGAATCGGGAGTAAATGGCATTCCCATAATTGCCACCCTCGAGCAAGCCACCGAAGTAGCTGTAATTAAACAACTTCCCATAGTAAGCATGGCCGAACTCTTCGTGCAGCAAAGCGACGGCATTAAAAAAATGGCTGCCCCGATTTCCGGATGTGTCTTCCTGCGTGAGCAGAATATGCGGCTGTTCCTGCCGAATAAACTCCAGCGCTTCGGCAAACGTTCCGCTAATATCCCGCTGCTGATACCCAATCGCTTCGCCCGCCGGCAAAGAGCGGCGCCGCCATCCCGCGACGTTCCAGGACATGACTTTCAGCACATCACCGTCATAACCTGGACCCGGCTCTGATAGGAAGATGCTCTCATCATACGTCCGCCAGACGCCCAGACGGGCAGTAGCAGCGGTTCCTGCCACTCCGAAAAAAGCTTTTTTTAGAAAAGAGCGCCGAGAACAGTGTTTTTTGTTTCCTGGTTTTGTATCGCCCACGAGAGGGAAAAAAGAGCACTTAATATAAAAATTACGATTCTAAAAATCACGGTTGTAGTATATCTACTGATGATACGTAGCCACTACTTCTCCGTTTCTTATCTTTTCTATTTTGAAAGGCTGCTCATTTTCTTCAAATTCTCTCTCGACCAAAACGGTGGGAGTTCTTGGTCCAAATCGCCGGAGAATAAAAGGCACTCGTTCACTGATGATTACCCGTTCATATTCTTCCTTGCCTTTGAAGATATAAGCTCTAATCGTATCCCCCTTCTCTAGAGGAGGCAGGCCCTTAAAATGAAGGTGCTTGACAGCAGTCCCGCTCTCAACCGCAAGCTCCAGAGATGAGCTATCACCTGTCTTATACGATGGTGAGGTTCCACCAATACGCAGTTCTGAATGCGGCGTAAAAGAACTTTGAGCGATGTATCCTTCTACAGAAAGCACCCGGCATTCCAAAAGAACCATGAGCTCTTCTTTGGTCTTGGCCCTGGTGCGTAACTCAGCATTATACCGCTCGGCTTCTTTCCGTTCTTCTTCTATCCATGTAGCAACGCCTATCTCTTCATCCAAGTTTACTTCCGTCAAAAGTGGATATTTTTGGTCAGACATCAGAGCAAGAATGAAAGGTCGAGAGTATAAAAATGATATTGTTCTTGAGTATACTCTCCTAAAATCTTTATAACTCTCCCTCTTATGCTTCTATACCCACCAGCGACCGCAGCAGCCATCCCACCCCAAAACTGATGAGCGCTACCGTCAAAGAGATCAGCACCATCTCGCCAAACCGGGGCCAGAATCTCTGGCTTTTGGCCGTCGTGATGTAAAAAGAGTAGGCAACAACAATAAAGAGCGCCAGAGCTAAGGTGGTGCCGAGAGCTAGGAAAACGTTGCGGAAAAAGAAATACGGTGCAACCAGAATCAAGACCGTCATGATATAGGCGACGCCAGTATAGATTGCTGAAGTGAACGGCCGGCGTTCACTGTTTTTTCCCACGTCTTCGCGGGAAGACAAATAATTTGCAGCTGCCATGGAGAGCGACGCAGCAAGACCAGTAATAAGCCCGGTGATAGCAATCAAGCGGGCATTCTGCAAAGCTAACGTTAATCCCGCCAACGCTCCGGTCAGTTCCACCAACGCATCATTCAATCCCAGCACCATAGCTCCAGCATAGGTCAGCCGCTCTTCAGCAAGCTTACTGAGAATTTCTTTTTCATGGCGCTCTTCGTCTTTTCCGATGCTGCTCAAAGCCGGAAACTGGCGAGCCAGAGAACGATACCGTGCCGGAGAGATGCAATCCCGCCGTTCCATGAGTTTCAGGCTGAAAGAAAGCCCAAAGATGCGGGCAAGGAAGAGATACCAACGGACAGAGAGGAGTGAAGAGCGAACCGTTTCTTTGGTGATGGATTGCAGAACCATATAATGCCGCCATTCATCGCGGGCAGCTTTCTCCAGAATTTTCCTGTTGCGCAACTGCGGCGTTCGCTTTGCCAGGCTCTCGTAGACAGAATAAGCCGTCAGTTCGCTGCGCTGGGCGCACCGCAAGGCTTTTCTCGTCTTCATATCCATAGCCAAAAAGAAGGAAAGAATATTTATATAGCTTTGGGAGTCTTTCCAACCATTTTCAGAGAGAATTACAGAAGATCCTGCACCGTCACATTCCCTTCAATCACGTCATCTACGCCATTACAATAGGGGCAGATGCCCTGCTTCGCATGGAAATAATAATTGCAATGCTGGCAGTAATATTTCTTGCGGATGGGCAGCGCTTGTTGGGCTGCCGACATAAAAGAAGGCTTCCGTGAACAGGAAAAGCACTCGTAGCGCATCATTCTCCGGACTAAAGACGGCACTTCCCGGGCTTCCAGCAGGCTGACGGACTTGCCGCAGCGGTTACAGGGGATGGTGACAGTCATAGTTTGCTGGAAAGAGGAAGAAATATAAAAAAATGCCGTTGTCGCCGAATGGAAAGAAAAAAAGAAGAGAGTAAACGAAGAGACCACACCTAACCAGCAATTGCCCCCAACCGCGAAAACCCGCCAAAACCTTAATATAACTTCTTTATTTATCATTTCCCATGCAACGCATCCTTAAAGGAGTTTTAACAAAAATCAAACCGATAAAAACGCAAGAAAAACGCTTCAAGCGGGTTGCTGAAGAATTTCTGAAAAAGCTCAACGCGAAGCTAAAAAATGCGCACGCCATCCTCGGCGGCAGTGGGGCCAAAGGGACTTGGCTTTCAGGCAATCACGACATTGATATTTTTGTGCTCTTCCCGTTGCAAAAGTATCGCAAAGAATCATTCCGGCTTTCTGACCTTTTGGAACCCAGCCTTCGGAAAGCTTTCCCAAAGCAAAAGATAGGGCGCCTGCATGGCAGCAGGGATTATTTTCAGCTCCAGTACCAGAACTATGCTTTCGAAGTGATGCCCATCCTGAAAATCAGCAAAGCGAACCAAGCAGTAAATATTACTGATGTTTCCCCCCTGCATACCAGATGGGTGAATGCGCAGGCCAAAAAGATTAAAGACGACATCCTCCTGGCCAAGCAGTTCTGCAAAGCGCAGCGGCTCTATGGGGCGGAGTCGTATATCGCCGGCTTCTCCGGCTATGTGCTGGAAATTCTTACTGTAGCGTCTGGCTCTTTCGAAAAACTGCTCAAAGCTGCCCAGCGCTGGGAGATAAAAGAGGTGATTGACGTGGCTCGCCATTATCCAAAAAAGAACGTTTTTTTCGAGCTGAACCAGTCAAAACTGCGTTCGCCGCTCATTGTCATTGATCCCGTCGATCCGAAACGCAATGCGGCTGCGGCGCTTTCCGTCGAAAAATTCCTGCAGTTCAAGAAGGTGGCACGGGAATTTTTGCGCAAACCAGCAGTCTCTTTCTTCAGCCGGGAAGCGCTCTCACTGCAGCACCTGAAAAAGCGTGCCGAGAAAGAGAAAGCAAATCTGGTCTTCCTAAGCCTTGCGCCCCTTCGTGGAAAAGAAGATGTGGTGGGCATGAAATTGCTGAAAGTATATGATTTTCTAAAGAAACGGCTTAGCCCCTTTTCCCTGCAGGAATCCGGCTGGGATTGGGATGCTGGCGAAGAAGCGCGGTTCTATTTCTTTCTCAAGAAAAAGATGCTTCCCGCGGTTGAGGAACGCCAAGGACCACCTGTTGAAATGAAAGAGGGCGTTGCTGCTTTCAAGAAAAAATATCAAAAAACGTTTATCAGAGAGGGAAGGATCATGGCAACGATGGCTTTCCCTCACCCTGACATCAACAGTTTTGTTGCCGAAGCACTCAAAGATTCGTATGTGCAAGAAAGAGTGCAGCGCATCAAGAGCGTAACTATTCTCTGATAAAGACATGAATTGCTCACCGCAATAAACTATTTATATAGGAAATTCTCTGTGAAGCAGCATGAATGGCGTCCGAGCAAAATGTAGAGTATGCGGTGAAGAGGCCTTAGCAGACCAGTTCAAGCTGCATCATGACTTCCGGCAGATGGTCTGCCCCAGCTGCTTTACCGGCAAGACGGAGCAGAAAAAAGCCAAGAAAGAGGCTGCTCCACCCAAGCCCGCGGGCTGGGATGCTGAAGATGACTATCTGGAAAAAGCCGCCCGCATGCGGAACCGGGAAGATGTTCGAGGGACTTTCAAGAAAATACCGGGAACCCCCCAGGTGCAGTATACCTGCCTGTGCTCGTATACTTTCAAGTACGACCCGTTCCGAAAAATACCCACAACCTGCCCGTACTGCAATCAGGAAATCCCCCGATTGAAAACGTTCTCCCTCTTATAACCATAAGAACTCCTATGATGAAAATGCTGGTGAGGTTTTGGTTATGCACTACAAACGAGCGGTGATGAAAAAGCCTGCCTATTCGCTGGCAGAGGGAATTACGAGCCAGGATCTCGGCAAGCCGCTGTACGAAAAAGCCATGCAGCAGCATCGGATGTATGAAGCAGCGCTGAAAGCCTGTGGCGTTACGCCAGTAGTGCTCTGGGAAACTCCTGAATATCCGGACAGCTGTTTCGTGGAAGATACGGCCGTGCTGACGGATACGGACGCTATTATTTCTCATCCCGGCCATCCCAACCGAAGAGGAGAAGAAAAACAGTTAGAGCGCCTGCTGAACAGCGAGATGTGCCTCTGGGGAAAAATTCAGGAGCCGGGAACACTCGACGGCGGCGATGTGGTGCGCACCGAAGAACACTATTGCATTGGCCTTTCTCAAAGAACTAATGAAGAAGGCGCCTTGCAGCTCCGCAGTATGCTTGAAAAGCTCGGCTATCGGACGACACTTATTTCCGTGCCGCAAAACGTGCTCCATTTGACGACGGGATCCGGCTACCTGGGCGAGAGAACCATGCTCTGCATTCCGGAATTTGCGGAGAGCTACCGGAGAGCCGGTTTTAAGCCGATGGTTGTTGATGACGAGGAGCGGTATGCAGCTAATGTGCTGCTGGTGAATGGAACCGTGCTGATGCCGAAAGGATTTCCGAAAACGCGGCAGAAGATAGAAGCGCTGCACGAACGGATTATAGAATTGGAAATGTCTGAATTTGAGAAGCTGGACGGCGGCATAACCTGCTTGTCGCTGCGGTGGTAAGATGGCTGAAGATAAAAAAGAAGAAAGAAGAGTAAAAGAACAGGACTTGGGTGCTTTAATCCTCACCGAAGAAGCGGCTCTGCAGATGAAAGATGTCTGCAAGAACAGGGGGATGGGCACTACCGACGAAGCTTATGCGCTGCGCTTTGGCGTAGCAGCTGGGGGCTGTGCAGGCTTCCACTATGTGCTGGAGCCATATGACAGCCCTCTGGAGGGGGATAGTGAATTTTTCTTCTCGGATTTTGGCGTAAGAATATATGTGGGCGAAAAGAGCTTTCCGTTCCTGCAAGGGACGCGGATTGATTACCACCTGGATTTTTTGGGAAGCAGTTTTACCTACGAAAATCCCAACGTGCAGGAAAGCTGCGGGTGCCACACTTCTTTCTCACCGAAGAAGTGCTGCTAATGCTTGTTAATTGCTGTTAAATACCCCGAGCCGATAGGCGAGAGTGCAACGGGCTCGGAGCGAAGCGAAGAAAGTTCAGAAGTCGGCGTCATCAAAGGCGAAGCCCAATAAAACAATATATCTAGGGGTGAGATTAATCAATAAGTTTATTAAATAGTTACTACCCCGGAGAAAATAATGAATCAATTTGTATTTTTGTATCCAATCCCAGAGATTATAGATTTTGAAATAGAACGAGGAGTGTATGGTTTTAGAGATGAAGATAGAGAGAAAAAATTTCTTCAAAAGCTAAAAAAAGCAAAATCTGAAGATGAAAAAGAATCAATAAGACAAAAAGCATTGCAAGCAATAAAATCAGAATTCAGGGTTGTTTACAGAAATGGACTAAATGCTTGTATAGATACAAGATACAGGAGAATGGGTTTTGGAATAAATTATGCAGTTTTTGATGGAAGCCCTGTATCTGATGTAATTAATCTTCAGCAATCAGATAGGATTATTGAAGTGGGATTAGACTTCAAAACTCACACAACAAAACGCCCAAATGGTGAGTATTCATACCCAGATCAAGACCATATTCTTAATCAATTTAATGGGATGCAAGTATTAAGAATTGCTGGTTTTCATATGTGGGATTGTGTTGAAAGATTAGCAAAAAAAGCATATGAAAGAGGATTGGATATCTTGGTTGATGAAGATTTGACTGAATTCTTTACTGGAAGATTAAGAGATCCTGATTTCAAAATTGATAGATATCCCACATATAATCCAAGAAAAGCCCAAGGCTCTATGTTTGATATATTTATGGAAGCAAGGAAAGAAAGACCTTGGTTGTGGCAGGATTATTAATTTCGCCCTCTTTAGTTTTTAGCCGACTTCTGAATTGCAATTAACAGAAATTAACGAGGGGCATAATACCTTTTGTATACTGCCCCCGCGAGGATTTTCTAGAAGCAATATTTTTATTGCTTGCTTTTGAACCCCGGTTTCAAGCTGCTTACCCTGCGTTTCCTGCAGACCGCAAGCTCGCGTCCTCTCTGGTTACGCAATATCCAGGCTAGACGACGGAGGCATGCGTTAAGAGAATAAGAGTTTCTTTAAAAAGCTATACGATATATTTTTATAAATGTCAATCATCTACAACTTCCATGGTCCAAATCCTATTCAGCCAGCCGGAAGGCGAACGGCAGCACGTGCATGACTCGCTGGTCGAACGGCTGCAGCAAGAGCATGACGTGGAGTATATGATGGAAGGGAAGGGCTTCCTTTGGGAATTGCAGCAATGCCACTTCTCTGGTGGAAAACGCTACGACCTCATCCTCTATGATTCCGGATTCTTCTGGGGAAAAGCGCCACCAGAAAAAAGAGCGGAGCTATTTGCAGGATTTGTCACCCAGAACCTCCAGTACGCCCAAACGCCCGTTCTCGTGCTCGCGGACGAAGAGATACAAGAAGCTATCAGGCCAATAGCAGAAAAAGCAGGGTTTCGGCAGGTGGATTGCTCATATAAGATTGAAGAGGTGCTGAAGACCGTAGGAGAAATGGTGAAAAGAGCATAAGTTCTTTTTGTTGGCAGGCGTGAAATAATAGTAGTCATCTCTTCATCTCCCCGCCGCCCGCCGGCAGGAAAGCAATAATATCGTCCAAATCACCACCACCGAGCTTGTGCTTAATTCTCTTCGCCAGATCACTTTTCTTCTCTTTGCCTTGAACAACGACGATAAAGCTCTTCGTCTGCTGCTGCACGGCTGCCGACGGCCCGCCGACGATCTGCCCGTCAACTAATCCAATCGCATATTCCAGTTTCGGATGGACGTACATCGTTTTCCCATAGACCATGAAGCTGCCTTTTGCTAGGTACTCCCCGGGCTTTGCCTCTTTGCTCACCTGCTCGGGCTTGACGTAAAATACATCGGCTGAAGCATGCCCTAACTTCCAGGCGCGGGAATAGACGGCAACTGCTTGCGCCGCTTCCTGAATAGTAGCAGTTCCGGCAGCCTGCCCATTTTTCACGACGAAGAATGGCGAGCCAGCCATGTCCGTATGGAGAACCAAATCTTCCTTTTCCGTGTGCTTTTTGATGACCAGCTCATTGGACGTGGCATCTTTTCCGCCAATGCAGAGAAAGCCTTCAGAAGAAATGAACCAATGAAACTTCTCGTACCATTCGCGCTTGCGCTCTCTTTTCTGCCGAAGTGCCTGCTGCCTCTTTTCTTCCTCTTCCCAGAATTGCTTTTCTTCTTTCAGCAGCTTTTCCAGCTTTTTCTTGCTTTCGGCTACGGCTGCTTGGGCTCCTGCCAGCTTCTTCTTGGCTTTCTTTGCTAAATCAAAATAATGGCCGGCATTTTCTTCCAAAGATTTGGTGAGGTCGAGTTCGAGGTGCATGGAATACTAAAAAGAAAGCACCTCATTTAAAACTTTGCTTGTAGCGTACTTATTTAGCTGACTTATATTCTAGAGTATCTATGTTACCTTTTGGTAGTGCTCGGAAAAACCTTAAAATAGAGCCGTAATCCTTCTCTTATGGATTTACGGCTTCAACTTTCTGAGCAGAGCAAAGAAGAACTCATTGATATTATTCTTAAAAAAGAAGAGAGGATCAAAGAACTTGAGCGTGAGCTCAAGAAATATAAAAATCCAAACACCCCTTCTTCTTCAAACAAACATATCAAAGCTGACACGTCTGGATTACGAGCAAAAGAGGGAGCAAAACGTGGTGCTCCTATAGGTCATAAAGGAGCAACGCTCATTCTGCCAGAAGCAGAGGAGATCATTCCTCTTTCTGTTAAAGTATGTTCTTGTTGCGGAAGTGCTAATGTTAAACCAACCGGGTACGTTAAAGACAGAGAAATCCTCTGTCTTTTGAAGCCAAGAACAGTCGTGAAAAGATACAAACAACAGGAAATTCGTTGCTTGGATTGTCACAAACTTACACTCGCTAGTCATGCAGATATTCCTGAGAATGGCGTGTATGACAAGGCTATCCAAAGTCTTGTCAATTACTTCAAGTTCAAAGGAAGAATGCCTCATGCCATAGTTGTAGATACCATGAATACTATCTTCAATGTACCGATGACGGCCGCCACAAGCTTAGAAATCACGAGAAGAGCGAGCCCAAAACTTGAGCCATTGTATCATGACTTAGAGACTGCAATAAAAAATGCAGAGGTAGTCCATGCAGATGAAACTAGTCATAGTGTCAATGGCGTAAACCATTGGATCTGGGTCTTCTGCAATAAACTTCTTTCTTTGTTCAAATTTAACAAAGAAAGAGGCGGAGACATTGTAGAGAGAGTGTTAGGAAAAAATTTCAAAGGAAAACTGTGCAGCGATGGATGGAGAACATACACCACCTACTGTGAGGATAATAAAGTTGTTCATGGACGATGTTGGAGCCATGGATTGAGAGAAGCAAAGTTTGAATGCGAGAAGAAACATCCCACTTTATATCAATGGTTCTGCGATATTTTTGACATGGTCAAAAAAGGAAAGGCAGAACCAGAGGAGAAAAACCGACATGAGTGGTTTGAAAAGTGTAAATCGGAATTAGAGATGTGGATTACTCATGCCGAAGCCCATCAAAATTTGAGAAAGTTTGCGACGAAGGTAAAGAACGGGGGAGAAAAATGGTTTACCCCCATACTTTATCCAGAGCTTCCTCTGGATAATAATGAGGCAGAGCGGTCGCTCCGCCCATTTGTGATTATGCGCAAGATTATTGGCTGCTTGAGAAGTGATTTGGGTAAAAGAAATTATGAGGTCATGATGAGCATCATTTCAACGTGCAAAAAGCAGGATAAAAATGTTTATTCTATGCTACAGGCTACACTTTAGCTAAATAAGTACTTCTCAACGGAAGATATATAAACTATTTTCACTTTTAGAATTGAAGATGGTCAAATACACTTTACTTATCGAAAGAGACGAAGACCATTGGCTTGTCTCTGAAGTCATTGA
>DATDWF010000078.1:0-27863 GCA_035289745.1 Candidatus Nanoarchaeia archaeon
GGGAGAATTTCCGTTCTACAGCGAGAACTTCCATGGGGGCATGCCGTTATTTGCCGAAGACGAGCAAGGGAATGCGTATTTTGTCGGCATATTTGTTGCGCACGTGCCCGAGTACGGCGTGAATATTGGGCGAGGAATAACGTCCGTCGTGCAGGATCTGGAAGAGCAGCACTGTCTTTCCGGCATGGCCCTGCAGCAGCCGCAGTATAGGGCAGTTGGGGATGAGTGAGTACCTTTTTTCGACACTCCTTTTCAGCTATGCTGCCAGAGGAATTCCAGTCTTTATTGCTGCCCGAACTATCGACGATTCTTTTTTCTTTCGTTGAAATTCCGCCGGTGTATACGGGAGGACATCAATATCGGTAAGCAGCTTCCAGAAGCGAACAATTTTGGCAATCCGTCGCAGCCAATGCATGCCTGCAAACTTTTTAGAAACAATAATGAAATCATAATCACTCTGTTTCCAGTCATCGCCCCGCGCTTTGCTGCCGAAGAGGATTATTTTTTCTGGCGCAAACTCTTTGCGTACCGCTTTCAGAAAAGGCTTTATTTCTGGAAAATCTTTTTTTTTATCCATAGAATAACCTCCTCACTTTTTTGAAGAAGCCGCCGAGTATTTTCTTGGTCGTAGATATTTACCGGCAGATCGACAGAAGCATCGGGATAGCGGGTATCTATGAATTTTGGGGTGAGTTCTTTCAGAAATGAAAAAAATCTCTCTGGGATGCTGGTATTTGTTGCCAAGTAGATTAACGAGTGCGACTGGGGAACTTCCCCTCTCTTCTCGAGCAAAAAGAGTGCTTTTAAAGCTTTTTCAACGGCCTGCTGACACCAAAAAGCTGCGATATAATATTTCCCGCCATCAAAATTAAATCTTGCCCCGTCGAAATCAGCTTCTGCCTGGTTCCACCATTGTGTAATTTCTTTACGCATAAATAAGAAGAAGCGAGCTTCTTATAAAAGCTTTTCTAGCAAGCGTTTTCATCTCAATGAATCTTCCGGAAACCCCGAGAGGAGACCGAAAGCTTTTTATAAGAATTATCCTTTGTATAATTCATGGCCGAATATGAAGCAGTTACTCGAAAATGGGGTAATTCTCTGGGGATAACTCTCCCGTTAGAAGTAGTCGAAAAAGAACACCTGCGCCCGCAGCAAAAAATTAAAGTTATTATCGTAAGGCCAAGCCAAACCCCCCGAAGGACTTTTGGCCTGCTTCGAGGGAAATGGAAAAGAGCAACGCAGGAGATTAAAGATCAGACCAGAGCAGAGTTGTATGATGCCTGACGTTTATTTTTTTGATTCTTATGCCATCATCGAAATATTGAAAGGGAATAGTGCATATCTCCCCTATGCACAGGCTATTATTGTAACCACCAAACTCCAAGTGTTTGAGGTTTTTTATTCCCTCCTTCGCGATGTGGGAAAACAGGAAGCAGCAGATTTTCTGAAACGCTATATGCAATACACCATTGACTTTGATGCTTCGATTATTGAGCAGGCAGCTTTACTGAAGCTCCACTATCGGAAAAATAATTTGTCTATGACGGATTGTGTCGGATACTGCCTGGCTTTACAGATAGGGATAAGGTTCCTTACGGGTGACAGGCAATTTGAACATTTTGTAGAAGTAGAATTTGTGAAATAAACACCCGAAGACTAGGGAAGTTTCTGGCGACAAAGAAGAGTGATGTTCTAATCAAGTATCCTTTCCAGCCCTTTTTCTAGTATTATTTTCCTCATGCTTTGGTCTGAACAAAGGTCAATCATATAGTATGTGAGACGGAGTGCTTTAAACCACTTATGCAATGGTTCACTTTGAAGCAGTTGATTACCATGAATCTCCTCGTATGCTTTTGCAGCTTCCGCTTCCAATCCCTGCTCTTTTAGAATTTTTCCATACTCCACAAGAATATCTTTTAATTCCGACAAAGAGGGGTCACTCATCATATTTGAAGAAAGCGTATCCAATTATTTAAACCTATGCTCTCTTTTTTCAGTCCGTCACCCAAATATCTTCTTCAGGAAACTCACCGACGGCTTTTCTTCGTGCAATTGCTTAATGAGTTCAACCTGCTTCTTGCTGAGCTTCTCGGGCACGGTAATGCGCACTTTGACCAACTGGTCGCCCTGCTCCTGGCCGCGCACAGAGGGAAGCCCCTTCTCGCGCATGCGGAAAACTGTTTCCGATTGCGTCCCTGCGGGAATTTTCAGCAGGGCTTTCCCCGTTATCGTCGGCACTTCCACCTCATCGCCCAGAACCGCCTGCGTGAAAGAAATCGGCACGGTGATATGAATATCAGATCTTTCCCGTCGGAAATGCAGATGCTCTTTGACGTGGATAATGACATACAAGTCTCCCGCAGCGCTTCCATACTCGCCAACTTCGCCCTCACCCGCCAGGCGCAGGCGCATGCCATCTTCGACGCCAGCCGGAATTTTCACGTCTATTTTTCTTTTTTCACGAACCATGCCTTCGCCGCCGCACGACGTACACGAATCTTGCGGCAATTCTCCCCGGCCATGGCAGTACGGGCAGGGCCCGGTCTGCTGGAAGATGCCGAAAGGGGTGCGCTGGGTGCGTTTCATATACCCGGAGCCATGACAATGATGACAGCTTTCAAATTTCAAAGCACCTTTGCCATTACAATGAGAACAATGCACCAGCTTGTTCAAAGAGATCGTTTGTTCCGTTCCTTTGGCAACCTCTTCCAACGAGATTTCTGTTTCGTAGGCTAAGTCCGATCCTCTCCGCGAATGGCGGCGTTTTCTTCCCCCACCCTCGCTGCCAAAGAGCTGGTCAAAAATGTCGTCAAAATTGCCGAACATGCCGGAACGGAATTGCGACATGACATCTGAGAAATCATATCCCTGGAAGCCCTGCCCGCCACTAAAAGCTTCCGAGCCCAACTGGTCATACTGCTGGCGCTTTTTGTCGTCGCTCAGAACCGCAGCCGCTTCGCTGATTTCTTTGAACTTTTCTTCATATTCTTTCTTTTTTTCTTCCGGCGCACGATCGGGATGATATTGCAGGGCGAGCTTCTTGTACGCTTTCTTGACTTCTTCTTTCATCGCGCCTTTGCTGACGCCGAGGATTTTGTAGTAGTCTTTGCTCATGAGGTGATGCTCCGTACCGGGAGGGGCCTGGGCTCATTTCCTTGCATCTGTTTTATGGCTGTCTCTGTCAGCCGCATTGCCAGCTCTTCCGGCTGAAAAGGCAGGGCAGAAAAAAGGTCTCTTTCCAGCTGCCGGGCTTTTTCTTCGTAGCTCTCCCACAACATTGCAGGGCGGGGATAGCGTTCGCGCAGATACGCAAAGCGCCGCTCTTTAGGAACTACTTTTTCCTGGAAAACCCGCAGATCTGCATAGCGGACGATTTTTTCCTCGATGCAAAGCGGGGCTTCAGGCTTTCCTTGCCGGAGCAGGGCTGCAGCCAATTCAGGAAAGTCGTCTTTGAAAATGTCATGGGCAATTTCTCCTTCAAATTTCCCGGCAAATTTTTCTCGCAGCATCTGCCACATAGTAATCTCTTCTTCGGAATAGACATACTGATGGAAGCGGCTGCTGTTACTTTTCAGGTCTGGAAAAGTTACCGCTTTAAACAAGTCGTGGAGAAGTGCTAAGCACACGATGAATTCTTTGTCAATAGCTCTTCCCCGTTTCTGCAATTCTTCTGCAAGAAAAACTGCTACTTCGCGAACTTTCAGGCAATGCCGGAAGATATTTCTGGGTACTTTATACTCGTCAAAATAGTCCAGGCATTGCTGTTCGGTAGGGAGGATCATGCATGCTCTCATTAATTGGACAAATAGGGCAGTAAAAAAAGCACACCTGCTTCTTTATCCATTCCCCTTTTATCTTTTTCTGTGTGCTTCTGTTCGAATTTCTTCTCCAGCCCACCATCTTTCTTCCGTGAAACAAGCGGGCTATACCGCTCGGAAGGCCGAGGAGCTTCCCCTTGTGGCTGGAAGTACCGGCGGCGTTCTTTTTCCCGCTCGTCTTCCGGCTGCTGGTAAGAAATTCCGCTGCCGAAACCATAGAGAGCGAGAGCACGAAATAGTTTGTCTTCGAGGCACCTATCATCGTCTGGGGGCATACAGAAATATGCTGCGTCGGAAGAGACAGCAGGGGCGTACCGTGCAGAAGCATTGGCTGCGGGTAAAGAATTCATCGGTGAGTATATCGTCGGACAATTTCCCCCAGAGATACCTCTACCAAGAACAGGAGAGCTATAGGAACTCATGCTTCCGGTGCTTGTTCCGCGGTAGGGGGACATCATATTTTTTACACCTGCTCTCTTTTATCGAGGAGAGAGCCTAAAATGCATAGGTCCCCGGCCCTCCTCCTGGGTGGTGCACAACATAGTCTTCAATGGGCGGTTCCGCAGAGACGCTGGGAATTTTATACGGCTCGTCGGAGCGCTTCTCGACAAGATCATATCTCCCCGCATGCTGAAAGCAGTATTCAGTAAGGCAGTTTATCGCTTTCTGCAAAGCAGGATTATTTTCTGCTTTCAGGCCATATTCCACCGCCATACCAACAGCAATGCCCAGATAGAGTGGATCCGTTGCCGGGCGATATTCGAGAGGAAGTGCTTCCAGCAGAAAAAGAGCATTAAAATAATGCCCTTCACGAATTTCACCGTCAACAAGATTTCCGATTTCTCTTAATCCCTTCAAGTCAGCGTAAACTGCTTTAGGATCAGGAAATCTTGGGGTATAGCTCGGTGTGGGCACTACCCCCCTTTTTCTGGACCCTAGTCTGCCCTCCAGGCCTTCTATTTCAGTTCCTCCTCTCGGAGTTCCTTTTCTTTCCGTAATATCTTTATTCATTTTAGTTCACCTTTTCTAGTTTATTTTTGTTATCAAAAATTTACTTTTCTTTCTTCTCCGTAAATTCCGCATCGACGACGTCGTCATCAGCGGACTTTTCGGCTCCTTGCTTATCAGAGCTTTTTGCCGACTGCTTGGCTGCTGCCTCCTGATAAATCTTTGCCCCGATCTCCTGCACGACTTTGTTGAGCGCTTCAATTTTGGCATTGATCTCTTCGGGCTCGCCAGACTTCCGCGATTCTTCCAGCGCTTTCATCTGCTCCTCGATCTTCTTTTTGGTGCCGGCATCAACTTTGTCCTTGAACTCTTCCAGCACTTTCTTCGTCTGGAAGAGCACCGCATCAGCATTGTTCTCGGCATCTATTTTTGCTTTCTTTTTCTCGTCGTCCGCCGCATGCTTCTCCGCTTCCTGCCGCATGCGCTCTACTTCGCCTTTGCTCAACGTACTGGAGCCGGTTATCTTTATTTTCTGCTCTTTGCCCGTCCCCAGATCCTTGGCGCTGACGTGCAGGATGCCGTTGGTATCAATGTCAAACGTGACTTCCACCTGCGGCACGCCACGCGGCGCAGGAGGAATACCCATCAGATCGAACTGCCCCAATAGCTTGTTGTCGACAAACATGGGCCGCTCGCCTTGCGCAACACGGATCGTTACCGCCGTCTGATTGTCCGCTGCCGTCGAGAAGATCTGCGATTTCTTCGTCGGCACGGTGGTGTTGCGCTCAATCAGCTTGGTAAACACGCCGCCTAACGTTTCAATGCCCAGGCTGAGAGGCGTGACGTCCAAAAGCAGGATGTCTTTGATCTCGCCCGCCAAGACGCCAGCTTGAATGGCTGCTCCGACCGCTACGGCTTCGTCTGGGTTGACGGATTTGTCGCCTTCTTTCCCGAGCAGCCGCCGCACCAGCTCTTGCACCGCCGGAATTCTGGTTGAGCCGCCGACGAGGATAACACGGTTGATGTTGTCCGCTTTCAAGCCAGAGTCTTTCACTGCCTGCTTCACGGGGCTTTCCAGCCGTTTGAGAATCTCCGCAATAAGCTCTTCAAACTTCGCCCGGGTGAGCTCTTCTTTCAAGTGCTTCGGCCCATGGCTGTCTGCAGTAATGAATGGAATGTTGATCTCCACTTTCGTCTTCGACGAAAGCTCAATCTTGGCCTTCTCCGCAGCTTCTTTCAAGCGCTGTATGGCCGTGGCATCGTTCCGCAAGTCGATGCCCGTCGATTTCTTGAAAGTGCTCACTAAATTATCCATCAAAAGCTCGTCGATATCATCGCCGCCCAGATGGTTATCGCCGCTGGTGGATTTGACTTCAAACACGCCCCCACCTAATTCGAGGATGGAAACGTCGAATGTTCCCCCGCCAAAGTCGAAGACGAGAATGGTGTGGTCTTTCTCCTGCTTATCTAAGCCGTACGCCAGTGATGCAGCCGTCGGCTCGTTGATAATGCGCAGGACCTGCAAGCCGGCAATTTCTCCGGCATTTTTTGTCGCTTGGCGCTGGGAATCATTAAAGTACGCTGGCACCGTAATGACGGCTTTGGTGACGGGCTGGCCGATATGCGCTTCCGCATCGCGCTTCAGCTTCTGCAAGATCATGGCCGAGATCTGTTCCGGTGTGTATTCTTTGCCGTCAATCTCTATTTTCTCATTTGTTCCCATTTTCCGCTTGATGGAGCGGATCGTGTGCGAAGGATCGACGATGGCCTGATTTCTGGCGATTTGCCCGACGATGACTTCATCTTCGCGCAGATGCACGACGCTCGGCGTCGTCCTCGTGCCTTCGGCATTGGTGATGATGACCGGCTTGCCGCCTTCCAGGACGGCCATCGCCGAAAAAGTAGTCCCTAAATCGATGCCGATGGTGGCTCCAGACGTTTGTTTTTCGCTCATGTTGAATTTCCTCCGTTTGATTTTTTTTAGTTTAGACTTTTATTATGCGTTTTGTTTTTCTGTGTTTTTTCCTGTTGCTGACGTGCTTTCGGTATCGCCAACGGCTGGCGACTTGTTTTCCACTATATTGCCTTTTTTTCCGGCGCTGATGCTCACTTTCGCGGGGCGCAACAACCGCCCGTGGAGTGTGTATCCTTTTTGCAGCTGGGTGACAATCCTATTTTCGGGAAGGTCCGATGCCACTTTCATCAACGCTTCATGCGTATAGGGATCAAAGGCTTGCCCTTTCTCCAGTGAGAGGGGCCGAACCCCCCCTTGTTCCAAGATGCCGAGCAATTGCCGATGGATGAGTTCCATGCCGTTGACAAAATCATTTTTCACATTGCCGGTGTTTTGCAAAGCCAGCTCAAAATTGTCCAGGACCGGAAGGAGCTGCATGATGAGATGCTTGGCAGCAAACTCTTGCATCTCCTGCAGGCGCTTTTCCGTCTGCTTGCGATAATTCTCAAAGTTTGCCTGCGTTCTTTGCACGAGCTCTTTCAGCTCGTCGACAGCGTATTGCTCTTTCGGCTTTTCGGGCGCAGAGTTTTCTGTCTTTTCAGGCTCACTTGCCTGCGTTTCTGGTTTTTTGGTTGCTGATGCCGTACTTCCTGGCGACTCCGACTCTGGTTTTCTTTGCGCTCTTTTTTGGTGATGAGGATCAAGAGAAGAAACAGCAGCGGTTTCCTGAGCGTGCTCAGGCTTCTCTCCCCCGTTCCGCTGCTGCTCTTCTCGTTGATTGTGCATGGTATGAGTCAATGGAGACGTTTTCTAGTGTCCTTTTTAATTGTTTTTGTTGAATTTAAGTGAACTAAGTCGCTCTAAGATTGCACTTATATTTAAATGTTGTGGACAAAATTTAAAAAGTACGGTTCATTCTAGGCTGCCATGCCTGAACGATTAATCTTGATCCATGAACGGAGATTGCCGGACACCGATCTCAACCGAGAATTACAATGGATTGGTCATTCGCTCGGATTATTTTCCCTGCGAGATAGGGATAGCAGCTGCTTTCGGGTGTTTATTACGTTAGTCCGCTCTGCAAAAAGGAACCAGGCGCTTTCTTCTGATGAGATTGCGGAACGGCTGCATCTCAGCCGAGGAACCGTCGTGCATCACTTAATCCGGCTGAGGGAATCTGGCATTGTAGTCCATGAAAAAGAAGGCTATATTCTCCGGGAGAGTACCTTGCAGAATGTAGTAAAGAGCATCGAACGGGACTTTGCAGCGTTCTTTGAGGAATTGCAGAGCGTAGCACGGCAGGTTGACGAGCAGTTGGGGTAGAAAAACAAAGGGGTAAGCAAGCAGGTTTTGGTATTTTCTTTAGTGCACATCTTAAAAACAGCGGTACCTTAGTGACATTGTTTTTTAAAAACACCACCGTGCTGATGCCGATAGATTTATAAAATAAGCTTATTTCAAGTGGTTCATGGATTTAAGTTTAGTAAATAAGCACTGGAAAGAAGGATTTTCCTATCAGTACCCCCTTAAACGGACTCTCTATGAAGAGATCCGTGTGCAGCTGGAAAAAAGGTTTATTCTTTCCATCGTAGGATTAAGAAGAACAGGAAAAACCACTTTGATAAAGCAGCTAATCGAAAATCTTATTTCAGAGCGGCAAGTGCCACGCAGCACTATTTTATACTATACTTTTGATGAACCTGCCGACTTGCCAAAAATTATTGATGAATACTTGAGAATGACCTCTCACTCTCTAGAAACGCCGCTTTTCTTTTTCCTTGATGAAATCCAGAAATTAGATGGCTGGCAGAATAAGATAAAAGTATACTATGATCACTACCCCAACATCAAATTTATTATTTCGGGCTCATCCTCACTCTACCTGCGCAAGAAAGCAGAATCCTTAGCCGGCAGGATACGAGAATTTAGTTTGCTCCCCCTCTCTTTTAGGGAGTTCCTGCTCTTTCGGGGAAAGCAGGATATTTTTGCTAAAAAAGAGATGTTTGCTTCTGAACTGCAACGAGAATTAGAGCGGTATGTTTCTGAACAGTTTATTGAAATCATCGGTGAATCTGAAGAAGAACGCCGGGAATACCTTAATAGCCTCCTGCGCAAAGTGATATTTGAGGATATTCCCCAAGTCTACCCCGCAGAGCAGCCGCAAATCCTGTGGAGATTATTCAAGATTATCGCCGCCAATCCCGGAATGCTCATTGATTATCGAAACTTATCTTCAGAATTGGGCATCAATGAAAAAACTCTTTCTCTCTATACAGAATATCTTGAACGGGCTTTCCTTATCAAAAAATTATATAATTACTCAAAAAATCGTCTGACATCTGAGAAAAAGCTCAAAAAAGTGTACCCCATTGCCAGTTCTTTTTGTGAGACTGATATCAGCAAAAAAGTAGAAGCCATGGTGGCAACGCAATTGCCATGCCTTTTTTTCTGGAGAAGAACAGATGAAGTCGACTGCATTCTTACTGATGACCATTCACTCCTTCCCATTGAAGTGAAATATAAGAACACCATTTTGGAAAAAGACTTCAAAGGATTAAAGAAGTTTATGAGAACATTCTCTGTTCAAGAAGGGCTGGTCTTAACGAAGCACTCCGAAAAACGCGGCCCCATACGCTTTATGCCAGTATGGAAATATTTTGCAGGGAGGTGAGTTCTCCCGAAAAGAACACCTTGCAAAAGAGCAACAACCACCAGTTCCAGTCGGGAGATTGACGAGCAGTTGGGGGAGGGAGAGACGGAAGGAAAAGAAAATGAAATGCACCAACGGTGATAGGGGAAAATACGAACAAAAAAAAGTGCCCTATACATTTTTAGGGGGAATGATGAAGAAATTTGGATTAAAGAGTTTAAATAAATCTTAGCTAAATCCCTTACTTCTCCAAAACTGTTTGTTCATTCTCCCCTAAAGCCTTTCGGCGTTTTTTGACCAGATGCTTTCCCAATTCGATAACCATCGGCAGAAACGACACCACAATTATCCCGATGATGAACAGGCCAAAATTCTCCTGCACAAAAGGAATGTTCCCAAAGAAATAGCCGGCGAGAATGAAGAGGCTGACCCACAGCATGCCGCCCGTAATGTTATAGAGCAAAAAGACCGGATAATTCATTCTTCCGATGCCCGCTACAAATGGCGCAAACGTCCGCACGATCGGAACAAAGCGCGCTAAGATAATCGTCTTTTTCCCATGCTTTTCGTAGAAGAGCCGGGTTTTCTCGATATGTTCCGGCTTGATGAAACGATGCTTTCCTGCCAGCAGCCGCTTGCCGACATGGGCGCCGATCCAGTAATTGACGCTGTCGCCGATAATGGCCGCGCTGCAGAGCAAGACCAGAATAAGCAGCAGGCTGAAATACCCTTGCGCCGCAAAAGCGCCGATGCCGAATAAGAGTGAATCACCGGGGAGGAAAGGCGTAAACACCAAGCCCGTTTCGGCAAAGATGATAAAGAAGAGAATGAGGTACGTCCAGTTGCCAACGACGGAAAGCAAGGTGCCAAGATACTTGTCGACGTGCAGGATGACGTCGAGGAGCTTGGAGATAAGGATCATGAAATGAGGAGAGAAAAGGGGGTTAATAAAGGTAGGGGAACATTTAAAAGGTAAACCGCAAAGCAGAGGTTTATGAGCATGTTTAGCCCTACTGATTTTCAGGAGTATTATCAGAAAACAGTTATTGTGCTCGTCGATGGGAGAGGGTATAACTGGTATGGCGGAGAAGGGAGGGAGAAGAGTGTAGAAAGGGCTGATAGACTACACCACATTCAAATATGCGCATCCCCCGGAAGTGAAACATTGGAGTTAAGAGGACGCCTTGTCGGCGAAAGTGTGCAGTTCTTAACGTTAGATGACGTTGCGGCAATCAACCACCCCCCAGTAAGTGAAGAGGATCAGGGCCTTACTAAACTGACGAGAGGCACAATAAATAAAGACTACATCATTGGAATTTTTGAAGACAGAACAGAATAGTCCGCTCGTGTTTTAGCCTAACTTCTTAATGAAACCCTAACACATCCTTTTCCCTTTCTTTATCAGATACTTTTGGTGATATTCTTCTGCTTCATAAAAAGCCCCTTGCTTTACGATTTCTGTGACAATCGGCTGGGAAAACTTCTTCTGCCACCTCTTCTTGGCTGCTTCGGCAGCTTTCTTCTGTGGGTCGTTGTGAAAGAAAATCGCAGAGCGGTACTGGCTGCCAATATCGAAGCCTTGCCTGTTTATCTGCGTCGGATCATGGATGCGAAAGAAGACGTCCAGCAGCTTTTCGTAGCTTATTTTTGCTGCATCAAAAGTTACGTCCACCGCTTCCGCATGGCCGGTGGCATCCGTGCAGACTTTCTCGTATGTTGGCTGCTTCATCTTCCCACCGGTATAGCCGACACTCGTCTTAAGCACTCCCGGCACCTCAGAGAACGCTAACTCAACATGCCAGAAGCAGCCAGCTGCAAAAGTTGCAATCTCTTTCTTTAGCGGTAATTTTTCCATCGTTCTTCTTCTAAAACGCTTCCGGGATAGTTATTCTTAACTGTTACTGCAACGCCAACTTCCCAGTGATCTCGTCAATTTTTTCCGCCTCATCCGGACCGATGCCCAGGCACGTCCTCGTCCCCGGCGCAATAACTGTTTTTCCGGCATCCGTAATCAGCGCTGACGCCAAACCTGCATCTTTGGCCTGCTGCAAGAAAGAAAGCAGCTCTTTCTCGTCTTTGACTTTCAGCACGATCTTGGCCATGCCTTCATTGCGCCAAGCGGTTACCAGCTTTTTGTCAGAGCGCAAGACGGCTTCCACGGAGGCATGCGCCACTTGTGCAGAAAGCTTGCCTTTCGGGAGCTTCAAGTCCTGGCGGACGAGGATGACTTGCTTGTATGTGAAATCGGACATAGAATAAAGAAAAGAAGAAGGGGTATAAATAACTATTTCTTGCAGACCTGTCAAAAGTAAAAAATCAAATAGACTGATGGTATATTTTTGACATATTAAAGCTCTTGCAACGTCACGAATTTTCCTTCTCGGATTTGCTGTCTTGACTTCTCAATATTTCTCTGGATTTTTTCGGAAAGCTCTAGAGTTGCCATTCTTGTTACTAGTCTAAGAGAACTTTTACTCACTCCCCCCGCTCTCCTCTCCCGCACCAATGATCTCATAGCCCCAGCTATCGAAGCGCAGCGTTCTATAATTTCCTAATTCCAGTTCCCCCCGGGAAAGGATGGTAAGATCGGGCAGCTCCACCCAGTACCTATCCGGCGCAAAGCGGCAATCTTCCCGGTAGACATGGGCTGCATCCCCGTCGTAAGGGAACGTGTGCACCACTTCCGTCCCCCGCGAGCCGTACAGCCGCAGTGCTGATCCCACGGAAAAAGCCGCACCGAGGGCGCCGGCAACGAAAACTCCTGTCACTATGGTATCTCGTAGACTCATGTGTTTCACCTCCGATGCGCAGCGTAATAAAAAAGTGGTTTAAATACATTGTTGTGATACAGAAGGAAAATTCCTCTCTTGGAGAGAAAGATTTTTATACAGTGTACCCATATGGGTACCCATGACCACAAAAAATATTGCCATTACCGAAAAAGCGTACGAACTGCTCGTGCGCCATAAAAATCCTAGTGAAAGCTTTTCCGGAGTTATCATAGAGCATTTCACCAAGAAAAAACACTTTTTGGACTATGCGGGCGCCTGGAGTGAAATGCCGCGAGAAACCATTCATGATATAACAAAACAAGTTACCCGAGCGCACCAGGGGCTTGATGTGTCATTACGAAAGCGTATTGGAGTTCTGAAGCTATGATTGGGGTGGACAGCACTTTTATTATCGACCTTCTGAAAAGCGGGGGAAGTGCTGAAACATTTGAGCCCTATGCTGAAGAAGACTTGTCTACGAGCGAAATAGTTGTCTATGAAGTGCTTCAGGGCATCTATGGTTCCCGCTATTTCAATGAAACTCTCTTGAAGACATTTGAAGCGTTACTCGACACTTTCACGTTCGTATTTCCCATCGACCGTAAAGCATCCCGCCTGGCAGCAAAGATTAGTGCCGAACTCCAGCACGCCGGGAAAAGCATCCCGCACAGTGACGTCCTGATCGCCGGCTGTTTTCTGGCAAATGGCTGTTTGTCGATTCTCACTAAAAATAAGAAAGATTTTGAAAGGATTGAAGGGTTACGAGTCTTGGGTTATTAGAGACAAAATGTTCTCTTTGGTTTGTCAAAGCTGATTGCAGAGGCTACTCTTTAGGCTCCGCTTCAGCGTTCACCTGTTTTCTTCTTGATTATCCCCGACGATCCACCGGTGCAGCACCAGATTACCGTCCGCATCATACTGCGGCCGCACTTCAAAAGGGACTTCTCTTATGCGCAGGATGGTTTCCAGCCGGCCGTCGCCGTCGAAGTCGGGATAAAAAAGGGTTGCGTCCCTGCTTGAAACATAGCCTGCCTGGGTTTCTCCAGACGGAATATCCTGATAGCGGCCGAGATCATAGGCTAAAAAAGCCACGAGAGCGGTGCCGAAAGTTCCCAGAGCCAATCCATTCGTGAAGGCCATAGAGAGCGAAAGGTTTTTTTCGTTTTTTTCCATAGATGACCCTGAAACATTCAGCCAGGGATTATATAGTTTATGAATTTCATACCGAAGAGATATGGCCAAGATGGCTGCTAGCGGGCGTTACTTTTTTTTGCCCTTGTACGTAATTGCAAACTCGTCCGGTGTAAATACCTGCTCTTTGAGATGAGGAAAAGCCTGAAAATCCTTTTTGTTGAGGGTAAGCAAGACATCGCCACGAACACTGAGAAAAGTTGCAGCAATGAGGACGTCGGGATATTCAATAGATTTCTCTTTTTTCTCAAAAAGAAGAAACGCGTAGAGTTTTGCTACTCTTTCCGCAACTTCTCCATCAACACTGATCCACAGGAATTGATTAAGAACTTCTTTCGCTTTCAGGATAGCCAGGGAAGCATCTTTACGCAGATGGGCACCCGTAAGAATTTCTGCAACCGTCACGGTGCTTATCAGTAATTCTTCCCGTTCGGCAAGTTTTTGCAGGAGGCGAATCGTTTGCTCATTATGGCGATCAATCTCTACCAGAACAGAAGTATCGACCACCAGTTTCATGAGACAATGCCGAGGCGTTTTAGCCTTCCTTCCCAAGAAAAGGAACGTATCTCTTTTAAGGTCTTTGAGAAACTTTCGGGAAGAAAATCGCTTTTTTCAAAGGCTTTTGGATCCTTTTTTGTTACCACCGCGGCATCACCGAGGACATTAATGACCACGATGTCTCCTACCACTATGTGCATTTTTTCACGAACATCTTTAGTGAGCGTGATCTGCCCTCCCCGGGTTACCAAAACTTCAGTCATGTTGGTAGTAAAATTTTTACTATTTATAAGTTTTACTAAAAAAATTACGTTATCTGAAGGATAGGCTTAGTACGCACTTTCCAGCGATATCCGGATAACAGGAGCTTCAGGATAAGCAGAGCGCCCTGTCAATGCCCGCAGGTTGTACTGCGCAAGCCATTGCAGCGCCCCGTGCAGTTCTTCGTCAGAAAACGCCTCGTAGCGATGCAGCAGCAGGATCTTTTCCCCAATCCGCGGGATGTTCTCCGGCGAGAAGCGATATTGTGCCGAAGGCGTGTAGTTTGTATCGTAGACAAACTGGACCACTTCAGCCACATCTTCCAATACATTTTTTGCTCCGTGGCAGCTCACGGCAGCCACATCGTCCATAGCCGCAGAGCAGCGGGGGCCGGAAAGATTTTCAAGGCCATGATAGCCGTTCCCACTAATGCTCTGCCAGGAATTCCAGAAATTGGGGCCGAAGTTCGCTGAAAACAGGTGAGCCAGCTCATGAAGCAGCACGCGGGAATTCGCACATTGGTCACGGCCCATGCAGTACAGATAGATGTCTCCTTCTTCAGGATCAGCTTTTCCGACTGCCGAGCCATCACGGCCAAGAATGAACAGCGCATCCACGGACGCAAACTGTTCCGGCAGATGATCCCAGTTGGCCTCGAGTTCCCGATATGCCTGCGCGAGGCGGAAAACGCGCTCGTTGCGCCAGTCTGCAGAAATATCCCGCGACTGGTAGATGGGAATGCCCAGCTCATCTTCAAAGGCTTCTTCCAGCGGCGTTTCATGCAGCAGGGAATCCAAAAGGCTCTCAGACGGATCTTTTGCCCGGCGATCTACAATGACTTTTGTGGCAACTGCTGCTGCCAGAAGTGAAGTACCAAAATATAGTGCAGCAATGGTTTTGTTCATTCTCTTCTCTGTCTACTTTCTCACCGACAATCCCGCCTCACGTCTCCATTGTTGATAGAAGCTGAATGGCAGGGGAACGATTAAAGGGGAAGGCTTTTCTTTGAGAAGCAAAAAATCTAACTTTCCTGCTTCTTTATGGAATACATAAGTACCGTTCGTACGCAGAGTAATCTTCGTAACACCTTCTTTATCATTATCGTAAATGTCGTCAATTTGGCAGTCCCCACCCTGATGGCATCCAGTTGGATAGAGCCGCAGGAGAACATCATTCTCAACAGGAGTTATGATATATTTTTGTTCACCACGCCAAGGATTGTGATAGACTAACAGATCTGCGTTGCTGATCTCTCTTGCGCCTGAAGCATTGGAAATAGTAGGAAGAAGCGCTACTTCTAGCTCGGGCAGTTGCGCTAATGCAGTCATTGCATCTCGAACAACATTCTGCAGATGTGCTGCGACGATCTGCTGCGTCAAGGAAGCATTGGGAAAGTCACTTACCGGAGAGTCCTGAATAGACCACGGCAAGCGTTGGGTACAGTAGGGGGTGATGGTTGTCATGGGCTCACCTCATTGAACAAAAGGGGAGCATAATAGTCGTAATAAAAATCTATGCCAAAGTGACGAATATTCCCCCGCTGGAGAGCATCGCCGCAGATATCAAAAATAAATGACAAGAAAGTTCTTTTCACCTGAAGCGCTGCCGCTCTCGCGTCTTGAGCCGTATAAAAGTCAGGCAAAAGATAGCGATAGATGATAGTATACTGCTCTTCGCCGAAAGCATCCCGAATTACCTGCAGGAAAGAGTCTCTAACATCGAAGGCAATTCCTGCCCCTTGCTTAAGCGTAAAGAAACAAGACGCCGCCTCCGGATTCTGTAAAGCAAGCAGCGCTACGCACTCCAGGCCAAAATACGGGGCACCATATTCTCTGGCCAGAACTCGGCCACTGGACCTCGTCGCATCCGAGACGACTTCAGCAGCAATGCCGCGGGCTTGCTCTTGCGCCATTCGGGCTTCCCTATTTCTGAGCACTTCTGCAAGCAAAGGAGAAGAAGCATCCGGTAACGCTGGTTCGTCGCCGAAATGAAGCAAATCAGAGAGTGAGCCGCAGCTCGTAGTGAGAGCAACGGTTCCTGCCAAGATGCTGTTTTTCAAGAAGTTCATGGTCGTTCAGATGGCGGTAACGGCGAGTTTTGATTTTGGAAGTCTTGCGGCACGTCAAGTTCTTCCTGGAGCATCTGGATCAGCAGTTGTTGCACGGGGTCCCAGCAGGACTCCGGCCAGGACTGGTTATAAATGCCTAGTTGGAGGCAGCTCTTATAGAGTTCAGGAAAAAGAATATGCTCAGCAGAGGGAAAATAGTCTCGGAGTACCGCATCTGCCAGAGCCGGAACGGCAGTGTCTTCTACATAAGAAGCAGCCATCCTGCCGAGAGAGCGGGCAGACGCATTTTCTACACCAGCGATAAAAGTATCATCATGCTGAAAAAACTCTTCTACCATACTGCTTTCATAGCCAATGAAAAGGCCAGCGATTCCCATGCCGATCATCTGCAACCGGTGCTTGAGCTGTTCATTCATTTTTTTCTCCTACTTACCTTTTACATACAATGAATGATCCTGCAAGTAATCATCCAGCCATAGCAGCAAGCTGGTAACTTCTACCTGTCGAGCCGCTGCTTCTCCTTGCAGCTGGGCTTCGCAGGCAGATAAGTAATCGTCGCGAAGAAGAATTTGTGTTCCGCAGATGGATTCTAAAGATTGAACGTTATTTCCGTCGGTTTGTGCTACGCATGGAAGAGCTGGAGCGCTAAATCCAACAGCAAGAACGAGTCCGGGTAAAAACAATCGGGGTGTTTGGTTGTTCATGGAGTACGCACCCATCTCCCTCTTCCGTCTCGTTTTACTCTTCCAGCTGATACACGCGTATTCTGTTCGCGGGCACTTGCCAGATATTGCCTTGGCTGAGCTCTTCCGGCGTTAAGCCACTGATTTCGACACGGCTGCCGCCGGGAGCGATGAGGAAGTCGATGCTTTCTTTGGTGAGATAATAATTCCCACTCCTACATCCACCAATATCTTCGTAATAATTTTGCACTTCGACAGCCTGCCGACCCCTTTCCGGCCTTTCCAGAAAGAAAAAATACTGGCTGGATGTACCCGGAATAGTTGCAGGCACATACTGTTCTTCAATGACCACGCCGCTGATGGTAATGCCTTCGGGGTGATTTTCTTCACAGGAGAAAGGGAACTGCAAGGCAGCGAGCGCTAACAGCCCGGAAGCAAGAACTTTTCGGCGAGTGGGAGCCTTTTTCAATACTGTTCTCGGTTCTCCTTTTCTCATTGCAACTTCGCCGTTAGGAGCAGCAATAAAGAGAGTTCCGGTATACGGAAAACTACGGCGAAAATTTGCCATTTCCGCTTCTTCTCCCCGAGGGGAAGCGAGAGCGATGCATTCGATGGCTTGTTCTCTTTCTGGCGGGATTACCGCTTGTCCTGTTATGAAGCTTAGAAGCTCGTCAATTTCTTGAGTATTTGTCATTTTTAGTTTCCTCCTCTCAATATCGGATAGTGCAGCCTTTCAGATTCGTATGGCCGCAGCAGACGGTGGCTTCAGCGCGTTGCCCGCCGGGGTTTATGCCCTCTATACTATAGGCCATTTCTCCATCACTGCAAGTTAACGTGAAGAAGTACGAATTGCCTACCACGGCAACATCGCTCCAGCCAGCCGATTGGGCAGCTTGGATGGCATCCTCTTCACTACTACAGCCAGGCATGCAGCTAGTTTGTGCCCCAACTCCTGCGCCGATAGTCAGCGCCGTCACCAAAGATGCAATATTTTGTTTTGTGGTCATTTTTAGTTTCCTCCATTTATTTTTTATAACGTCCAATCATTGCAGAGATAATAATCCGTGCAAATCAGGATTCTGTTCGCCGGCACCTGAAGCTGATCGCCGTCTGCTCCCTCTAGGTCTTGAAGAGAAATGTCATACATCTCAAAGCGCATGCCTGGAGAGAGCGCATCCCGCACCAGCTCGATGCCGCCATTATCGTCGCGGACAATCTTGGTTTCTTGGACGTCAATAATTCTGAAGCCGTAATCGGTGTCCGCAGAGAACAGCAAGCTGCTGGGCTGCACTCCCACGGCTGGATGCACCGTTGTTGGAGTATATTGTGCAAATTCTCCGGCGACTCCGTGGACAGTAACAAAGTCCTCTTCAAAGCACGCTGGAGCTGCGAGAGCAGCGGCGAGAACGAGTCCGGCGATGGTTGCATTGGTTTTCATGGTGAAGTTCTTCCGATGATGATTTTTATTTTTCTTTCTTGGATGCATGGTATAAAGCAAATCCACCAAAAAAACCGGCGGAGATTCCCGTAGCGTACCCATCCCAGGGGTGATCAACAAGCCCGTTTGCATAGTTGTGAGCCTCTTCCAAAACTGCTTCCGTCAGTTCCGATTGCTGCGAGAGATAGCTTTGGACAACAGCAGTTCGTTCGCTCTCGTAGTGAGCAATGACCTCCAAAGTGGAGACTGCTAGGACAGCCGCCACAGATGAATCCATTATAATATCAAACATTTTTCCCATTTTTCATTCCTCCTGGTTTCTTCTTCTCACGTCGTATATTACTTCAAATAGTACTTAGCATAGTCTCGTAGCCCGCACCCGCCTTTATAGCCGACAATGCCACCGGCAGCCGCCAGGAGATTATCCAGCATGCCCCGCTCCATGGAAGCGGAGACAGTCAAAGCCGCCAGGCCGATGCCGAGCGTGGTCAGGCCTTTCTTGAGCGACGGCTTTTTCGGTTCCAGTTTGTCGTCGATGGTCATGTGGCCCTCTTTGGTTCTTGCAGTGTATCGTCGAGAGTCATTTATTACTCTTCCATCCCTATCGTATACGGCACCAAGTCCGGTTTGCCGTGGGCATCACACATTTTTTAGACTTACTATCTGTTCTTAACAGTGGTGCTTGATTTTAGATAGCCACCGACAAAGCCCATTACTGCACCAACTTTATCCAAATTCCCTTCCAAGTAGCGAAGAGTGTCTTGCGTGGTGTCCGTGTCGGAAACAGCATTCCCTAAATAAGCAATGCCTTCAGGGATGGCAGTATTCAAGTAGGGGATCCAATCTAAGACTTGGCCACCGAGAGCTCCAAAAGCAGCTCCTACGGATGCCCCCACTACGACAACAACACCAGCTACACCTCCAACAATAACTCCCGTTCCAATTTTTTCAGTTAGTGACATTTTATTTTTCCTCCTCGTTATTTTTCTTTACTCTTCCGTCCCCGTGCGATACGGCACCAAGTCCGGCTCGCCGTTGGCATCATACACCAAACCATACGGCTTCCCGCCAATGCGCAAGATGGTTTCATCACCTTCGATGCCGTCGAAGTTTTGTACTTCATCTTCGAGTTGGCTCGTCGGAATGGGATTGGCTTCGTGGCGCGGGGAGAAGCCCTCCCAATTCTGAACTAACAGCCCAGCAGCCGGTACTAAATAGCAAACTGCAATAGTTAATCCCATCAAATCATCTGTCTTCCCCATTTTTCTTTTCCCTCCCTAGTTCTTCCATTCCTTTTCAAACAGTTCCGTAAAGTATTTCACGAAGTGAGGCGCTTCCACCCACACGGCACAGTCGTAGTTCTTGTGCACGTCCATGTCGTCCGTCAGGAAGAGCACTAAGTGCAGGTCATCAATGACCGCAAACCGCGCGCCCTGCCCTTTGTACTGCTTGACTTTGGCAACCTGCGAGAAATTATCAGCAGTGTCCGGCTTGACAGAGTTCGGCAAAGCTACCCGTACATCCACGCCGCGGGCTTTGGCTTTCTTCAAATAAGAAGCCAGCAAGTCAAACTTCCGCTCCGCACCCATGCGCGACACCATGATGCTGATATTCTTCTTGGCATTTTTCACTAAAGTCAACAGGTGCTCATGCACTTTATCTCTTCCGCGGAAAGCGCCGCTCTTGTCCGTGGGGTCGACCAGCTTGATGCCTTCACGGTGCAGGGTATTCAATTCGCCCAAGGTTTCGCTGTCTTTCAGCTTCGAGAGCATGGTATTCTGCTGTTCGGCCTCTTCCATCACTTTTATTTTGACGCGTTCCACGACTTCCGCAGGCGGCACGGCCAAATACTTGATGGGCTTGCCCACTTTCATGATAATGAAGCCTTTCTTCTCGAGCGACTCGAGAACATCATAGGATCTGCTTCTGGGCACATTAGAAATGTCGGAGAGCTCTCCCGCTGTGGAGACTCCTCTTGAAAGCAAAGCTACCCAGAGCTTGCTCTCGTACGAATTCAGGCCGAAATCTTTCAGCCTGTTCAAAAATTCTTTTTGGACGATCATGGTTCTTCCTCCTGTTGGTGATTATTAACCTCCCTCATTAATCCACCGAAGAACCTCTTTTACAACTTTGCAGTTCAGAAAGGGCGGTTCTTTATAAATCTTTCGTTTTATTTAGTACTTGCAGGTGGTTAATGGGTGGGAAGAAGAGCCCCTCTGCTCTTTGTACCATTTTTTAGCCATATGTCACAGCGCTGTTACAGGGATCGGATAGTTCACTGTCCATCTTATAGGATACAAATTGAGAGCAATAATTTTGCTTTCCTCTCGGTAAGAGGCATACTGAAAGCGCAGAGAAATATTTAAATACCAGTTGATATTTTAATATTTCAGATGATAGAAAAAAACACCCTCCAGAAAATAGCGGAAGTTTTTTTCGACCAGCCAAGCAGGCAATTCCATCTGCGGGAACTCTCCCGGCTAACCAAGCTCTCGCTCCCCAGTATTATCACGGCAACCGATAAACTTGCACAAGAAAAAATAATCACCAAAACGAAAGGGTCATTGCTTACTACAGTAACAGCCAATCGGGAACAGAGCACTTTTGTCTGGAGAAAACGCCTCTTCAATTTGGAAAAAATGTATCTCTCTGGCCTCATCAAGTTTCTTGACCACCAGTACCACCACCCACCCGCCATCATCCTTTTTGGAAGCTTCTCCCGCGGGGAGGATACGGAGAGATCAGATATTGACCTTGCCGTGTTGGGAAGAAACGAAAAGCCCCTTTCCCTTGAGACTTTTGAAAAAAATTTAAAAAAGCGTATTTCCCTCCATTTCATAAAACGAGACGAAATAAGTGAAGAGTTCAAAGCAAACTTGGCAAATGGCATTGTCTTGGAGGGGTCTTGGTGAACGATTTTTATTTTTTCTTGCGGAAAGGAGAGGTTCGCAAACAAAAGCCTGATTTTCATTTGTCAAAGGCAACGCTCCAGGAAGGAATAGAACGGCTACAATTCGCTCAAAAGTTAAAAGCCAAGCCGAAGTATATCCTAGAAAATGCCTATGAAGCGATGCGGGAGGCAGCCGATGCTTTATTGTACTGCGACGGATTTAAGTCGTATTCTCATGAAGCCTCTATACAATATTGCAGGCAAAAAGGATTCGCCGATCCTGACCTTCGGCAATTTGACCGGTTCAGGAAAATACGGAATGGGATAAAATATTATAGAGAAGATTGTGCTGCGGAAGATGCGCAGGAAGCTTTAAAGCTCGCAGAAAAAATTATTGGCAGAATACAGAAATTACTGCAGAAACAAAAAATCGTCGATAATCCCCCAGAAGAGCGGCCTTAAACGAGAAAGATTTTCGCTACTCTTTTTAAACCCCATCCACCGTAAACAGCTGCGAATCTGTCACCTGAAATAATCCCAGGCGCGCCCCCGCATCCAGCCAGCCATGGGCATAATTTAGGGCGGCAAAAGCTGTAACCGCATCGCCTTTCTTCAGGAAGAAGAGCGCATCATCATAATAGCGCTGGGCCATGTCCAGAGCATCAGCAGCTTCTTCTTTCCGTTCAGGATTGAGCGCTTTTTTCACTTGCTCCAGAGCACGGGAAGTAACAGAAAAATACTGGTCCAGTTTTTCCGACGTTATCATCGTTTCCATGGTCAAAAAATGCCGCAGTCGTATTCAGAAGCGGTTGAATAACCGCCTTTCCGAACTACTTCTATAACCCGATTCAATTCCCTGCGTGAGCCGTGCCCAAAGAAATCGTGATATAATCCCAAGACAGCATCAGTAATGTTAGGGTCTTGCAGTTTTGTTTCCAGGCTGGAATGCGTTGCTCCATACAAAAGCGCGGCCTGCACTTTCCTTCCCTCGCGCTGATATTTTGGGAGGAGATGCTGAGACACTTTTTTAGCCGTAACCGCATCCCGAAAACCAATGTCGGGGGTAGGTAAAAAATTTGCGCTGATGGTATTTAAAGTGCGCAACGCAGCAACATCTTCCTCTCCAGAAAATTGATTGGACCAGTCCATGGAAAGAAAAGCCCCCAGAGTGCCTTTAGCCAAACCACTAAGAAAAGCTCTTCTACCCAGGGGAGAATAGTTTTTAGATTTCCATAAATCCCAGCATCCTTTTATGCCTAAAAATAAACCTGCCCCTTGCTTTACATCCTCAACTCTCGCACCAAAGGAAGGATTCGGATCACAATCGACACCATACACCCCCATATGGGAATTTTCCCGAAGAATTCTCAGATAAGGCGCTCGGTAATGCGGCCGAGCAAAAAAATATTCCAGAAAATCGTCCGCAGAACTGCCTCCATCCTCAAAAACCATAAAATCCAGCTCCGAGAAGTCCACTTCTTCAAAAAGCGGCGCACTGCTCTCCAGATGATTCCCTAATCCCAAATAATACTTCGCTTCATCCGTTTCAAAAATGCGCAGGACCATGCTGAGCGAAAAAAAAGCCGGACTATAAAAATGTTCGTGGAGGAATATTACTAAACAGTGAAAAAATAAAATGAGTAAAAGACATCGCAGCAAACTGTGGAGGATGCACTCATCTGACCAATCAATTTATTATTGGTGGAGAAACTCTTGCCACGCTTTGACGGCAGCATTATATGCTTCTTTTTCTCTTCGCTTCCCTAACCATCGTGGCAACCACCGACAGAATTCGTACTCGTCGACGGGATCTCTAGCAACATTCCCAAACCTACTAAGATAGCCGGCACAATAGTGGGGGCCTTTTTCACGAAAATACTTTTCAAAATTATCAATATTCTGGTTAACAAGCGCATCTAAACAAGTACGCCTTCCCAGCTGGAAATCTTGTATCACTTGAGATAGTTCATAGAAAGAGTGCCCCTCGGAGAATGAATGGCCACCCCCATCTTTTGTGGGGTCTACACAAGATCCTCCACCACGCTTAGGGCTGGTGTAAAATTGTCGCCCCATCATCCCCTTTGAGAAAGCGTCTGCTAGATCAGGACGATACGTCTGCAAGTAAACGAGAAGTGCAGGTTGATGGGCTTTCATGAATAGTACAACAGAAAGGTGAACAGTATAAATAATTTTTGGATTTATGCCCAAAATGAGTGAGAATAAGAATGCCGTGTTACGCCGCCCGGGCGCTCTTCGGCCTTTTCACCGTTATGGGCAGGATGCCTTCATCAAATTCCCGCATGGCAATTTTAATCGGGCTATAGCCGATAGCATTCAAAGCATTCTCATTCAGCTTCAGCAGGAAGGGCGCGCCCATGGAGAGCTGCAAAGCCCGTGAGCCGATCATGCGCGCTTTTTCGTACTTGGTGTATTGCATCGGTTGTTCGGTAGCCATGGTGAATGGGCAGTAGGTAACTCTTATTACAGCATTTATGCTATAGTTCTATTTAATTCTTTCCGCAGGAAAGCAGCTTTTTCCGTCGCCAGATCGACCATCCGCTCAATATCTTCCAGCGTTAAGGGCGCCGTTCCGCCTTTCTGCAAGGCAGAAATGGTGCCGTCCGGATCGGAAGAGATCGTCAATCGCGCCTCTGCCGCTTTCTCTTCTTCCAATGTAACATCAAGGAACAGGCTGCCGCCAATTTTAAAGACGGTAACGGGCAAGGGCTCTTTCAGCAATGGCAAAGCTTTGTTCGTCTTCTGCTTATAGTCGATAACGCCCGTTTCCGGATCACTGACTGGAAAGAACGCTGATTTCAAAGCAGCCAGTGCTGCTAATCCCGCCGCATCAAAGAGATTGCCCGCTACGTTAACAGTAATCAAGTCGATGGTGACAAACCAGGCTTTTTCTCCGGGAACGAGGCAGAGTTGTTTCATATCGATCGCTTTCGCTTCACGGATGCCGCGATCGATGACCCGAGCGAGCTCCACGGCATCAATGCCCGGCGGCCCCGGCTCAAAGTTGGGATTGGACATCGGTGTGAGTTCCGCATTGACCATAATGCCGCCTTCGTCCGGCGTGTCGTTGTACGGCTTTTCAATAGCGAGCTTGACGCCAGCCATGATGACCGTATCGCCGATCTGCACGCGGGCCGAGCCTTCTGCAGTCTTGGAAATATTTCTAGTGATAAGAATAGGCTGGCGATATTCAGTCAAAGCCCTGCCATCAAGGCGTTGGCCTCGTTTAGCCAGTTCAAGAATAGATTGCTGATTGTACATCATAGTTATTCCTCGGATTGCTCTGCTTTTCTTTTTTCGCCGGTTTTTTCGTTAGCAGCAAATTTCTCCTTCAAGGCGCGAACCTGCTCCTCATAGATCTTTTCCGTGGCTTCTTTCGCTAGGTGTAAGGCTTTCAGCAGATGGGCTTTTGATATTTCTCCATCCATCTGCAAGAGCGTGAATTCTTTGGTGTTATGGATCATGGCAACCGGAATGTCGGAAACGATGCCGTCGTAGGCTTCTTCATCATACGTCAGATCAGCAACAACCGTGCCATCCACTTGGCCGACGGCTACGGCGCTGACTAAATCTTTCATGGGAATGCCCGCATCTGCCAAGGCCATAGCGGCAGCAGAAATGGCTGCACATCTCGTTCCGGCATCGGTCTGCGGCAATTCCACAAACACGTCGACAACCGCATTGGGAAAAGCAGAAAGGTCGACGACGGGCTCTAAGGCCTTCGTCATGACCAAGGCAATCTCCTGCGATCGCCGGCTGGTTCCCGGGCGGATACGCTCGCCGGAGCCGGAGAATGGCATCATGCTATAAAAGCAGCGCAATATGCCGCTTCTCGGATTCTGCTTGAACTTGGGAAACATTTCCCGGGGGCCGTACACGGCAGCGATGGCCTGCGTCTTGCCGATGATGAATTCCGCGCTGCCATCAGCATTCGGAATAATGCCGGTGCGGGCTTTCATCGGACGGAGCTCGTTCACGGCGCGTCCGTCTAATCGTTTGGTGTAGGTCATTTTGAGTTTTGTTTTTGAATTTTTTTAATTTTTAGGATTCTTATTGTTCTCCGACTGGTTGCGGCATCTCAGGAGATTGATAACATTCTTGAGCCACAAAAATAGATAACACTTTTCCATCAATGGAAGAGCAGTACAGGACATTATCTATCATGCGACACGTTTCGGGTTCCTGATTACCAAGAACTTGTCCTTCAATAATTGCCGACCCCTCATTACACCCAGAATGCTCACGCTCAATTTTAAACCTCTCATTGCATGACGGACCGCATAAGCTTAAGCCACCGCCTAGTCCGAGAGCTAGAACTCCTAGCCCCGCATAAAATCCAAATGAAGATTTGTACCAAGCCATCTTCAGTTCTCCTCCGTATATGTTCTCATTTCTTCTCCTTCCTCGCCCGGCTCTTCCGGCATTTCCTGCTCGGCAAATTGCCGCTCGCTTTCCGGAGCATGAACGACCGGCTTCGCATGCTTCGTCAAAAAGGCATCGACCTGTTCCGTCAACCCTTCCATATGTGATTTCTCTTCAATCAAGCGAATGGCCTGCTCAACAACATGTTCATTGTCCGCATCGCCGCGGATCCAGACCAGACCGTTCTGGCCGACGGTGATGCTGCAGCCCGTTTTATCTTTAATGAGCGTGATCATGCTGCCCTGCTTGCCGATGACTCGCGGAACTTTCTGGCAGCTCATGCGGATGATCCGCCCGCCGCTGATGCGATGCAGCCCCGGCTCTTTCATCGTCACATCAATCAAGCGCTGCGAGGTGACATTGACAATCTTCACGATCACCATGTCGCCGATGGCCATCATCCGGCTCAGGTCATCCGTCTTGCGCACAAAGCGCGTGGTAGCATCCTTCACGTTCAGCAAAGCAGAATATGCCGTCGCCGTAGAGATGCGCCAGCCGGTCATGGTAATATCAATAATCTGCCCGATAATCTTGTCACCAAACCGCGGCACATAGGGGCCCGCGAGTGGCGTTATCCGCAGCACCCGGCCCGCTAAGGAAACTAAGCCTAAAGCTCGGGCATAAATAGCATCGCCTACCCGATAGGTATAATCGCCGGGCAAGTAGTCCATCCCGTCAGCCAGCGCTTCGCCGGGAACCACTACTGCACGTTCTTGTACCAATAATCCAGTCATAGTCGTATAGTATCCGCTTTTTGATGATAGGGCTTCATGAGAAAATATGAGCGGATAAAGTGCTTTCTTTTCTCACTGCTGCTAGAATTTTCAGGGTTATTTAAAAAGATATTGGTGGAAAATGTGCACTTTCAGGGATTACAGAGAAACAAGCAAGACTAACGAAACGCTTATATACTTGTATATCCCTGTAGATTCATTTATGGAGGACGTCTTTGTTGATGGCAAGCCAATCATCATAACCGTTCAGGCCATCAGAAGAGCCCGACAGAGAAACATTGCTTTTCCTGACCAAGTTTATGCTGTGCTGCAGACAGGAAAGAGAAAGAGCATCGGAAAAAACGGCATCAAGTTTACAAAGAAAACAAAAGATGGTTCACTGATCTGTATTGGAGAAAATGTTGGAAACGTGATCGTCATCAAAACTGTCGAAAGAGGAAATTAACATGAACTGCCCAATGTGCCGGAAAAAGACCATGGAACAGAAAAAAGGGTTCATGGAAGAAGACGGCATCGAGTTTGAAGCATACCGTTGCACGGCGTGCGGGGAAGAGATGATGACAATGAAGCAACTAAAAGGCTTAGCAACACAATATCGAAAGATGAGAACCGCAAAAGAAGTCACTTTTGCTAAATGGGGAAATAGCCTGGCAGTACGGATCCCCCACAACATTGCTTATGACTTAAAATTATCTGCCGGGAAATCAGCGATGCTGCTCAGAGACAAAGCAGGAATTAAGATTATACCAAAAAAAACATCTTGACAACAAGAACTCTTTTTATTTCTCTTCTTCCACCGCCATCTCCGCTTTTCCCTGCGTCGCTTTATTGACCTGCTCAAAGAACTCCACCTGAAAGCCCGCAGGGATTTCCACGCGCGCTTCCCAGCTGCCATCCGATTTCCAGAGCTCCTGCAAAATCGTAGCGAGGCGCTTGACGAGCGCATACGCTTTTCCAATGTAGGCCGGCGGAATAGTCACCCGCAGCACTTTCTTGGCAACTTTCAGGGGAAGGATCGGCAGGAGTTTCTTCACAATTTCCGGCAGCTGCTCTTCAACAGGGCGATGCTCGTCCACGTGCACTTTGGCTTCTTCCATCGCCGCTTCCAGGCGCTCCGGCGGATGGGGCAAGCCCGTCCGGGGATCGACCGCTTGCTGATGCAGCAGATAAATCAACTGCCGCTTTTTCTGTTCGCGTTCCTGCGTCCGCTGTTCGATCGTCGTCGGCAGCTCGCCTTCTTTCAGGATGATGGCGCTGATCTGCAGCGGATCGGTCGTCTTGAATACTTGCTGCAAATCCTGCTGGGAAGCCGCTAAGCCTTTTCTCGCGTCAGTAAAAATCCGCTCTGCCAGCAGCACCTCACGAACGTCAGTGATTTCTCCGCGCCGATAGCGCAGCGCCTGCTCGGGGTCAATGCTGATCTCAAAGTTCTTCCCAAACTTCTTCAGCCGGGCTAAGGTTATTTTCTCGGACATGGTCAAAAAGCATTTAGAGTAACAAAGCAACAAAAAAGAAAAAA
>DATDWF010000079.1:0-6947 GCA_035289745.1 Candidatus Nanoarchaeia archaeon
ATTGATTTAAAAACATAAACGTTCTAATTTTTCACTAAAACGTATAAGGCACGGCGGGAGCATTTAATTTTTAAATAAATTTTCCGCATTTTCATATGCAAATTTTTTTTGAACAGCAGGGTCTAATCTGGCAATAAATGCTCTACCGAATTCTTCTAACAAAACACTTACCTCTTCATCATAAGTCCACTTATGCGCTCTATCTGTTCCCCACATGAATCTATCTGGATGTTGCTCGATTTTTTCTTTCCAATCCTTTACAGCCCTGTTTAATAGTATGTCAAAGTTTTCTGTAAATGTTAATATAAAATCCTCTTTATTACTTGAAGTATAGAGTAAACCTCCCGGGCTTGGAGGAATTCGAATTAAAATTGCGTCTATGGAATAATAGACATTTGGATGATTACTCATCAGATTAATAATAGAATCTTCCATCTCAGGCCCGTGTATTAAGAATTTAACGTTTGGATTTTTTGTTGCGGCATTTCCCACGGAATTTTCCTGTTTAGCATCAGGATGCATCATCACAACTAAATTATGCTTTCCAGCCACTTCATAGATATCAAGATATTTCTGATCATCAGGATTTTGACCTTTTTGAGCCACGAAGTAAAAAGCAATCTCTCCGTATCCTGCAAACAAACCCTTATTTGTGGTTTCAATGCTTTCCAGGCTTTCTGTGCTAAACACCTGCGGCATTAAAAACAAGTATATCTTCCCTAAAGAATCCGTTTTAACTGACTCTGCTGCTTTTAGCGTTTCTTCTAACAACGGTTCTATTCCGATTGAGAAGCCTATTGATCCCCGTACTTTTTCTTTGTCAAAGTTGCATAAAATTTTATCCAAGCTGACATCTTTTCCTAAAACGGGGTCTATAATAGAATTGGTATCATGATCTGCGTCAGGCCCCTCAATTTCACTAAAATCAATCAATTGAGGCATATGGAAATGAGCATCAAATAAGGCACCTTCATAATAAGGTCCAGCATTGAATTGTGGAGAGAATTCTCTGCTGCATTTAGGCTCTTGAACTTTAGTTTCTTGCATAGCAGGTTGATTAACTGTTACATCCTGCTGTTGTGGAATTATGTCAGTTAAATTATTCGCTTCTCCTTCTATTGGTTTTGATTTTTCTGGTATTGTAGTAGCTTCTTCAACAATTTCTTCCGGCACTGAAGGTGGTATTTCCACTTCTTGCGCACATCCAACTAATATTACCAGAAAAATGATGCCTATTGCCAATACGGAATTTCTCATTTGAGTGTTGCATAATAAATCCCTTTCGTATGTTGTCCATAGTACATGAACCATTTATTGCCGATTTTCCCTAAGGTGGGATCGCCCGGCGGGCTGGAAGGGAACCTCTGCAGGGAATTCTCTTTCTTAGCTTCATAGACCATGACTGGTTCAGTAAAGCTCTCACCGGTAAAAGTAGATTCATAAATCCCAAAGTACCCCCAGAAAAACATCTTGACTTTACCATCGTCCCAGCGTATAAGATCAGGAGTGTCAGCGAACCCATAGTATGCATCATTCCGGGTATCCAAAGCCATACCTTGCATGTCAAACTTCAACCCATCAGTTGACGTTGCCCACATTAATACGGCCATCTCATTGTTCGGTGCGTCTTTATATTTTCCAGAAAGAGCGCCACTGTAAGCCATAATATACTTGCTTCCATCATAGAACGTCGTGGGTCCTGCAACTCTTTCAAAAGTGAGACCTTCGTTATTTTTAGTATCAATTCGTGTACCGCTCTCATCTTTCCACAATAGGCCGTCAGATGATGTTACACTTTTAATAACACCCGCATTCTGAAAATACATCCTCCAGGTTCCATCGGGAAGTTTAACGACATCAGGAAAAACCGTAAACGTTCTTCGCACCCCTTCTTCCGGCACCCAGGTGATCCCATCAGAAGAAAGAGCAGAATAGACTTCCAATTTGTTTCCGGGCACTTCTGGCTCAATGGCATAATACATGCGGTATTTGCCATTGCCAAGAGCAACAAAATCAGAATCTGCATAATTCCCCCCTATCGCCTGGCCGCCATACTTCCACTCAGGCACAGCCTCTATGGGCTCTTCTTTCGCTGGAATAGTGGCCTCATCACCCGTTTCAACACTATTTCCTTCAATTTTTTCAGCTGCGGGCTCCGGGATTTCAACTGGCTCAGGCACTTCTGGCAGTTCATTGGTAAGGTCAACATCGGTTTCTACGCAGCCATAACCAAACACCATAAAGATTACGAGAAGTGCTACTGCCTCTTTTTTCACGGTCTTGCATTAATTATTGTGTTTATTAACCTTTTTATTCTAAACTCTACGGTGTGCTATCGCGATTCAAGAAAAAACGCTTTTCCACTGTTCACGCAAAATAGCTCCCCAATCCTTTCTGCACCACCATCTTCCCGTGCTCCCGCAATGATCTCAGCCGCTGCTCAAAAATACGAAAAGTTTATAACCGTTGCACTATTAACAACGATTAATGCATAAAATGCAACATTTTACGGGAAAAGAACTGGATGTGCTGGAATACTTCTACGAGCATCGAAAGGGTCATGTTCGGCAAATAAAGAAAGCGGTTTCTTTGTCAGAGCACACGATGCTGAAATACCTCAGCTCTCTGGAAAAGCGGGGGATGATAGACCTCCGAAAAGAAGGAAATTTAAAGATTTATGAAGTTAATTTAAACAGCGCTTTCGTGAAAGTGTTTTTCTCCTATTTTGATTTAGAGCGATTGCCACGGTTAGAATACAAACGGGGAAAAGCAGTACAGATGTTTGTTGAGGGGATAAAGGCTATTAAGATCCCTTATTTTGCCCTCTTATTTGGTTCTACTGCTAAAGAGAATTATACGGCTAAAAGCGATATTGATCTCCTGGTCGTATATGGCGCGGGAGAAAAAAATGATGCAAAAAGAGTAGATACCCTGAAAAAACAGATCCTTGCTGAAACAGGATTGAGAATCAATTCTATCGTTATGAGATTAGATGAATTTTTAAAAGAGAGAGAAAATAAGCAAAATTATGCGCTGCAGGATGCCCTCCACTACGGCTATCCGGTCTTTGGGAATCAGCTTTACTATGAGGTCATATTCCAATGAAACAGAGATGGGAAGTATGGATACAGAAGAGAAGTGCTCTGGAAAAAGACTTTAAGAACTATCTGAACAGAGAAACTATTCGGGAAAGAGCCACGGAAATAGAAGTGGAAGGCCACCTGCATAAGGCAAAGAGAAATTTACGGTTCTCGAGAGGTGTTCTTGACGACCTGAAAGATTTCTATGAGTGGTCAATTGTCGGTTACTATTACGCAGTTTATCAAGCGGCTTTGGCGTTATGCGCACTGAAAGGATACAAGACCAAAAGCCACATGGCAACGATTTCAATCTTGATTAAGTTCTTTTATCCTCAGCATATTTCAGAGGAAGATTTGAAAACAGTAGCGAAAACCAGTATGGCTAAAGAAGATATTCAAGAATTTGTTGAATTGAAGAACTATCGGGAAGATGCCACCTACTCGATTTCTATCGAATATGAACAGGGTTTAGCAGAAAATCTTGGAGAAAAAGCGATTGAATTTGTGAATAAAGTGGAAAAGATCATTAGAAAAAGATAAAGAATCTTTATCTTTCACGAAAAATAGCTCCCCAATCCTTTCTGCACTACCATCTTCCCATGCTCTTTCAAGGATTTTAGCCGCTGCTCTACCCGCTCTGCCGCAAAGCCGTGCTCGTCTATCAAGAGGGTGCGCAGCTTTTTCTCATCAGGAACCCGCCATTCCAGCGTATAATCGTCCGTAACCGGGATGGTTTTGATTGTCCGCAGCAATTCCTGCCAGGGCAGTTCCGGATGCTGCTCCGGCCAGTTGACTTTCTTAAACAGAGCCTCGAAATCGCTCCTGTACTCTTGCAGCAGCTTCAACGCCGTCTTCGGGCCGATGCCTTTGATGCCGCCGGGATTGTAGTCCGTGCCGATAAGCATGGCTAACACCTGTAATTGTTCCAAATTCAGCTGCACGTGCTTCAATACATCGTCCAGCAGAATCAGCTCGGGCTTGACGGTCTGATAGCCGAGCGTTCCGGCTTTCTTCCGCTTGCCCGCCACCGAAAGATTGCGCACTAAGCGTGGGCAGCCAAAGATGAGGTTGTCGTAATCCTGGCTGACAGACGCATAAGCATCACCACGCTTCACTATATGCGTCGCCTGCGCCTCCCCTTCGGAAGGCGCCTGAACGATCGGAAGGCCAAGAGCAGCCAGAACAGTCTTGGCGTCGGCAACCATCTCTTTCGTCAGTATTGCTGAACGTGACGCAAACCGCTTCATCTCTTCTTTCGCGCCAGCTTTCTCGGCCTCTTTGAAGCGCTTCACCGCTTCTGCTTTCGCTGCGCTGCGCTTCTCCCAGGTCTTCTGCTTGATCGCCGGCGGCTTGCCGTCAAAGACAAACGCCAGCCGCAAGCCTTCTTCCAGCAAGGTCGTCGTCCGGTAAAAAAGGCCGATGAGATGTGATGTGACCCGGCCTTTACTATCCGTAAACGCCGCGCCGTCCGGAGAGCGGATCGTCGTCAGATACTGATAGAGATTGTTGTACGCATCAACGACCAGAATCTTTCCTTTCAGGTCAGCCAGAGAAATCTCTTTTTTGACCACCAGATCCCGAAATTGTAAGCCCATAGGAAAAATCTCCGGAAGTGATTAATCTCCCGCCAAAGTAATTTTCTTCACTACCACATTCTGCAGCTCGTGCGAAGCCACGAGATCCTGCGCTTTCTTGCTGAGCTCATCCGAATAGACGAAAAGCAGCGGCAGTTTCTTCAGCTGCGCTTCCACGTACGCAGCAGAAATATCTTTCTCATCGCAGCGCTTCTTCTTCCGCGCTTTGCAGAAGTAGGTTACTTCTCCGACGGGAGAAGGCACTTTGACGAGCAAATCCATCTCCGCGTCTTTCCGCACGGTCTCTTTGCTCTCGATGGAGATCTGCAGGGATTGCAAAAAATCGTCCAACGCCAGGGATAAGCTGCTTTCAGAAACAGCTGTTCCACTTTTCTTCCGGGAAATCTTTTCTTTGAGCTTTGCCAAGAAAGGCTTCCTCTCAGCGGTATCCGGCTTATTTTGGAGAGGCTCTCCGGCGGGAATAGCTTCCGTAGCGCTTGGCAGCGTCTGCTGGGTGGGAGTTGATGCCTTGCCGTGCACCGATGCGTGATGCGTTCTCTTGGCTCGGGGCACTATTTCAGGGGCAACTGCTGAGGGAGGAGCACGCAAAGGAGATGGATGAAGAGGAGGAGAAAACAAGTGTTCCGCTGCCGCTTCCGGCGTACTCGGGACCGCTTTTTGCTGAACAGCAGCTGTTTCCAAAAGAACAGGTGGCTGCTTTGGTTGAGAAGATGACGGGGCAAGCTCTTGCGGCTTCTCGGGGAAATACACTTTGAGGAGTTCCTGCATCTCCACATCCGCAACCAGATGCCATTTCCAAAAAAGCTCTTTCTCGCCCTGCACCGTCACTTGCAACGGAACGGCAAAATCTTTTAACGAACGCAGGGCTACGCGGGGCAGTAACTCCAGACCTTTCTCCCGCAGCAGCTTCTTCTTCTGGAGAATCTCGAGAACTTCCAAATCTTTCGGGTTCACATTCCCCGCAGCAAAAGCCACGAGCTTCTCCTCCTGTCCCGGCAGGTAATAGAGCGGAGAGCCGCCCACTTTCAGGCTTGAGACTCTCACTTTCCGCTGGGATACCAGATCCGCCAAATGAGCAGACGCCAGCAAAGTATCGGTCTGCAGATTCTTAGCAACTTTGCCCGGCAGCGTCGGCCCGCCGAAGCGGAGAAACTGGAGAATTTTATCCTGATCGGTCATGCCCACGGCCATAGCACAACGAAAGAAAACCGCTTTAAATAATTTTTGAGGGTGCAGTACTCTTCAGGAAAGCACTCGTCCTCCATGAAGAGGAGATCCTACCACTCACGGCCGCATCCAACGCGTCTCGTAATACGTCACATCATTCTCATCATCAACAATCGCTAGGAGTAAACGCTTCTTGGTGCTATGCGCCACGCGATTCTTGGCGCTGAACTCATGCCAGGTAAATACGCTCGTTTCGTGCACGGGAAAGACAATCCAGCGGGCATGGTCCTCGCCTGGCTTGACGCCGCGGTCATAGACGCGGAAATCGGCGCCGAATTTCAAGGCGGTCTTAATGATATAGCCTCGATTGCGCATATCCCGGAACACGCAGTAGCGGATCCAGAAGTTTGGCTCAGCTTTGCGGGATTTTTTCACATACAATTCAGAAGAGAGCTTTTTGCCTGCTTCGCTTTTTATATCCAGCCGGCTTTTTTCCATTAGGTACAACGCTTCCAGAAGAGAAAGCTCTACTTTGCCACTTTCCGTAACGGTGCCAAAGCAGGATTGGTTATAGAATTCTCTCGCATCATCAGACGCTTCAGTAATGACTCTTTCGCCAGCAAAAAGGCCGATGACGGGCTGCCTTTTCTTGCTGCGCAACACGTCGCTTTCTTTACCACCTTTACTTTCTGGTTCGGTTTTGCTGGCAATGGGAGCAAGTTCTAGTTCTTCGAGGACTTCTTGTTTCTCTTCCGATACCTCGGTTCTTTCCGCTGCCTTTTTCTTCTTGGCCATGAGCACTATGCAATGGAGGAGCTTTTTAAAGGTTCTGGCGGGTTTTGTGATTGTGTTATCCCGAAACTATTTCCCTACGATAAGTTTCTTGGGGTTATGAAACTAACCCGGACTAAACTTATCGAGACAATACGCAGGAAAAATGAAGGATGGACAACCTATCAGGCACGCAAAATAGCTGGAATTTCCATACGTCGTGTCAACCAGGTCTGGACAAGCTACCTTACAACAGGCAATGTGCCTGACATAGGCAAGAAGAATGGCCGCCCTGCAAAGCCACTTGAGCAATGGGAGATAGCTATGGTCAAAG
>DATDWF010000080.1:0-10736 GCA_035289745.1 Candidatus Nanoarchaeia archaeon
TACATCGTTGAGTTCCTTTACCCCCACACAATGCTGGTAGAAAGCTTCAATATCTTCTGCCGTGGCTTCTTCAAAAGGCTTCTTTATCAACAGGGCAAAATCCCTCGCCTGCTTGAACAAGTCATAGAGGTAAGGTTTTGAAAGGTGGGGTTTGTTTTCTTGCAGATGCTCCCGAAATCCTTGCAGAACCTCGGTCTGAGAAATGGTAAGGTTCTTGTCTTCTATAATCTTCGAAAGGGCTTTAAATTTGTCTTCTGTCATTCTCTCACTCCTCCATGCGTTAAAGTATATTATGTTAATCTTTAATTTCAGATAACATTAATACGCCCTAACTTAGAAATTAGCCGTATTAACTTTGGTTTTAGGTGGTATTGTTACCAAGATTTTTGGTAATTAATACTGCTCATCTCCAAAGTTAACACCGCATCAATGGTACTGAGTATAGGCGCATATTATGCTATTGAAAAAGCCAGAAATGGGGCCATCGTTGCCGTACAGCAGCTCATCGGCACTATCGGGATTCCGGAATTGCTGCTGTTCCTGGGCGTTGCTCTCGCGGCAGGAGGAGCTGCAGCATTGTTGACACTCTTCATTTCCAAACGCTGTGCGCAACTCATCCGCAAAATTCCGTACGCTAAACTGGCATGGGGGGTGATTGCGTTCATTGCGCTGCTCAGCATCGTCTTTGATGGCCTACCAGGATTGGCGATTCTGGGAACGGCGACGGCGCTCGGCGTTCTGGTGTCGAACTGGGGCGTGGGGAAGAATCATCTGATGGGCTGCTTAATTCTGCCGGTGATTTTGTACTTTGTGCTGTGAGATTCATCCTGAATGAGAAAAGTTTATATATTATAATCCATTATAATGGAAGATGGCTGAATTGTTCAAAACAAAAATTCGCAGGGTTGGTACCTCAGTAGGAGTCTTAATTCCCCGAGAGCACATAGCTGAAGCACGTTTGCACGTTGGGGAAGAGGTAGAAATTGCTTTACTATCCCATAAAGATTTATCCGGCTTCGGTTTCGCCAAGGGATACAGAGTTTCTTTTCAGAGAGACAAGAGAATTCGTGATTTTAGATGAAACTTCTCGATACTTCTGCGTGGGTAGAATACTTTAAAGGGTCAGAAAAAGGAAGAAAAGTGCTGAAAGTTCTCGAAGAGGAGGAGGTATACACCAGCGCCATAACTTTTGCTGAAATTACCCGATGGGTTGTGGACAATAGAGGAAATGTTGATTCTGTACTCTCTCTGATCAGGAGAAATTCTGTCATTATCCAGCTGGAAGAGCCTATCCTCGTCGAAAGCGGAAAGATATATGGGCAACTACGGAAGATAAAGAAAAGCATCGGCCTGATTGATGTTATCATTTATATCAGTGCTTTACTCCATGGCTTGGAATTAGTGACCGGAGACTATGACTTCCATGGCTTGCCGGCGGTGGTTATGATTTGATCTCTTCGCCAGCTATACATTTTTTCTTATCGCAACGGGCTAGATGGTCTTTATAAGCCATTGAGCTTAAAAAAAAAATATTCCCCTTTTGAAAAAACCGGATACCATCTCCGAATCGCATCATACACTTCGCCGCTCTGCAGCGTTTGGGCAAATTCTTCCAGATAGGCGTGGCAGAGTTTATTCTCCAGCTCTCGCGGGGTCTTGATTGGGAATTGTGTAGAACTCGGAAACCATTTATAGCCAGCCGCATAGAAGAAATTTCCTGCAGGCAGCAGGTAGAGCCGCGACCAGCAGCCATAGCTATTGGAATCGTAAGGAAGCTCGTGCCCCCATCCCCCGCCGAACACGTAAAGCTCTCTCCTATCAGGGGGCACTGCAGACAGCACGGCGTCCAGCAGGCGGCGGTACATATCTGTCTGCGAAAAATCCCAGGCCCAGGAAAAAAGAGTGTCAGCTAACGCTTTCTTTTCATCGGCATGCTCTTCTTCATTTTTTTCAGCCGCATGCAGCAGCGCTTGGGCTTTTTGTGCCCATTTCTTGGCAGCGACTGCCTTCGCTTCTTTTCTCTGTTCCGCCTCGCCTAAGGCGCGACTTAAAGCATGCTCCAGCGAATCGCGTGAAGAGCGTTTTTTTCTGGTCATGCTTTTTCCTCTATGTATAACTGAACAAGCTTCTGCAACGCCGGGATCTGATGGCGCCACAGGTGAAAGCTCTCTTCTCCCCGTTTGAACCGCAGGTCATCTCTCCAGAGAGTTGCTTCTATGCCGGTTTCTCCCAGCGGCTTTGTCACTGAAACTTTTTCGCTGTTCCAATACTCGTACACTTCTTTGCCAGCGCTTTCTTTACCAATCTTGGCCTGCACCACCGTAGAAATTGAGTCCGTCTCTTTTCCTTTCTCCAGAAATTTCCTTTTCTCCTGATCCGGGCCGGGTGGCTGATAGTAATATCCCAGAAAGCCGCACCAGGAATGGCCTGAGGCCCTATAGCCGGCAAAGGTTTCCCGCTGCTCTGCGTGCTCCGCAAGAATCCCTAAAACGACAGCAAACCATGCGGGGCGGAGAAACAGGCAATTTTTCTTTTTGGGGTAGATGACCCCGGTACTTCCTTTGCTCAGCACAATCCCTTCCAAAGAGCCGTCAGCCTGGAGCGGCTCGTAGGCATGTTGCCGATGCACCAGCCCAGCTGCGAAGAAATTATCCGCTGGCAAGGGCTGCGGGTAAAACTCGGCCTGGAGTTCATAATCGCTGCTAGTATACTGATGATTATAAGCAACCTGCAGCACTTTGCCGACCTCTTGCCCATCTTGGCATAACGAAGATACTTTTCTCAGGACGAATTTTTCTAAATCGGGCTCGTCGAACGCAAACTCTTCATCGATTCTTTTGGTATGATACATGATACCTGCCTCCTCTTTTTGTACGTTCCTATAACCGCAGAGTTCTTAAATATTTTCCTGCCAAGAATATTCCGTTCGGAATATTTATAAATGAGAACATTCTCTGAGCCTCATGGTCTTCGACATCACGCAGCTGAAAAGGATCCGCAAGCAGCTGGAGCTCACGCAGCAGCAGTTTGCGCAGCTCGCCGGGATCAGCCAGTCCATGGTGGCGAAGATCGAATCCAGCCGGCTTGATCCGACATACAGCTACGTGAAGAAGATCGAAGAGGCTATCGCTCTGCTGACGAAGCGGCAGGATACTGAGAAGCATGCGAAAGATATCATGCACAAAGGTGTGATCAGCATCCGCAAAAGCCAGAAGATGATGGACGTCCTGCCCCTGTTCACCACGCACGGCATTTCCCAAATTCCGGTCGTCGATAACGGAAAAGTTCTCGGGCTGCTCTCAGAAACCGCGATTGTCCGCCATATGCAGGCGGGCTTTACGGAAAAGCGGGTTCAGGAGGTCATGGAAGAAGCTCCGCCGGTAGTTTCGGCAGAAACCAGCTTTACCATGATTGCTGCCCTGCTGCAGTTCTCTTCATTAATCTTAGTGCAAGCAAAAGGTGAGCTGGCGGGGGTTATAACGAAAGCGGATCTTATCAGGCAGCTGCAGAGAAGGTGATGGAGATTTTGGAATGATGGGTGTTGAGCTTCCGATAGGAACGAGGTTTAGTGCAACGTCCCGAAGGGAAATTTCAGAGTTAATCTTCGTGCCGATAGAAATTTAAATTAGTTAAGAATTGGATTATTATAATGAAAAGAGAAAATTTGTTTTATCTATTAATGGTCTTAACAATTCTAATCGTAAGAATTTCTATAATAATCGTGTCAGAAGTTGATATAAAATTTTTGGATATGGTCATCCATCATTTTTGGTTTGGAGTAATTTTAATGATTATTGGGTTAATAATTCCAAAACAAGAAACCCATCCAAAAATTTTGCTCTCTGGAATTGGGGCGGGGCTCATAATTGACCAGTTAATATTTATGATTTTAGGAGCAGGAGAAGATAAAGAATATTGGGAACTGCCCTATTTATTAGGCACGATTATTATTGCATTAGTGATTTATCCGATTAGAATAAAATTAACAAATTTTCTATTACAAAAAGGCACGAAGATTAATTGAATATAACAGCCATTATTCTCCCTTCTCGACAAAAAACTCATCATATTCCCCAAAACTTCCTTCCCAAATATTCCAATCCGAATAAAACCGTCACAAAAGAATAAATGCCAAAAGCATCGCCAACAAAAATGGTGATGCCTGTGACCAAAAAAATACATTCGGAAAGAATACACCATGCTTTCGAAGCCGGACGGCGAGGGAAGCCCGACGAGTTAGATGCCGGTTTGGCTCATCTGGTGGGAGCATATTTTCTTGAACTTGAACCAAATGCCCGGTTTGATCTGCGAGTGACTGGAAGCTATACTGATAAGCCAACAGTCCGCGTATCGGGAGAAGTGTCTGCACGCCTGCTTTCTTCTCCGCACGTCGAGGAAGCGCTGAGCAACATTATCCGGGAGCACTATAACAACATCCAGCGCAGCCATTTACCAACGGAAGATATCACAATACAATTCAACCTGAAGCCCCAATCCGATGAGCTCGCCGCCAATGACGCGTCGGGGGATTCCGGCTATGCCATTGCTGTCGCCTATAAAGATGCACCGCTGCACCTGCCTTGGGAACGGTATGCTGCCGTCGGCATACGAGACCTGCTGGACACTATTTATCTGAATGGGGGAGTCGTTCCTGGAGAGCTTGCCAAAGCATCGGGAGTGGCCCTTCTTCCCGGCCTGCGGGCAGATGGGAAAATCGGCGTAGAAGCAATCTATGAGGGAACAACATTTCTCGGTTTCAAAAGCATTACCCTTGCCACGGAGCATGAAGAGGCCTTGCCCGTCGAAGAGCTGCGGGTAAAAGTACAGAAACTGATTCATGCGTATCTGCAGAACATCGGCAACCCTGCGCCAGACGATATTGAAATCAACGGCCTGGGCGGCTGGCATGAAGGGGGCTGGAAGGTTGACGAAGGCAGCCGCGAAGCAAAATCATATCGCGACGGCTTTGCCAGTTATGGCGTCGTAGAAGATTCATTCAGCGGCGAAGATCCCACCAAGCCCTCAGGAACGGGAACGTTCCTCGCCCGCTATATCGCCGTGCAGCTGGTCCACAACCATCTCTGTGATTTTGCGCGGGTAGCATTGAGCTATCGTATCGGCAGAGATGACGTCGGGTTAAATATCACGACGCAAAACACAGCGAGAATCAGCCAGCAGGAATTGGAGGATTGGATCAGAAAATACGTGCCGCTGAGCATCAAAGAAACGATTGCAGTATTCCATCTCCGAGACGCTGAGCTATACCGGCGCATCGTCGAAAGCTCGGATTTCTTTCAGAATCCCGACTTCCCCTGGAATAAGCCTTGGAGCATGGCGCAGAGTGGCGCTGCGTATAACGAAGCCAGAAAAAAAAGGTGAACGGCTATGAACAAACTTTTTACGTCCGAAAGTGTTACCGAGGGGCATCCAGACAAATTGTGTGACTACGTCTCTGACGCGGTGCTGGATGCTTGCCTGGAGCAGGATCCAAACTCCCGGGTTGCCATCGAAACCCAGGTAAAGACCGTCATCGACCCGTTAGGAACGCATCACTACCTCAATCTTGCCGGGGAATTAACGACCAGAGCCAAGCTCGACCTGAGGAGAGTGGCCCGAAAAGCCCTGCAGGATCTCGGCTATGATGCTGATGAAAAAGGCTTTAATTATCAGACGGCAAATATCAATCTCCACATCTCGCCGCAAAGCCCCGATATTGATATTGGCGTTTCTGCCCGAGAGAACAAAGAGCAGGGAGCCGGAGATCAAGGGCTGATGTTCGGCTGTGCGGTGCGGCATACTCCAGAACTGCTGCCACTTCCTATTGCTTTGGCCCATCGCTTGACCAAAGCCCTGCGAGATTTTCGCGTGACGAACGGACACTTCTTGCGCCCCGACGGCAAAAGCCAAGTGACGGTGGAATTTGAAAAGAATATTCCGAAACGAGTTGATGCCGTAGTGCTTTCTGCGCATCATAGCAGTGATATTGCGATAGAAGATCTTCGCAGCGTCCTGCACCAGAAAGTTATCCTTCCAACGCTCGGCACGTATCTCGATGCGCATACAAAAATTTTTATTAACCCGACTGGCAAGTTTGAAATCGGCGGCCCGTTAGGCGACTCAGGTGTTACCGGAAGAAAGATCATCGTCGATACCTACGGTGGCTGGGCGCCGCATGGCGGCGGCGCTTTCTCGGGCAAAGATCCCAGTAAAGTCGATAGAAGCGCGGCGTACGCTGCCCGCTGGGTGGCAAAAAACGTCGTGGCGGCGGGCTTGGCAGACGAATGCATCGTGCAGCTGGCGTATGCCATCGGCGTGGCGCAGCCCGTGTCAGTGTACGTGAACACGAATGGAACGCAGAAGATTCCGGAAGAGAAAATTGCATCATTGATTCAAGAACATTTTGATTTGCGGCCCAGAGCAATTATTGAGCAGCTGCAGTTACTGCGGCCGATCTATCGGAAGACGGTCAATTATGGGCATTTTGGACGGGAAGAGCCGGAATTCACGTGGGAGAAGACGGATAAGGCGGAAGAGTTAAGGGAAGAGGTCGGATTACAACAATAGCTCATCTCTTCACCACTTTCTCCCTCGCATACTCCTCGTGATACGGATGCGTTCCTCCTTTCTCAATTTCTTCGGATTCATCCCCTTCGTCTTCCCCTTCTGGCTTTTTCTTTTTCTTCTTTTTCAGCTTCTCTTTCACGTACTCTTCATGAAAGGGATGCGTGCCCTCTCCTTCGATGTCCGTTTCTTCCAAAGGTTTCTTTACGTTCATCTGCATACCGTTTATTCTTTGGTGAGCACAAACGTTCCTGTGTAGCCATAGCCAGGCTTTATTTCACCAGAAATTTCTGTCTCTGTAATCGAAGTGGCTACTAAAAGCGGCGGAACTCCTGCCAGGAAATCTTCCTCCGTCATCCCCACTTCCTCATGAAAGATGCGTTCGTAGCCAAAGAATGGGGTGCGAAGATTCTGCTCACCCGGAACTTCCGAAAGCTGAATCGTTTGTTCATTGCCCGTGGCATAAAAACGCAGAGGAACGTCCTTACTGCTGCCCCCTTCCAGTTCGCAGTAAATAACGCCTTCACGGGGTGGCTGCGCAACGATTTCAGCAGTCCCGGCTATGCTCCCGCTCGTGTCCTCATAGCTAGGATCCGACCAGAGCGTGATCTCCTGCTCACCCTGCAGTGCGGAGACAAGACTTGCCGGCGAGGTGAGCGTAATATCATACTCTAGGGAAACTTGACTGCCACCGCAGGCATATTGCACGTCCTCCAGTTCAGCAGTAATGGTTCCGGCCCAGGTTTCCGGCGGTGGTTGTACGGGCGGTTGTACGGGCTCCTCAACCTTCCCGCATGTCCACCCGGTGCAAATAAGATTGCAGCCTACAGAATACGAAGAATCAGCAGTTTGCGCCTGTGTTAACTGCGTCCTGGCTTCCACCGTATGGGGATAATCATAAGGCTCCAGATCGGGCGAATAATCCGGGCATCCTCCCTGCTTGACTTCTGAGAAATTGTAATTCTGACCCGTTCTAAAATCAGTGACTTCTATCTGATTCACCACTCTCCATCCTTCGTTGGAAGCGGAATGTTCGGAACAGGTGATGGCCATTTTATTCATGGCAGCATCGCACTCTTCCAGAGTTTTGAACTCTTCACTCTCACCGGTGCCTGTCTTTATTTTCTCTTTCCACTCCGCAAGTGTCCCGCCGGCTTCCGTAGTTTCTTCCGTGACGGGCTGCGTCGCATTCACCAGGCTCTTGATGGCGACTACTCCAACAGGAACTGCCAAAATGAGGCCAATGCTTGCCAACACTATTCCGGCAATGGCCATCCCTTTGCTTTTTATCCCCAGGATGCCAAAGACCAAAGCAAGAATGATGAGGATCCAACCCAGGAAAGGAATCCAGCCGAAGAGCAAAGAAAGAATGCCGAGAACCAGTGCCGCTACGGCAAAGCCCGTCTTCTTACCCGTTTCTTTTTCGCTCATGTTCCTTCCCTCAATGCAGCAACCAGCAGCGGTGTTACATCAATCTTGTTGGTGGGATGCGTAATCGTATTCGTCGTTATCACCTGCGAAACACCGGCTTTTCTTACTGTTTCCCAAGCGCCGGGAACAAACACGCCATGGACGGCGAGAGCTACCACCTGTTTAGCACCTTTCTTCCGGGCTTCCCGGGCCGCTGCGGCAATGGTCTTTCCCGTCGAAAGAATGTCATCGACCAGCACTACGACCTTTCCTTTGATTGCCAGATGATCGACAAACTGCACTTGCACTTTGGTCGGCGAAAGGCGTTTTTTCTTAAGCGTCGTAGAAGCCATTCCCAAGCTCCGGGCAATAGCCGCTGCCCACTGCGACGATTCCCAGTCCGGGCCGATGAGCACCGCATCAGGATAATGATGGTTGATGTATTCTGCCAGCAGCGGATCAGCGGTCAGCCGCTTTCCCGGAATGGTAAACAGCTCGTTCAGGGAAGCAAAACGATGCAGGTGCGGATCGATGGTGATAATGTTATCAACAGCCTTGCTCAGCAGCTTTGCCATGATCTGTGAGGAAATAGCTTCGCCTGGCTTGAAGCGGGCATCCTGCCGCAGGAACGCGAGATAGGGAGCAACTAAAATCACTTTCTTCGCGCCAAGGTCTTTGGCTGTTTCCGCTGCAAAAATGACGTGAAGGAAAGTTTGGTTCGGATTCGGCTGGAAGGACTCCACCAGAACCACAGTCTGCCCCTTCAAGGAAGCAGTGGCGTAGCGCAGATAGAGGTCGCCATCCGGAAAAGCAGCAATAGTTAATGGCAGAAAGCGAGCGTGTACCCGCTTAGCCAGCTTCTTCGCCAGCAGTTCAGAATTACCACAGGTTGTTATGAGCATGGTCCACCACTTTTTTACGAATTTATAGAAAAAAGGAAGAAAGTAGTGTATAAAAACATTCCTAAGAAATCTTTATATAACGCCGCCCTCTAAAGCCCGCCATGGCACCGCCAAAGAAGAAAAAGCCCATACCAGAAAAGCCGAAAGAAAACGAAGCGAAAGCAGAATCCACAGAGGCGCCAGAAAGCGCCGAAGAATCCTACCATTGGGCCGAACGGTTAGCAGAACGCACCATCAAAGAGAAAGGCACCAAGAAAAAGTATACCGTGGCAGCGGGCATTACGCCCAGCGGGACGGTGCACATCGGCAATTTCCGGGAGATTATTACGGTTGATTTGGTGCGGAAATCGTTGGAAAAGAAAGGCAAGCAGGTGCGCTTCCTCTATTCCTGGGACGATTACGACGTTTTCAGAAAAGTCCCACAGAACATCCCGCAGCAGGAAAAATTCCAGCAGTACCTGCGCTTTCCGATCGTCGAAGTGCCGGATCCTTTCGGCTGCCATGAGAATTATGCGCAGCATTTTGAAAAAGAAGTGGAAGATGTGCTGCCACAAGTCGGCATTTTCCCCGAATTTCTTTATCAGAACCAAAAGTATCAGCAGGGCGAGTATGCAGATCAAATAAAAACAGCTTTAGAGAATACCGAAATCATCAAGAGCATCCTCAACAAGTTCCGGCAGGAAAATCTTACCGAAGGCTGGCTGCCCATCACTATGTTCTGCCCCAACTGCCGGCGAGATACCATCAAGCACCTAAAATGGCTAGGCGGCTATATGCTGCACTATCGCTGCGCCTGCGGCGTGGAAGAAGAGCTCGATTTCCGGAAAACGCCCATAGTGAAACTCCGCTGGCGGACGGACTGGGCCATGCGCTGGGCGTATGAAAATGTGGACTTTGAGCCCGGCGGCAAAGATCATTCGGCTCCCGGCGGCAGCCGTGATACTGCTAAAGAGATTGTCAAAGCCGTCTGGAAGAAAGAAGCACCCGTGTACCAGATGTATGATTTCATCATCGTCAAAGGTGCCGGTGGCAAGATGTCCTCCTCCCTCGGCAACGTCATCACGCTGAAAGATGTGCTGGAAGTCTATGAGCCGGAAATCGTGCGCTGGCTTTTTGCCGGAACCCGGCCGAATAAAGAATTCAGCATTTCTTTTGACACGGACGTGTTCAAAGTGTATGAGGATTACGATGCCTGCGAGCGGATCGCTTTTGGCGTCGAGAAAGCCAGCGAAAAAGAACAGCAGAAGCAGCAGGTGGCGTATGAGCTGAGCCACATCGGTGCTATGCCAAAAAGCATGCCCTTCCAGCAAAAATTCCGGCATCTGACGATGCTCTTGCAGATGCACGACTTGGATGTGGAACGGGTTATTTCTTACATGGAGCACGAGCTCAAAGATGAAGAAGACCAAAAACGGCTCCGAGTACGAGCGCAGTGCGCGAAAAACTGGCTGCTCAAGCATGCGCCGGAAGAGTTTAAGTTCGTATTGCAGGAGAAGAGCAAAGTAAACCTGTCAGAAAAGGAACGTATTATTTTCCAGGAGCTTGCAGACCGCCTGCTGGAGAAAGAATGGACGGACGTCGATCTGCATCAAGAGATATACATCCTCTGTAAAAACCACGACTTCCAGACCAAGGATTTCTTTAAGAGAGCGTACCAAGTGCTGATCAATAAGGAGCGTGGACCCCGCTTGGCTGCTTTCATTTTAGAGATAGGAAGGCAGCGAGTGGCGGAACTGTTGAAGAAGGCATGAAAATGAGGGGAATAGAGTATGAAAATCCTTTCCGGGAAAGAACAAGAAGAGGCAGATTTCTACTTGCACCTCGCAGCGAAAATAGCAGAATCTTCTCCTTGCTTGCGTTCCC